>CAZRNB010000046.1:0-20803 GCA_964601355.1 uncultured Pirellulales bacterium
AATATGCCCAATTTTCTTGTTATTCTTTACCAATATCATGAGTGAGTACCTAAAATCCCTTTAAGAGATTTTTACATATCATCACAGATACTCTTAAAGAATTACACCTCTGCCTTGTTTAATGTAAAAAAACTTCGCTCTTTTGTATATATTCAACATATAACAAGACAGCAATGATACCAATTATTAAATAAAAACCTTATGGCGTCAATTCGTCAATTATGATGTTACTGCAAGTCGGTATTCACACTTTTTTGACAAAAATCCTCAAAATAAAGATATGCAGTTTTGATCGGTGTCAGTCAGTGTTTAAGTCTGTGTTCGTCAGCGATAGCGCAATTGGTGTGCCAGAGAAAATATTTTTTCGGAGAAGTCAACTACAATTCTTTCGACTATGCTCAAGACAGGTTTATAGGCGTGTTAACTCGTCTCGGCGAAGCTTCGATCCGTAGCCGGAAGAGTACGAAAAATGTGCTAAAACTTTGATTTAATGAACAAGCTCTCCCATTACTCCATCTTCACTATTTTTAACCAGCTTCATTTTAATCAAATCATTGGCTTTCAGTCTGTCGGCTGATTTATCTAAATAAACATAAAAATACCTCTCTGCTCGACCCATCAAGCACTGGGCAGGGTGACTATTTTCCAGCAGGACCTCTGCTGTTTCGCCAATAAACTGCTGGCGGAAATCCCTCTGCAACTTTCTATCTAAATCACGAAGTATTCTCGACCGCTCTTTTATAACTCTCTTATATACAGCACTTTGTATACTTGCAGCGGCGGTGCCTTTTCGCGGCGAAAAAGCAAAAACGTGCATCTTGGCAAAGCCGACCTCTTTGGCTAAAGCAACGGTTTGCTCAAAATTAGCATCACTTTCAGTAGGGAAACCAACGATAATATCGGTCGTTATCGCTGGTCTATCAAGTCTCGATTTAATCAAGTTTACCTTTTCTCTGAAATCATCTGCATTATATTGTCTGCACATCTTTTTCAGGATTATATTTGAGCCGGACTGGAGTGATAAGTGAAGATGCGGCATAATGTTACGGTGGTTGCAGAAAGTATCAAGCAGCCTCGACGTGACGTCAGCAGGCTCAAGCGAGCTTAATCTAATTCTTGCAAGGCCGGGGATTTGCGCCATTTTATCTAAAAGGTCAGGCAATTTGTCATTTTGCTCGTTTGGCCAGTTTTTTCTTCTAACGGTTTCTTGGCCGTAAGCGCCGAGGAATACGCCGGTTACGACGATTTCTTTATGGCCGGCTGCGACAAGGGCTTGTGCTTCGTGCAAAACGACATCAACGGATTTACTGTGAACAAAAGGGCGGGTTTTAGGTACTATACAATAGGAGCAATAGCCATCACAGCCGTCCTGAATCTTTAGAAAAGCTCTTGTATGACCTTTGAAAGAGGTTAGATAAGGTAATTCTAAATTATTTTGCCGATAGGTTTTAGCGTTATTTTCTGGTTTTATTTTTCCGTTTGATATTTGGCTTAATGTGCCGGCAAGCTCATCCCGGCAGCTAATGACATAAATCTTTTCGCTAAGGCCATTTAGTTCGACGGTTTGGATGCTGGGCAGGCATCCACAAACCACGATAGCAGCATTGGGATTAAGCCTTTGGGCTTTATGAATGGCTTGTCGGCTTTTAGCAGAGGCTGTTTGGGTAACGCAGCAAGTATTTATAACCACCAGATCGACTCTCTGCGACATCTCTGTATAAATAAGCCCGAGCTGTTCGAGCAGCTGCCGAATCTGCTGGCTTTCATATTGATTAACTTTGCAGCCGAGAGTATTTATGGAAAAAGTTTTCATAATATGATATAATTTATATGGGCTGATAAAAATTAACAAGGTTAATGATTTTGTAGGCCATAAAGCGGGAGGTTTGTTATGGCGGCTGTAACCGATACGGTATGGGCAGTAGATCTGGGCAATAATTCGCTAAAGGCACTGCGGTTGGCCAATGTCGGCGGCGTTATAAAGGTAATCGCTTTCGACCATATCCAGCACGGCAAAATCCTTTCAGGAAGTGACGTCAAACCGGCTGAAGGGGATGAGCTTATTGCATTGAGCTTACGCCAATTTGTCCAGCGAAACGATTTGGGCGATGATGAGATAATTATCTCTGTGCCGAGCCAAAACAGTTTTGCCAGATTTGTAAATCTGCCGCCCGTCGAGCCGAAACGCATTCCTGAAATTGTCAAGTTCGAAGCTGTTCAGCAAATTCCTTTTGATATCAACGACGTGGAATGGGACTGGCAGCTGATGACATCAGCCGATAGTCCTGATAAGAAGGTTGGTATTTTTGCGATTAAAAAGGAAGTAGTGAACTCAGCGCTGGAGCATTTTGAAAGAGAAGATTTGCAGGTCAGCTACGTTCAGATGGCGCCAATGGCTCTATATAATTATGTAATGCAAGAACATGCCGAATTGCTCACTACGAATGATCAGGCAGTCATTGCTCTTAATGTTGGAGCGGAAAACACCGATCTGGTAGTCTGCACGAAATCAGCCGTGTGGCAACGTTGTATCCTTATAGGCGGTAACACCTTTACCAAGTCGATAGCAGATGCGTTCAAAATAAATTTTGAAAAAGCGGAAAAGCTCAAACGTACAGCTCCGGTAAGCAAATATGCCCGGCAAATTTTGCAGGCGATGAAACCTGTTTTTACCGATTTAGTATCTGAAGTGCAGCGTTCGTTAGGCTTTTACAGCAGCTCCAATCCCAATGCTAAATTTGTGAAAGTCATTGCGATGGGCGGCGGGACAAAACTACGCGGCCTGCTGAAATATTTACAGCAGAGCCTGCAGATGCCGGTTGAGCGGCCGGATACATTTAAAAAACTTGCGATGGGCGCTGGAATTTCAGCGGCAAAATTCCATGAGAATGTTAGTGACTTCGCCGTTGTTTATGGTCTTGCTGCTCAGGGTTTGGGTCTGGCAGTGATATCCGGCAATCTGCTGCCCCGTAGCGTTGCCAGGTCCATGGCCTGGGCAAGTAAAGGCAGATATTTTGCCGCAGCAGCCTGTTTGTTACTTCTTGTTTCTCTTATGTCGCTGGCGAGAGTCGGCATGGATAAAATCAATTATGCGAAAAATGAGCAGATTCGACAAGACATCAGTCGTGTAATTAATGATGCTACGCAGGCACGTAACCAGCTTGATGAACAGCAGCGCAGAGGCTCTGAATCAGAAACCATCATAAAAAAGCAATTAGAACCCTTTAAATATCGTGAAGCGGTTCCACTACTGCACGAAACCATACTCTCGGCTTTGCCGAGTACAAAAAACAATCCGGCTCAAAAGGAGCTTTATGAAGCTTTTATCAAAGGCGATGTAGAAACTGTTTTACACATCCCTCGCAAAGATCGAAAACAGCTATTCATTACCGGTATGTCGGCTTACTTTTCAAATGATCTTGCAAAAGCACAATTTGGCGCCACGGCTATGATGAGAAGAGGCAGCATGGGCTTGGGACAACAAGATGGTGGAATGGAAGGCTACGATATGATGATGTATGATCCGAGGATGATGGATGGGGATCCTCTTGCGCAATCCCGCTATGCTTTGGACTTTAGCTTGGGAGGTCAGGAAAGTGCGGTTGAAAAGAAGCAGGGATTTGTCGTAACTATAGCCGGATATAGTCCATATAGAGATATAGGTGAATTGCTGGACCCTCTTGGTGTGGGGGACAAAGCCAATAGATGGGGGTTTGTTACTCGGCTGCAGCATCTTGACGTTGTTGTTGACGGCAATTGCCCATTTGAGCTGTACGAAAAAGCTAATCTCGAGCATTATAAATTGGATAAAGGCCCTGTTGATTTGTCCGCTGACGTGCCTGCAGGAATAGGTGTTATTGATGCCGTGCCAGGAATGGGCAGCCAGGTTGCCGGCCCAGGTATGATGAGCAGTACAATGGTTGACAGGCAGATTCTAAGAGATCCAATGACGAGGGAAATTATCAATAAGGTTCCCGTGCTGGATGAGTATGGGAAAGAGGTAATCGATCGCAGAACCAGCAGTCCTGTGTATGAAACCAACGACAATTGGTTCGTATTAAACTTTAAGGTTGTCTGGAAAGATGCTCCACCGCCGCCTCCGCCGCCTGCTGGTGCCATGTCAGCTTATGGAGGTGCTCCTGTAAGTGCTCCTGTAAGTGCTTCTCCTTCTCCTTCGCCTTCCCCGAAATCGACCGGCGGCAAAAGCAAAGGCGGAGCAGGAGGACAATTTGATTTCTAAGACGGCGGCTCTAAAGGCTGATGTTTTATGATTATACAACCAAAAGCAGTATGAAAAGAAGGAAGTAATTATAAATGTAGATTGGTGAGATAAGATGAATTTACCAAATTTCAAAGGCGTTCTGCAAAAACTAAGCGTTCTTAAGCATAATTCGTCGCTGCTGATAGCAGTTATTATAATAGTAATTGCTGTTATTTTATTTATCCCTACGCAGTTAATCAGCAGCAAGCTTAAGGGACAGATAGAAGATGAAAGTCTTAAAAAGGGCACCGCGATTCAGGCTATGAATGCCTTTTCTCGCGAGCAATCTAAGGAGGAGGAAAAATACCAGCAGTCTTATGCGCATGATGCCAATCAAATAAAGCTCCTGGCAGAGCAAAGCTCAAAAAGAGAATTGCTAAGCTACAAAATATTTCCTGAGCCGAACGATATATCAGCCTTGATTTTCGAGGAGTTCGGCAATCGATTTCGCAAGGGTGTGGAAGATTTGATAACCGGAATGAAGGCCTGTGATTCTCCCAGCGATGCAGAGCTGCAGCGAAGTCTGCAAAACTCTTCTGTACACAGCCGTTTCGGAGGTAGAAGCTCATCAATAAGAAGCTCAGCTTCGGGCAGCAGGTATTTCAGAGGAAGCTCATTGCGGATAATGAATGATATCGATGCCACGATTGTGGATGAGATATGTCTTGATAAGGCAAAATCCGGTTCTGTCTATGCTAATCCGGCTGACGTGGCCGGATACGAATTCTGGAAAGGATATCAGAATCCCGGAAGAGAAGACGCGATTAAGGATTGCTGGTATTGGCAATTAGGCTACTGGGTTATTAAAGATGTTGTCGATACTATAGAAGCCATGAATGCCGGCTCGAATAGTGTGCTTGCTTCGCCGGTCAAGCGGCTTATGAGGATCGGTTTCACCCTTGGTGATGTAAAGGGTATGAGATTTCAGGGATCGCGTGCAGGTAGGCGATTCGCGAAAACATCATCGGAGGGTAAACCCACATATATTCTGTCGAAGCAGGATGGGCTTGCCGAGTCCTGTACCGGAAGGTTAAGCACTGGAGATATTGATGTCATACATTTCAACGTTGTTGTGCTGGTTGGTGCGGATGCCGTCCTGCCTTTTATGCAGGAGTTCTGTTCTGCCAAAGAGCATCAATCCAGAGGGTGGAAAGGACAGCTTCTTCCGCCTCAAACTCATAAGCATAACCAGATAACGATTTTGGAGAGTAATATCAGGCTGATAGACGCCCAGAATGATCAAAATCACTATCTATACCGCTATGGCGAAGACGCTGTTATGGAGCTGGATTTGATTTGCGAATATATCTTCAACAAGACCGGCTATGATGAAGTAAAACCTGAGACAATTAAGAAAGAGCTGCAGGGTGAGGAAGCGAAAACACCCCAGTGAAACTGGGGACTAAATAGTTAGCCCCGCGTTTAACACGGGGTTATGTTCCGCGATGAAAGGTATGAGAAATGATGATAATTAAGAAAGTCGGATACTTTTTAGAGGCGCATATTGAGAAGATTGTGTTTGCGGTTATTGGAGTAGTTTGTATCTGGCTTTTGATTTTTCGTGTTCTTATTAGTCCTGACGCTGTTAGCTATAATAATGAGAAATTCGGGCCGGGCGAAATTGATAAGCGGATACGAGAGCAGGCTAAGGAGCTGGAGTACAAGCTGAATCAGCCGCCTGAGACTAAGCTGGATTATGTGTCACGGTTAACCGGAGCTTTGGACCCTAACGACCCTGTCAGAGCAGGGATATGGGCTAACATGCAGCACGGTTTTACCGGCTTATTTGACTCGGCCATAAGCGGCATTAATACAAATATGTTTATACCAGTGCCACCGCCTATTTCCAGTCAGATAAGTGACGGCAAAGAGTATGCACTTCCGGTGGCCAATGGCGTTATTGGGGAGGTCACGGATGTGGCCGTTGAGTACATTAGAGCAGCGGCTTATGTTCCTACGCAGCCGGTTAGTGAGGATGTTCCGTATGAAAATGCGATGCCTCAGGCTGATGATATTGACCTGGTGACGGTGGAAGCGAAGTTTGACGTTGCGGAATTATACAGAAAGTTTCATGAAAGTTTTGACAGCGATTTTGTCAGGCAGGAGTGGCGTGACCCGTGTCTGGCGGTACCGATTTTTGCGGCGGTTCAGTTACAGAGACAAGAGCTGCTTGATAACGGCGGCTGGAGTGATTGGCTGACTGTGCCTCGAAGCAAGATTGACAATCGCAAAAGGATGTTTGAAATTGTTGAGAGTATAGAAAGTTTGCCGGCGGGGGGGATTGCTGTTCGTTTGCTTCAGTTTAACGAGCCGGATATGAAAATGGATTTATTGCAGCCACAGGCTTATCAGATTGCGTCCGCAAATGAGGAGTGGTTTCCTCCTGTGTTACATCGAAAGTATCTGGACCTGAGGAAAAAGGAAAAGACGGAGCAAAGGCGAGTGGAAATAGAGAATAAAAAACAGGAGGATGAACGCGATCGCACCCAGCGAGTCGAAGATAGACGTGGCAGCGGCGGCGCTACTACCGGGACTGGTACTTACGGAGCGAGAACCGATAGCCGCTCCGGGCGGAGTGGAACGACTGAGGGATACGGTAATACTACTGATGGACTTCGTGGTACAAGGGGGACCAGATCGAGAACGGGTCGGACGGATAGGACAGATAGGACAGATCGCAGAACCGGCCAGACTGATGGTGGACTTTACGGTGATGTCGGAATGTATGGTGACAGGGGGCAGGCAGGCGGCAGATCATCCGCGACGAACCGTAGCGGAGGCAGAGGAAGAGAACGGGATCGCAATGCCCAGACAGATGATTATATGATGGGAATCGAGGGCAGAGATATTAGAGATATTCAGGCAAAGCCTTCGTCAGAGGATGTTTATCTTGATTTTGAAAAGTTGTTGATTACCGAATGGACTGACATGTCCAAGATGCGCGAACCTTTGACGTTCTGGGCATACGATGACACAACCAAGCTTGGCAAGAGCTACCGATACAGAATCCGGTTAGGCGTTTTTAATCCGATTGCCGGGACTAATAAGTTCAAAGAGCAAAGCAAATCTTATAAAGATGTGGTTATTCTATGGAGTGAGTTTTCAGATATTACCGAGCCCGTGCACGTTCCGCAGAGACTGTATCTTTTTGCAAAGGAGATACAGGAAGCAGCGAAGATGGTTACTGTCCAGGTCTCAAAGTATGTATTGGGTTATTGGTATAGCAAAGATTTTGTAGTTAGACAGGGTGAAGTTATAGGCAAAGTCGTGGAGGTGGAGCGTCCAGTTGCTAATGAGCCAAGAGGGCTTCGTGGGTATCCTATGGGGGAAGCTGGTCAAGCTGGTCGGTACTCTTCTATGCGTGATCCTCAACGTCCTGAATATCCCTCGGCCCGGCTCGGGACGGGTATGCGGCTAGAAGACCGAACCGGAGAGCCTGAGAGTGTTGATTATAGTACCAGTGCAGTTTTAGTTGATGCCGTATCTGTAAATGACTTGTGGATCAAAGGAGGTGCGCGTTCCAGACCTTATTATGATATGCTCTACAGTTTGGATGGCACAACTATTGAACGTATGCCGATTTCAGAGGGTAATTGGACGGAAAATTTAAAGATCGCATTTAATGATATCAGGATTTTACAAAGAGAGCAAAAAGAGCCTTTGCGGGGCTGGGAGAGCAGAGTAAGCGGACGCCGTACTCTTGGACAGCGTGCGCCTGGTTCGGACATATATGAGGGTTCTGACGGCATGTATGGGGAATACGATATGATGTATGAGGATATGATGGGAGGAGGGAGACGTTATTAATTCTGTTCTCCAAATACTTATGCTGTGTAACATGATTCGGTGCATGCAAAGCAGGATTTGAGACGTCTATACCTGATGCTGGGGTACAAACTCAGCTTAACTCGTTTAAAATAACGTCCATACGCTTGTGTTGATTAGGTGGGGACCACCAAATATTCCCTTCTACGATGTAAGGCCCGTGAGGTGTTAGAGCCACATCCCATGCAATTGAACGTATAGGTAAAAACTTCGGTGCTGTTTCTTTGACCAATTTACATGTTTGGTCCCATAGTGGTAGGCGAAATTGGTTAAAAACAATTTTCGTTTTTGGATGGTTGAGTATGGTATGTACACCCGAACCATCCTGGCTCATCGTGACCGCTGATTGTAGAAGGCCATCAGCTAAGGAAACAAGCGGTTCTATATTACCACTTAGGCCGTGTTCAAAGTTGTCAGCCACATTTTGCCCTGTAATCAATTTGAGATGCGCATGTATGATACGACACTGGTTTTTTCTATCCACAATGGTGATGATTCGTACTGTCTGAAGAAACTCAATGCTGGTCAAACGAAGCAATTCAGGATGATTCTTTAGCTGCTCTTGAATTATAAAGCTTTCGTATTGTGGATCTGAAAGAAGCGTATCATATAGGTCTGCTGATTCGTATGCTCGTCCGGAAGCGTCGATAAATCTTTTGTTAGACCTGCTGAAAATGTTAAATCCTTTGCCGCAGGCTCCTTGTGCGGGTTTAACAACGAAAGTCGCCGGCAACTGACAGTCAAAGAGCTTCTTCCAATCCTCTCGGCTTGCCGGTATGGAACCATCGTAGCACCATCCTGCAACTTGTTTAAAAAAGATAGCATACAGCTTAGGAATAGGTATATCTAATGCCATGCAATAGGTGTAAAAGATACCTTTATTTTTTAAAAGAGGGGCCCAAGATATGGGATTTATTGATTCCTGGATTTTTGTTAGGTTCTTTCTGCTGATAAACTTGTGAGTTTCAGTGTTAGTAATGTTGGGGTTATATAATCCAAGTAGAAATGCTTCTTTAGGTGAAAAATGCTGCCGACGACATAGACGGATCGTCCGTAATAGGATAGCTGGATAGATGGGACTCCAGAGCGGAGTGAGTTTGCGGCAGTATTTAGCCACCTCAAACAGTTCTTGTAAGGTTATGATTGCTTTCTTAATAGTCATAGGTGTCGGTTATTTAAATATTTGGTGCGAAATGCGATTATTTTATCTGTATATTATGAATTTTGAGCCAAGACTGCTCCATTACCTGCAGCAAGGCCGCCAAGGTTAAATCAATATCCCCTGCACTGATGCCGTAATGGGTAACTGCCCTAATCTGCTTTGGCCCCGAACACAACATTTTTATTCCTTTCTTGTCAAGTTGTCTCACAAGCTTTTCAGCCGTCAGTTGACCACTGGCTATATTGAAATAAACAATGTTCGTTTGCGTCAATTCAGGGTTGGAGGACAATCCTTGGATACTCGTGATACCGTCAGCCAGACGCCGAGCATTTGCATGGTCTTCTGCTAATCTATCTACCATCTGCTCCAGAGCTGTAATAGCTGGTGCTGCGATAATCCCAGTCTGGCGCATACCACCCCCCAATACTTTACGAATTCGCTGCGCTTCAGCAATTAACTCTCTGGAGCCACATACCACTGAACCCACTGGTGCGGAAAGCCCTTTTGAAAAACAGAAGGTCACGGAATCAACATTTCGGGTTAGTTCCTTTACATTTACTCCCAATGCCACAGCAGCATTGAATATCCTGGCGCCATCGAGGTGTACCAGAAGACCCCTTTTCCGGGCCAATGCCGACACTTTGTCGGTATACTCGGGCGTAAGAGCAGAACCATTGCAGCGGTTGTGGGTGTTTTCGAGACAGATGAGCCGTGTCCGCGGACAATGCACATCATCGCTGCGAATAGCTGCTTCGATGTCCTCCAGCCGCATCGTGCCGTCCAGTTGATTGCTGACGGTGTATGGATGTATTCCGCCAAGTGCTGACATGCCGCCAGTCTCGTAGAGAAACAAATGCGACTTATCGCCGATTATCGCTTCTTCCCCGCGTCTGCAATGGGTAAGCAGGCACACTAAGTTTCCCATCGTCCCGCTGACAACCAGCATTGCTGCTTCTTTTCCCATATACTCAGAAGCCATTTTCTCAAGGCGGTTAGTGGTCGGGTCCTCACCAAACATATCATCACCGAGCTCTGCGTGATAGATGGCCTCCCGCATCGCTGGTGTTGGCAAAGTAACGGTGTCACTACGTAAGTCAATTAATCTCATTGATTATCTATCTTGCAATGTATCAAAAAGGACATATCTCATTTGAGGTTGATATAGCTTCAACATATAGCGCCCGAACCAAAGCGATGGTGCGAATGCGCAAAGGTAAAACTAACTAACCTGCACTTTATCGCTTGGCACAAAGGGACTATGAAGGAGTCGGCAATCACTGCAGAAACGAAATTTTCCACATTTTTCCCGCCAACAGGCAGTATTATTAGTCCGCGAGAGTACAATTCGCTGGAGATGGTCAGCCCTTGTAGAACCTTTCAGTAATACGAGGTCGCCTGCTTTGAGATAGTTATTTAAGAAAGAATTGAGCTGGTAAAGTGTATCGAACGCCATGACGCATTCATTTTCAGAATGTGGCCGTGCTTTAATAGCTGAACGAGCATGGTCACCAACGAGAATTATCTTGTCAACTACATCCAAAGACTGTCGAATAACGGTCTTATATCTATCATGAAAGCTCCTTGGAGTATCTGAGATCGACCCTATCACGATAACTTTTCTCTGTGCTTTTGCTGTTCTCATGAAATCCAAGGAGGCAGGTATGGTCCACAGTGGTGCCTTCCAATCGTCGCGAATAAAGGTAACACCATCGGGGGTTTCACGCGGGCTCATCCGGCCGGGCACTGGAGCGAAGGTCTTAATTGCCTGAACCACATGTTCCAGCGAAACGCCTACGACAATGCCGGTAGCAATCGCTGCAAGGACAGCATAAGCCCAGTGTTTACCTAACAGTTGTGTTTGAACGTGAAGCTGTTTTTCCGCATAACAAATGTCAAGTGACATTGGCCTTGGCCAGGCGCAAGACACGTTTTCGCCGCGGACCATTGCATCGGCTGATAATCCATAAGTGATAACCTGAGCTCTTGTTCGCTTCCGCATAGCAGACACGTAAGGGTTATCTATATTGAGCACAGCCACTCCACCGACCGGAAGCGCTTCCACGAGTTTTCCTTTCTCTGCGGCTGTCGATTCTAAATTGCGATAGTTACTGTAATGGTCCTGACCGATGTGCGCAACCACGCCGATTTGGGGCTGAAATAATTTTGCTGATTTCTCCATAATCCCAGGCGAAGGAGCGCTGACTTCACTAACACAGAAGCGGTGCCATGGGTAAACGGTCAAGATTGTTTTGGCTACATAACGTGTAGTGTTTATAACCTGGTTGCTCTTTCGGACTTGACCTTCGTGTGCTAAGATTGCAGCAATGAGCTCTTTGGTGGTTGTTTTGCCGCAACTTCCCGTGACGCCTATAAAGCATACTTTTCCAAGCACACCAAGCACGGTTCTGTATCTCTTGGCAAGCTCAAATTTCAGATAACTTTTTATCGGCTTAAAGAAACGGTTTACAAAACTCAATTGCATTATATAAGATCCTTCGGGAATTATTGAACTCGCTTTTGTAGCATATCCATCCAATAGGCCCGTTTGATTTTTGATTTACGATTTTCGATTTACAATTTGTAATCGGCAATCGAAAAACGGGATTTTTTTGTTGTGGAATATTCCTTACCTTAAAATCTTACCGCTTAGCCCGCCGATCCACTCACCGACCGCTACGGAAAACCGTACAGGTTGCACAACGATATTCGGTGGCACGGCAGAACCTACAGATGAGGTGAAATTTATCCCCTGATAGGGACACGCACATTTCTTCGCCATACAGCGACGCGACGAATTCCCAGGCCTGAACGTTCCCTCAAAAAGATTGCCGTATTCATCCTTCAACGCACTGCATCGTGTTACTTTACCCGACATATCCATATTAAATGCCAAATGTCCCGCTTGGCACTTCCTCCCGAGAAAAGACACGTGACACACCAATATCTCCTGTTCATAATTATCTAAGCCGAGCCCTCTTATAAACGCTCGCTCCTCATCCGAATAGTCGCGTGGATAGCGCCTGCCATCGTACTTTCCTTGAAACACCTTTATCTTTATCCGCTTAACTCCCTCGCCACGCAACCGTTTAATATCTTCTTCGATTCTGTCAAAGAGCAGAGGATACGTTATATATAGCGAATGAATGTTGAATCCTCGTTCCTGAAAATAAATGAACTTTCGCAAATACTCCTTCACCCCGTCCTTGATCTTCTCTCGCTCCAGTATGTGTAAATTTGCATTGATCCGATGAACGCGCTCACTATTAACGACCTCTGCAAGTTCGTATGCATTCGACGTCGACAGATTTGTGCTCACTGATATATAATGTCCGCGTGTAAGCTCCTTTGCAAGCTTCACAAATTCCGGATACAAAAACGGTTCACCACCTGTCATATAAATGTGCCACACTTTCCCCGTCTCATCAAATCGCTCAGCGATATGCTCGGCACTGTACTTTCCGCTCGCAGGTTCCTCAGTCTGTCCGTATCCATCCCCCAACTTGCGAAAACAGTACACACAATTAAAGTTGCACCGCCGATTCATCCACCAGTGCATATTGTGCTCTGAGTTTGTCTTAATTTCCTCCTGTTCTGACTGTCTCTTCTCAGCCATTGCTCTATTTCGCTTTCTAATCCCTACTTTTAGCAACCAACACGAATGTAAACGTTCGCTGACCAGGCACCTAATAAACCATTACTGCTGCACTTAGTCAACTCCAGCTTCGTGATTTTTTGACACCTGCCAGATTACCTCTGGCAGAAAGAGTCCTTACAAAAGTCTCTGAATTTTGTTGTCAGCGAGAGATATTTTTCTTTGACAAATATGGTAAGAATGACATAGTAATTAAAGGATTCAGAAATGACGGAGGTCGAAATGTTGCAAGAAGTGCGTGCATCTTCGATTGGAATTTGTTATGATCCTTGAAGTGCAAGACTTGATATGATAACAAAAAAATCGTCTGAAAGGGTGGAATGAAACGAATTCTCTACCTTTCTCGAGGGGGAGCGGTCGGCGGCAGCCAGAAACAGCTCCAGTACGTCGTTACAAATCTTAATCATAGTTATGAACCGATAGTGGTTTGTCGTACTGATGGTAGGTTTTTTGGACAGTTATGCGACTGTGGTATCAAAACAAGTGTCTTTTCGTTTCATCCGTGGCGGAAATTTCCCGCCGTTCTTTATCGCTACATAGATGCCGAGCGTCTTGTCAGGTATGCAAAAGCACAGCAAGTTTCTCTGATACACAGCTCCGACCTGTGGCTCAGCGGCTATATGATTTGGGTAGCAAGGAGGCTAAAAATACCATCAGTCCTGCATGTACGTACGCCAATTAGCCCCGATGGGGTCCACAAGCACTGCTGTCATCAGGCCACAGCGATTGTTGCAATCTCACGCCGGACAAAGCAAATCTTGCTCCGTGCCGGAATCCATCCGGATAAAATCACGCAGATCGATGATGCGGTGGACCTGAAGGTCTTCAGGTCTGTAGGATTTGAGGAAAATGTTTTAAGGCGAGATTTTTCTGCAGATAGTCGAACTCTTGTAGGTATTGTAGGGCGAATTGAGCCTTCTAAACGCCAGTTGGATTTTCTTCAGGCAGCCGACCAGGTTGTGCGCGGTTTGAATAGAAATGTGACTTTTTTTATCATTGGTGAGATTCATTGTCGGAAATATTTTGAAATGATGAAGCGTTTTATTAGAGACAGAGGTTTGCAGCGGCATGTTATCTTAACCGGCAGACGCGAAGATATGCCGCGGGTGCTGTCTTCTCTGGATATATTAGTGAGCCTTTCTGGTGGGTCTGTGATGTTCGAGGCGATGGCCTGCGGCAAAGCAGTCATTTCCGCAGGATTTAGCAGGGAAGAAGATTCGGTACACATTCAAAATGGCCGTACCGGTGTGCTCATAACCTCAACCCGGAATTCTGACCTGGTTCAGGTCTTGAACCAGTTAATAGATTCGCCGGATATTCGCATGCAAATCGGCAGGGAGGCAAGAAAGTGGGCTGAAAGTAATTTCTGTCACATCGCTATGGCAGCAAAGACGAAACAGCTTTACCGACGGCTTTTGCACGATTGACGGGAAAAAAGTTGCAAAATTCATATTTTGGTTTTAGAATTTCATCTGCGCGTGATGGATTTTTGAAGGGAACGATAAATGAAACATATTCTGAGCTTGTCGAATGGATACGATGTGGCTGATTTGTCTTTGGCAGCAGAGGGGAAAAAACGCATTCTCTGGGCCGATAATGATATGCCGGTTCTGGCGGTGATTCGTAAAAGGTTTTCGCAACACAAGCCTTTAAAGGGCTTGAAGATTAGTGCGTGTTTGCATATAACTGCTGAAACAGCCAATCTTGCCCGTACCCTGAAGGCAGCGGGGGCAAATGTTGTGCTGTGTGCCTCTAATCCGTTGAGCACGCAGGATGATGTAGCTGCGTCGCTGGTGAAGGATTTCGGGGTAGCGGTGTTTGCTGTTTGTGGAGAAAACCGCGGTACATATTATAAGCACATCAATCAAGCTTTGGATCATAAGCCCGTGATTACATTTGATGACGGTGCGGACCTGGTCAACGAGCTGCATACTCGCCGGACCGGGGATGCTGGCCGAATTATTGCGAGTATGGAGGAGACTACTACCGGCGTTATTCGTCTGCGAGCTATGGAAAAGGCGGGGCTTTTGAAATTTCCGGTCGTTGCCGTGAACGACGCAGCGACCAAGCATTTGTTTGACAATCGTTATGGAACGGGCCAATCCACGGTCGATGGGATTATTCGAGCGACCGATTTTTTAATGGCCGGCAAAAAGGTTGTCGCAGCCGGCTATGGCTGGTGTGGTCGGGGCTTTGCCATGCGGGCAAGAGGTATGGGCGCTATTGTTATCGTCACCGAAGTTGACCCAATCAAGGCTTTAGAGGCGGCAATGGATGGCTTCGAAGTTTGTCCGATGACAGAAGCAGCAGGGATTGGGGAGCTGTTCGTGACACTAACCGGTAATAAAAATGTCATTCGTGCCGAGCATTTCCGCTTAATGAAGGATAGAGCGGTCGTCGCCAATAGCGGACATTTCAATGTTGAAATAGACATACCGGCTCTAAAAAGTCTGGCTAAAAAGATTAATCGTCGCGTGCGTAAGCACGTCGATGAGTATGTGCTGAAAAATAATAAACGTATTTATCTGCTTGGCGAAGGCAGACTGATAAATCTTGCAGCCGCCAATGGTCATCCTGCCAGTGTGATGGATATGAGCTTTGCAACACAGGCATTGGAAGCTGAGTACGTGGCAGCAAGGAGAGGAAAGCTGGCGGCCGCCGTACATAGTGTCCCTGTGGAGATAGAGCAGCAGGTAAGCACGCTCAAGCTAAAATCTATGTCGATCTGCATAGACAAGCTCACGGCTGAGCAGGTTAATTATTTGGCCACCAGCGGCGAAGGAACATAAGCACAGAATACGGAAATCAGACAACAGAGGACAGAAATTTTGTTTTATACCTTCTGTCTTCTGAGTTCTGTCATCTGACTCATTTCTAATTATGCACGAAGGTCAAGGAACAAGAAACGGGCGACGAGCGACGAGTGACGAAACCTCGGTCGAACCACGGCGAACAAAGTCTTTTATGGCGGTTGGTCCCACGCTGCATTACAGCCATGAAAATGTGCAGAGATGCTGGCTGTTAGCGATTGCAGTATTTGGCTTGAGCTGTCTTTTCTTTTCAGAAATTGTCAGCGGGTCTTTGTGGTCGTTTAATTTTCGAATATTGATTTCTCCGAGACTTTGGCGTCTGGATCGGTTCATTGTAATCGGCGTGAACATATTTGAGTATCCGTGGCAGATACTTGTTCTCGGACTGCTGATGGGGATTTTTGCTATTGTCCCGGTGTTGATATCGCAGCTTTTTAGCTTTCAGTACAGTCTTGTTTTTATTCTGGAGGTGTTTTTCTTAGCCGATTTGCCGGCCTTTGCGGCCTGTCTTTTAGTCAGTTGCGTTGCAGTGGCGTGCCGGCCTCTTCGTTTTCGCTCCCGCTTTGCTGCAATAATATTATGTACGGCTCCTCAGCTGATTTATTGGGGTTTTTTAGGAGGCGCAAAAGGCGTGGAACCCATCAAATGGGGCTTTTCTTTTGCGCCGTGGGTTTGCGCATGGCTCGTGGCTCTATCCATAGCAGGATTAGTTCTTGGCATAGGTCACTTTACACGTTATGTGCCGGGCCTGGTTTGGATGGTGACATTTGTTTTCTTTTTTTTGGCAGTGCTGACCTTTGAAATTAGAATAGGGCTTGATGAATTAGACTATCAGCTCTACGTGGCTAAAAATAATCCGGAGCACGTGAGCGAATTTCATGACCACAGCATCACGGAAGCATTAGATAAGACGATCGATAACCCTGCCGTCAGAAAATATTTAACAGGATTCTTTTATCCTGATGAGCCGATACAATTGCGGCAGGAGCTCAAAAAAGAGATACAGGTTCAGCTTGGTTACGACCGTTGGCCGAGCTGGTTTATAGTGCCTGTTGAGTTGAAGTATCAGAAAAAAAGGCAATGGCTCGAGAAACAGTATGATTCATTTATCGATCCACGTAAGCCCTGGTGGATGCCAAAATTGCTTTATACCGAGTTTCACAAAAAGCGTTCCACCAGCGAACGAATGCCTATAGTGCTTTATTATAAAGCCCTTCTGAGTGAATACAGACCTGATATCGAGCTTCTCGGCCAGAAAGATATGCTGCATTTCTATAATGATTATCCGCATCGGGAGTCTCTGCTTGTTTGGTATCGTCTTTATGACGACTTTCCACAGAGCGTCGAGGCAATTGAAGCACGTTGGCGGATTGCACAGCATTATGCAGGCCTTGTTCTGTTTGAGCAGGCCGATGCGCTTCTTGCTGAAGCGCAGACCAAACTCGCGGGATTGGCAGCGGGTGGCCTCAAACAAGAGCAAATGGATGAAAATAGATTTTTTAGTAACCTGTTTAGTCCGCCGGCTAAATCTGCGATAACGGTTGTCAAGCTGGGAGAGCTGCAAAGAAAGCTGGCTCAGTTGCGCATCCTTATAGGGCCGGAAAACCAAACGCAGGAAGCCGACTCAAAAAAACGCCTGGCGGAATTTGTTATGTTGAATCCACACAGCCAGGATTATTCGAGGCGTATCAACAGTTTGCTCGAAACCACTGTGGCGAAAGACCGGAAAGACCCGCTCCGTGACAATATCTTATTGGCCAAAGCTAAACTTATTGCCGACGAGCAGATGCAGGCCGAGCAGTTGAGTCAGTTGCACAAAGAATTTCAAAATGCAGATGGAGGCGCGCAGGCGTTATACGAGTTGGCCCTATTAAAAATTGGGTTATGGCGCCGGCAAAGCGATGCAGCCACCGAGCAGAAAAAGAAGCTTTTAGCCGATGCCAGGGCGACCTTGATGAGCTTTATCAGTTTGTATCCCGACAGTATTTATGCCGAGCAGGCTCAAAGAAATCTGGATGGATTGCCGGGAGTAGAAAAGTAGATATATTGATTCCTTGCCCAATAGCGTTTAGTGTAGAGCGGTCGGGGGTATTCTGAATCAAAATTATTATGGCGTCTCTGGATTTACGGATTATTGACCTCACTGCTTACAAAACATATCCCTGGTTCACCCAGTAATGCCAGTCCTCGATAGCTTCTCTTGTATCCTTGTCCGCATCGGCGATTGGTTTTAATTGCGTCAAAGGAACAGCAAGGCCCCGTCTCTCCCATCGCATCATAACGAACATTTCGTGTTGACATTCCTCGCTCCGTCGCCATAGCTTTGGAGCGTCGGCGACTTCGGCAGCCATGCCTTCGGCAAGTACACAAGTCATAAGTCATAAGTGCATAAGGAAATTATACTTGTGCTCTTGTGCTCCTTTGCTCTTGTGAACATTTTGCTCGCGATGCGATCCTCACGTTCGCAGTTTTTCTTCCCTTTAGCCATACTATCTTTTGCCCTTTCGACACCAGCTTAATGACCAGGCTCACTGATGACCTTTGAGATATAGAAACAGCCGCTGTTTTATGGACTCGCATCCACCGACAACATTCGGCTGTAGCCAATTTGAAATAAGTATCGCGTCCCCAGATTTAAGACTGTGAATACTCATTTCCGAGGACTAACTCCTTTTCTCCCAGTTCTCCCAGTAAAGGTGGAAACGTAAGTCACTCTCTGATACCTAACTTCGCGTGGAAAAGAGCAGCGGTTTTCTGATAGGCGGCTGTTCGTTTACTACCACCTGTGTGTAAAGTGCCATCGGGTGCAGTCCATTCCCCAAACCAAATCAAGTCGTAAGCGCTGTATCGCCGAATGGAACGAAGTGCGGCTTCGTCGGAAACGAGCTGGGTTGCGATTTCCTTGATGAGTGGATGGTCAGGACTACGTATGGGTACGTCTTCGGCTCCCAGAACCAAATGACGATATACTCTATATGCAAACCAAGACGCTAAGTCGGTCTCGTGAGTGGGCCTACTTACTGCGTTGAATATACGCTCAAAGAGTTGTCTCTTTCCTGTGAATCGGGTGTAACAGACACCGTAGAGCGTCGCGATTGACCTATGCTTATCACTAGCGGGTGTGTCTTTTTCAAGACATGCAGAAATGAGATCGCTAACCTCACCTAAGGTGGCGTCTGAAGGGACATCTATTCCAAGATCCTTTGCGAAGGAAAGTTGTCTTTCAGTCGGGGGTATTGGCTGATCTTGAACTTTCCTATCGTTACCGGATGGCTTAGATTTCGGCTTGCTGCGAAGAGTCTGGTCCGCAAGGATAGACAGGCCTTTCTCTGAGATAACGAAACCATTACCTTTTGCTTCTGCCGGTCGGGATTTATCAAGGCGTGTAATGAGGCCATTATCTGTGAGGAAGTATCTGGTAATGGGTTGAAGCATTCGATCGCCGAGCCATGGCATATTATAGCGATCAATTGTGATCGTTCCGCCGTCCCGAAGAGCCTCAAGAACTTCTCGCTGGACTTTTGTGAGCTTTTTGATTTCCTTATTTGTCATCTAGGGTCAATGGAATTATGATGCCGCCATTACTATTCACTTTCTGTTTATTGTTTTCCCGAAAAATAATGACGCCTAACATGAGCATCACCGGTGTGGTATCGCGGCCAGCCACACCATGTCCGCGTGCATGCACTCGTTAACTTTCTGTATTCTTCTCAATTGGAAAGAAAAATTCCCCGCAGAACTGAGACTGCAGCATTACGCTTGTCATGGCACCGTAGTGATCGAGCACGTACTGCCAAAGAGCTCTGTGATCGTTCCGCGGGATGGAATCCCTGATTGCAAAGGCTCCTCCATTTTGCTCTAGTTCCATCGGATCACAAACGGCCTTCGCATCTCGAAACATACGCCAGAGATGGCTGTTGCGGAATTCCGCGTAACCGTTACCAAACTCATTGGCGCACAGTTGACAACGATTGGTTCCCGCGAGGATGACAGCATCGATTCCCCGGCACTGCCAGAAGTCGTTGTGCCGATAGTAGAAGCACCGTACCGTGCCTTGAAATCTCGGGCCTGGCGGTCGCCACACAGTCAACGTCGCGAGACCGTACAGACGTATCTTGAATAACTGTAGCACGAAATCCGCGTCATCGTGTTCGCAACTTATCCAAAGAAGTCGGAACGCCATCTGGGGAGCGGGGGTGATCAGAAGCTGCGCCTCGGCATCCTTCACAATATCCGACAGACGGCTCCACGATTCCAGATACCTGACAATAGATGCGCAACCGGCCTTCGCGACGTCCGCACGGAAGTCACGGAAGGCTTGTGTTGGGGCTTTCCCCTTTGCTTCCACAACATGCGTCTCGTTCTGGTACTTTGCCATCAGGTCAGCGCGTTTCTCTTGAGGGTGTCGCGGAACATCGATCACTGTGAATCCTGCACCCTTAAGGAAGGCGCGTGCATGGCGTTTTGATGGCTCTTCACTCATCGCAGTATCCCTGTGTGTGCCTAAGCTAACTTTTGTTTATATGGTTTCCTGATAAGACCCCTTGGTTCAGGAGTTGCCCTCCTTATTTTATTGGGGACAGTCAACACTTTTCGATACCGTGAATATGTTGTTATCAGTTCCATATAGGATTTTACCCTAACGACAAAAAATCATCGGCGGCTACCGGTCGTCCGTCGGGATGGTTTGTCAGGCGTTTGTTCATCTATCTGCTCGTATGAAAGGGATGGGAGACTGGCCTGTTGTCGAGCATGTTCAATAGTCATTGCCACCAGATTACCCGTAGCATCCAGATCAACATAAATGTTCTCGTTAATCTCTTTCGTTTCGGCAACTTTAAGCCCCGAAAACTCCATCAACGCCGTATCTGTATCAGGAAAATATTTGATTCTCATTTTAATTGCCCTTTAAAGCTTCTGTCGAAAAAAGCATTGTGAACTGTTTCTCCGTCAGGAAGCAGAATAACTCGCAGAAATTTGCCCTCTTCAGGTATCTTTTTCCACTTGCGTATTCTACCGTCAGACTGAACCTCCGTATGGGATGGATTATCAATCGTGTCCTTAATCCACTCGTTTTTTATTATAGCACGGTC
>CAZRNB010000047.1:0-20648 GCA_964601355.1 uncultured Pirellulales bacterium
CGATCTGAGCTTTTCAAAGGAGGGCGGCAATACTGAATCGAAGGCGTTGACAGAAAAAAAGGATGTGTCAGATAACGATGCGAACGAGGAAGACGCATTCGGAAATATCATGCTGACGTCCTTTCCACAAATCAACAAGGTCACCTTTAATGCCCCCGAATCAGGCAAGCCGTGTGAGGTAATTGCGGATGTGAACCTTGAAGATGAAGACGGCACGGCAAAAATTAGTTCAGTGTCACTGACCTATTATGTTGGCGGCGCTCCCGACAAGCCCTCTAAGATCGAGATGAATAAATCCGATAGTGGCTATAAGGCAGTTATTCCCCCCATGCCCAAAGGCACAAAAGTTGACTTTATTATCCGTGCAGAAGATACCAATGGAAATGTAGCCGCTCAGGCGATTCCCTCAGACAAGAATCTCATCCTGCCTGTTCCCGACAGGGACAATACATCCGACTTAGTTCCGGACGATTTGGATTTACTCCAGCTCTCGGCAGGATATGATGACCGATACGTATATATCAGTTATACTGTTCAAGGCAAGATAAGTGGCGGCACCCTGGAGCCGCCGTATATTCACGGCTATATCATTAAGGTCACAAATCCTGACATACACCAGGGCGAAGGACTGATGGTCGGCAAGATGTGGGTATATATCCCTCTGACCACGGACATAGACCCAAAGAAGAAACTTGTCCTCTGGCAAGACGACAAGGTATATGAGGCATACGATGGCAGGCTCGGCAAGTCTATCAATGAACGTGTCGCCAAAACCGGCAGTATAATGCTCGACATCAAAGAATTCATGGTGGATGGGAAAGGTGCATTGTCATTTGATGTTGATTCGGATGTCAATCTTGAAGGCGGACGGTTCCGGGGCAAGGTTGAGCGAAAGTGGCTCGGAGAAAATCCCAAGGGTTATTTGCGTTTTATTGCCATGACGTTTGCAAATGCCAGCAGGGATTCGGTTATGCCGATCCCGTACAATTGCTCCCACTTTCTAACACTATATACATTCAGTCAATCTTATATAGCGCAATAGGGTGGTATGCGGCGGCGGTTATCCTAACTAAACCGATATAGGCGGATTCGTATTCAGCAGAATCCTGCCTTATGTCTTTTTCTTATCGAAGGATACGATGTTTATCCGCCTGTGGCGGATTCACTTCTCATTCCCCTTTTCCGGCTGTTTTTCCGTTGACAAAAGGCATATCAAGGCGTATCTTCCGCATAAATAGAGAAAATGTAAAAAGTGACTAAAAACTCAAAACCAAAAACTAATGTCTGGAGGTATGTCCCATGAAGAACGCGAATCGAACACGTGTCGTGCTTGCAGGTTGTGTAGTCTTAATTGGCGCAAGCTGCGTCCTGGCGCAGGACTGGCCCCAGTGGCGCGGGCAAAATCGAGATGCAAAGGTGACCGGATTCACTGTGCCACAGACCTGGCCGAAAGAGCTTACCCAGAAGTGGAGAGTCACCGTGGGACAAGGCGATGCTACGCCGGCTTTAGTGGGCGATAAACTCTATGTCTTTGCGCGACAGGATGCCAATGAAGTCACGATTTGCCTCGATGCAGGCTCCGGCAAAGAATTATGGAAGGATAAGTACTCCGCGACGACTGTAACGGGAGCACCCGCCCGTCACCCGGGCCCCAGAAGCTCACCAACGGTGACTAATGGAAAGGTTGTTACGCTCGGCGTTGGCGGGATAGTCTCCTGCCTCGATTCTGCCACAGGCAAAGTACTGTGGCGCAAAGACGATTTCCCCGGTGTTTGGCCTAAGTTCTATACAGCGATGTCACCGGTCATCGTGGACGGATTATGTATTGCGCACCTCGGCAAAGAGGGCGAAGGGGCAATCGTCGCGTATGACTTGGCAACCGGCGACCAGAAATGGAAATGGGCCGCCGAAGGCCCGGCTTACGCATCACCCGTGCTAATGACCGTCGAAGGCGTGAAAATGATAGTCACGCAGACGGAGAAAAATATCGTGGCCATTTCTGTTGCCGATGGAAAACTTTTGTGGCAGGCTCCCTTCGAGCCTACTGGGATGGCTTACAATACGGCCACCCCGATCGTGGACAGGCAAACAATTGTTTATGCCGGGTCAGGACGTGGCACCAAAGCCGTGAAGATCGAGAAGCAGGGCGATGGCTTTACCTCTAAAGAGCTTTGGAGCAATCCTGAGAACGCCGTGCAGTATAATTCGCCGGTGCTAAAGAACGGCTTGATTTTTGGCCTGTCTCAGAAGGGGAACTTTTTCTGTATTAACGCCCAGACCGGCCAAACGGCTTGGACCGATCCCACAGGCGGGCGCGGCGGCTTCGGCTCTATAGTTGACGCCGGCTCAGTTTTGCTGGCTTTGACTCCCAAGTCTCCACCGGAGTCTCGACTGGTTGTGTTTGAGCCGGGTGATAAGGAATACAAGGAGTTGGCGAGCTTCAAGGTCGCGGATAATCAGAGCTATGCCTATCCTGTCGTCGCGGGCAGCCGCATATTTGTCAAGGACCAGGATTCCGTGACACTATGGACAATCGAGTAATCTGCGCGGCACGAGTCAGCAGCAGAATTATTTGGGTGAGAAAACCGGCAGCCACGAGGGCAAGAGAGAACCAGTAAGGCTGATATAGGCCGACGTTCTTTGCGAGGTATCCGCCCATTCCAGAGCCGACAATGATGCCGACGGAAATCGTTGCCTCATGAATCACCATCTGAATAGACCGTTTTTTGGCGCCGCATGTGCCGTAGTAAAGGTGCGAGCTGTATGCAAAGCCGAATGCACAGCCCATGATGATAAACAGCAGGGAAAATAACGGAAGCGTTCGGCCATAGATTATCAACAAAAGTGATGCCAAGAGCAGTGCTTGTGCACCGAGTAAAAGGGCGGATTTAAAGTGCCAGAAGATAAATTTGCCCGCGGCTGTCAGCACCGCGAACTGGCAGATGCCGAACATAGTGCATAATATTCCGAACCAGACTTCTGAAAAACCTATATTGGTAAAAAGCAGTGCGAACTGCGAGCGTAATACGCCGGTACTGACACAGGCACTAAATAATGCTATGCGGGCCATCCAGCGAAACCGCATCAAGGCATCTCTATCATCGCCGCCGGCCGCCGGCCGATTGGCTTCATCGCCAAACAAAGTTGTGTGCAAAGAGCCGTCGGCTGCGAGGTTTATAAACAAAAAGCAGAATATCAGGCTTACAGCAGCAAATATAACAGGAAGGGGCGTGCCCGTCTTAACGAGCACACCGGCCAGGAGCGGACCAAGGATGGCTGCGCTGGACCATGTGCAGTTATATGCCCCGAGCCGGCGGTTCAAATCGGCCCCTTCGAGGTCTTCGCTGACCCAGCTCATAAGAAACGGCCAATATAGTGACATGGCAGCCCCGGCCAATGTGCCGACGGCGATTATTACCCAGACCAGCGCTATATTGCCAACCATGTCTTTTGTCAGGATTGCATAAACAACGATGACCATTGCCACAGCCGACGCAAAAATGATACCAGCAGCAATTCGCGTCGTATTTCTTGGATTGTGCTGGCCCAGCGCTATGCCAGCCAGCAGCAGGCAGACCATATAACCGAGCATATTGGCTGCCCAGGCGTAGCCGACGTGGCCTTCAGTTCCGCCAATGTTACGGACGACAAAGGGCATAGCGGTCCACCATACGCTGATGGCTATGGACATAGTAAAAGCCGCGCCGTACAGCAGCCAGACGCTTCGCAAAGCTCCTGCAGGATTTTTAACGAGAATACTTTTCATTACCTTTACCTTAAAACTACGTATTGTACCGCTACACCGGCAGAATTCCACAAGATAATAGTGCGAACAGACAACAGAAGACAGAAAATAGACAGAGGACAGAAAACAGAAGACAGAAGACAGATGATTAGCCCTGCCACCTGTGGGCAGGGCTTTTAGTGCTGCGAAGAAAGATGGTGCTGGTACGGCGACGGACGGATAAAATCCTGCTACAGAACGTAAATACCTGCCGATTTTCCCGGCAATTGCACCTCGAGCCTTCCGGAGCTGACTGTAACATCGGGCAGATTGTCAATTTGGCTCTTCAAGACCCGGCTATCAGCGAGTAAACTCTTTATTCGGGGGGGTATATTGCCGTTGCCGGTGATGTCTATTGATGCGGGAACGGGCATTGGCTCGCGGCCGTTATTTATCACCACAATAACCACGTTGCCCCGAAATTCACGCAGATAAGCATACAGAAACTCATCGACGTACAGCGTCAAAAGATAGCCGCAGCGAATAGCAGGATTCTCGGCACGCAGCTTTATCATGTTGGCAACGTGGTCGAAAACACTCCGCTCAAAGGGATGCTCCTGCATAGGCTTGTTATCGGGGCCGATGAGAAACCACGGCATGTCCCTGCGATTGTCAGGGTCATTGCATCCTTCCATGCCGATTTCGGTGCCGTAATATATCTGCGGAATGCCGCGTGTTGTAAAAAGAAAAGACAGGCACAGCTTGAGAATTTTACATGCCAGGTCACGGTCCCAGTGGCCGACCCTATCCAGAATCTCGGTTGTGATACGGCGGTCCAGGTCGTGATTATCCAGCAGAGTGACAAGACGATTGGCATTTGTGTAAGCCTTATTCTGATCCAGTATGCCCTTAGGCTCGTCCGGATGCAGCCTCGGACGAGCCAGCCTGGTCATCGGCTGATCCCATACGAGTGTTTCCTTGATAGCCAAGCAGAGCGGGAAATCAAATAAAGAATCGAAATCATGCTGCTGCTGATAGCTGCCTACGAAGAATGGGTCCCAATCCAGCACCTCGCCGATGAGCGACATTTGAGGGTATCTCGTCTTAACCTGCGATTTGAAGAGATACCAGAAGGTGTCCTCAACGTGTTTGACCGTATCCATGCGGATGCAGTCGATGCCTGTATCTTCGATCCAGTCGAGTATGTTTTGCACAAAGTAATCGCTGACCTCCGGCTGGTGGTGGTCGAGGTCCGGCAAACCCGACAGCCAATCCCCCGTAGCGTCGCCACTGCGGTCGGCATTAAAATGGCAGGGCTCAAATTTTTTATGGGGGTATCTTTCATATCCCGCCGTATGATAGCCGGTGTGATTTACCACTATATCGAGAATGACTTTTATTCCCGCGTTGTGGAAGGCCTCCACTAATTCTTTAAGGTAGGCCCTGCTTCCTTCAGCCAATTCTGGATTGGTGCTATAAAGGTGCGGGTCAATTCGCTCAAAGTCCATCGCCCAGTAGCCGTGATAGCCGGCGCTGTCGTAAAAGTCGATAATGTTCACATATAAGGGCGTCAGCCAGATTGCGGTGGCTCCGAGGGTCTGGAGATATGGTATTTTATTCTTAAGACCTGCAAAGTCACCGCCGTGAAAGGCCTGGGGATTTGTTATATCAACGTCACGGTCATTATAGGGATCGCCATTGCAGAAGCGGTCCGTAATTACAAAATATATCACGTCATCCTGTGTCAGCATGGTCCGCCTCAACTTTCACAAATATTGTCATATTTGTTTGCTATTGCTTCTTCGGGAAACCAACCGATTGTGCCAAGATGACCCTTTGCTCCGGACGAAGTTTCATAATTTTTGCCAGAGCCGGCTTATCAATTAGATTACGCACAACGGTTGCCAATCCTTCGGATGCACAATACAAATAGACATTTTGGCTGATAAAGCCCGTGTCGGCAGCCGAATAAAAAACCTTGTCCTCATTTGAACCATCGCCCATCTTCGAGAAATCAGCCACATAGATGAGATTAACAGGCACGTCCTTTACGAAATCCTGTTTTCCTGTTGCAGCGCGGTTGTCTCCCGCCAGAATTGGCTTTAACGTATGTGAATTGACATCGTAAATATAAAGGCCTTCAGCGGTGGTGACATAAACATCGATTTCCTGTCGATTCATTGCAGATGGTGCGGTACGTTTTTTCGAATCCGGCCGGCTTATTCCGTTCGCTGCCCAGAGCATATTGGAAAGCACCTGCGGCGGCAATTTCTCGGCGCTGAATTCGCGGGAAGATTTTCTATCCTTTATCACCTGCATTAGGGGCCTGCCGCCGTCCGTTTGCGGCGGTAAAAGAAGAATCGGTGCCAGTTCCTGACTCGTGCTGTTTTGTTGAATAGCAGCCGAGATTAAAATAGGACAGATAAACAGGGTGCTCAATACCAACCAGGCAAAAAGGGATGTTTTTTTGTTCATAATGCTTCTCCTTTGAGTTTGTTAATCATTTATTTCGTTAATGGAGGGCGGACCCTTTTATTCTATAAAGGGGTTTGAGAGTCACTATCGGCTCATTTGCCAGTAAAGTCCGAATTGGAGCAAGGTCAGGCAGCCTAAAAGCAGTACATATTGCTTTGTCGATCTGTATCCGAACTTTATCATTCTCGAGATTTGGAAACGGCTGTAACTGCTTATCCGCGATTTCATCAAAGACCGAAGCCAGTTTTTTTAACACAGATCTACTAATCTTGCAAATGTCAGGCACAAGCAATTCCTTCAATTGAGGTTTCTTGAGTGCTACAAATGCGCCTTGTGTTTGCTCTCTGCAGGTCAGAATCGTTAGAAGTCCGAGTGATGAGTTCAACCACATACAGAGCAGCTTCTCAGAAAGCGCATGGTCGTATTTGCACTTGTTTAAGGTTATCTCCCACCAAACGTTCGAAAGCACAGGCTTGTTCATTATGACAGACGGGACACGGTAAGTGTTAAGCCTAAGTCGTTCGGTTACCAACAATCGAGAAGCGAGAGGCCAGAGTTGCTCAGTTTTGCGAAGATGTCTTCCCTCTCTCGCTTTTCCAAGGGGTGTTAGATAAGCGTTAGGTGTCTGATTAAGGGAAACAACCTTTGTGGAGTCGTGTCCCCAGAAAAATGGGAAGGGGGTCGTTTGGGAAAAGGATGGCAGCTCATTTTTTCTCCTCGGTGTTACAAAACCATCCATTACATCACGGCGGTCTGGTCCTACAGATGCAATTCTACCGAGACGAACAAGAGGTATTGTACCTGCTATACCAATACCAGGTATTGAAACTTTCCCTTCTTGAAGGCAGATGGCTGATTTCGTCAACAGAGACTGTCCGAAAGCGCACGGCAAAATCCACGACTCCTGCTGTTTGAGCCAGGACCATGGGACAGACAACACCTCACCGAAGATATCGCCGTCAAGTCGGATCAATGTGCCTGCCTGGTCAGAGAGGAGGTTTGCCTGATCCGTCTCAAGCAGGAATCGGGCTATGGTGACCGCATCACTCACCATACGGGGATTCTGCCAGAGGTTGACGAACTTCGTTTGTTCGTTCTTCTTGGCGTTAGAGTTTGTCTTGCGCAAAACAAGCAGGACTTCGCTTAGACTCGTGTTTTCTGAGAAGTTCCATCGTCTCGGATCATGGCTTGTTATTACCCATTCTAACGTGTACTTTGATGCCCACAATTGACGAGTCTTGTTCCAAGCTACACCGGATAGACATGCCATAGGGAGCACGAGAGCCATCATGCCATTTTCTTTCAGATAACGGTCAGCAACGGCAACAAAGATAGAACCCAGCCCCGCGGTAGAGCTGGCGGATATGTTGTTGCGACTCAGGAAGCCTGATAGGTGTTTTTGCATTTCCCGTCTGTCATCAGGCGGGCAAGAACCGAACAGCAGGTTGCCGCCACCGCTTTTTGTGAAAGGCGGATTCATAACGCAAACATCCAGTTTAGGAAGAGACACTCCTACGGAAGTCTCTTTTTTATCTGAGCGTATTCGCACCGGTTCACTTTCCGGCTCAGAGAATAAGTTTTTCTGCGCATTGATGGCGCTACTCACAAGAAACTCGATACTTCCGAGCGACTTTTCTTTACCGCCATGAGGCAGGGAATAGAGATTGGTTCGGTAAAAGTTTATATCAGGCGCGCGCAGCGACAGTGTTGAAGCAGTTAGATGGACAGCGGATGGAAGAACATCAAATCCATAGAGTGTTTCTTCTATGAGGGTCTTGTGCAAAGAAATGAGATCGGGTTTTACATTTGATTCTATGGAGCTGCGGATATAGTTCTCCTCAATAGCGGATGCTGTGGCCATAAGGAGGGTTCCTGTCCCGCAGGCAATATCTGCTATTCGGGCATTTGAGATTGACTCAAGGGAATTGCACAGGGCGCTTTTATGAAGGGCGAGACGCAGAAGCAGCGCCGCTGCCGGTATGGACGTAAAATAAGTAGCAAGGAATTTTTTCTCAACAAGCAGTTTGTGATATACCCTGCCCATAAGGTCGTGGCGCAGAGAGACACGCTTCTCAACCACTTTTTGAGCGTCAGAAATCATCATCCTGAGAATGACAGCGAGACCCATATCAGTTGGAAGGGTATTTACCATTTTCCATGCTATATGGAATATCGGATACCAGTTCAGCTTCAGTATCTCTGCCCAGTGATTAGATAGAGCAACGAGCGGCAATTCTTCGGTCATGAAATCTTGCAGCGGCTTTGCCTTCTTTACCGCGCCTGAAAGAACCTCCTGGAAGACAAAAGCGTTTAGAAGTACAAGCCCTCCAATCCTCCGCAGGGCTTCTCTTTCTTTCTCGTTCTTAGGCTCTTCTTTCATCCCCAGCGCATCAGTCAGCCTGTCCATTACCGTCTTGAACTTTTCAGTATATTTGTCAAAAGAGATGACAGCATCTTCTACTGCTCGTGCAGCGTCTTCTATCACCTCTTCGCCGAGAATGTCCTCGTAAACAGCTCGCAGTAATTCAGCGAGTTTGGACACCGTTACACCGCGAAACTCAGAAATCTTACCAATACGAACCGTGGCAACCTGGAGAACGGGTGGATCTATAGTATCCCGGAGTTTGTCAATAGGTGCGTTTCGCAGTTCTGGTGGATAGATTATAGAAAGTGCCGCATCCGCGATTCTTTCCTCAACGCGCTGGTTCGCAGCTTTCAAACATTCAGCGTTTGCTCCAGAAACATCTCCTATCTTACCTTCAATCGCTACCCTTAAGTCGCGATACTCAACCAGCACATCGGGGTAGCGCTTCCTGCCGTCAGGTAAACGCAAGATGCTCTCTGGTGCCGAAATAAGTCCCTGCTCCTTTAATATAATAGCCAGGTGGACGTTCAGAACTTCTTCGCGTTTTCTTTCCGTTACCATACCTTAAAATGCTCGTTGTGCTCTAAAATCAGAATGAATCTTATGACTAAGAGAGATGCAAGTCAAGCGCTGATTTCCTTCTAAGGACGATGGATGTCTCCCGTTACTAATTATCAGGTACCAGTTAACAATATCGTTTCTCGTGACACTATTCAATATTCCGGATATGCTGACGATAGATAATTTTGGGGCCGGCGTTATTTACCTGCACTAATCTGACCGTTATCTCGCGGTCGTTACTCTCCGGCCATTCCGTGCAGAACCATGTTTCATCTGTTACCCTCACATTGTAAAGCGGCGTAAATAAACCTGCCCATACTATCGCCTGCCAGTTTTGGTGAATATGACCGGCGTAATTCGAATCAACGTATTCTCTGTAACTATAGAGAAATTGCCTGATTTTTGTCATCTCCTCTTCCGAAAAAAGATATTGATCTGCTTTTTCAAAGCCTGTATGAAACATGCCGATATGAGTCATAATTATGATGTTTTCCCTTTTTGCTTTTGAGCATTTTTCAATATCATTTTTAAACCAGGGCCAGGTACCGTCCGGAAAGTCGTGAAGCTCTCCTCCTTCGTCGCCTTTTTTCCTGGAATTAAAATCAGGGCATACAAAATGACAGCCTTTATAATTAAATGAAAAATTCTGAAGATACATATCCTGTACAGGAACAGCAGCCTTTTGCCAATTAGCAAGGAGGCCGGAAAGATACTTATACTGGAGTTCAAACACATTCTGAAACTCCCTTTCACATCCTGCGCTAATTTCGTTGTCACCTATTATGGGTACATAAAAAATACCGGCATTGTTCAGACGGTTTAGTATCTCCCGTGCGATTATCAGGTTTCTATTTTTCTCAGGGCCGCCCCATGCAATGTCTCCTAAAACAAAGACTAATTCTATATCGTTGCTGTCTTTATTATTGATTATCCAGTCAACGGCAGTCTCAAATTTTGCTCTATGAATTGCGTTTCCGTCCAGATGTGGATCGGCCAAGATTGCAAATGAAAAGGTTTTGCCATATCCGGGTGACGCATCTGAAAAAAGCACAATCAATAATAGCAAAAGAACCTGGCTTAAAAATCTGCTCATTATTCTGCTAATCATGTACATTATTGTAACATTATGTCTCAGAATTTGGTATATACAACCAACAGAGTAATCATAATAAACCTGAGAAGCACAACACAGTTTGTAGAAAAACATTGCGTAAGCGTAAGCGGAATGTATATTATCCGAAAAGAACGGAAAGAGGTCTAAATTACAGGATTTCCGAACCGTTGCTGTTTTATATTAGCGGAATTCGCAAGGATGTGTCAAATGAAGTGGTCAAACGCATTTTTCTATTGTGTGATAATACTCATATCAACCGCCTCTAATTGTTTTGCCAAAAGCTCCGAATCCATTTCCGATGTCAACCATACCCTGAACGAAGTCGAAGGAGGCCCTGTGACGCTGCAGGATTACCTGTCGTATGCTGCCCTGAATAACGCCGGTCTGAAAGCGGCATTCGAGGAGTGGAAATCGGCAATGGAGCAGGTGCCGCAGGTTAAAGCTCTGCCCGATCCGGAATTTACTTATGGCAACTTTATTGAGGAGGTTGAAACGAAACAAGGCCCCCGGGCGCAGAGGTTCCAGCTTATGCAGGTTTTTCCGTGGTTCGGCACAATCGAGGCTCGGACGGATGCCGCTGCCGCAGCGGCAAAAGCCGCCAGAAAAAGATACGATGCCCAGAAAGTGAAACTATTTTTTGAAGTAAAAGATGCTTTTTACGAATATACGTACCTGGCAGGAGCCGTTGAAATAGCGGCAGAAAATCTTGAGCTTGTCAAGCACTTTGAAGAGGTCGCTCGAACCAAATATATGGCAGCGGCGGCGAGTCATCCGGATGTGATACTGGCGCAGGTGGAATTGGCAAAACAGGAATACCAGTTTAAGACGCTTGAGGAGCTAAGAAAGCCGATAGTGACTCGCCTCAATGCTGTTCTTAACCGCCAAAGTTTTGAAATGCTGCCCTGGCCGAAAAAAGAAGAGCTCCAAATAGTAAAACTCGACCGTCAGCAAATAATAGAGATACTAAGGTCAAATAATCCTGAGCTTGCTGCGCTTGATTTCGAGGCGGAAACAGCAAAGTACAGAATTGAGCTGGCTAAGAGGAAATTCTACCCAGACGTCGGCGTGGGAGTTGAGTGGATGACAAATAATGCCATGATGGATACGAAGCTGAGAAACAACCAGAAGGATGAGGTGATTTTGATGTTTGGTTTGAACCTGCCTATTTGGCGTAAAAGTTATACCGCAGGCCGGCTCCAGGCCAGAGCAGATCTTAATAAGACATTGCATCAAAAGAAAGAAACGGAAAACAGCCTGATAGCCGATGTTGCTGAGGCTTTGTATAATTTTGAAGATAGTGTCAGGAAGATAAATCTTTATGGCGACGTCCTGGTGCCAAAAGCGCAGGAGCTGCTCGGCGCATCTGAAACGGCCTATACAGCCGGCACGATAGATTTCCTGAGCTTGATAAGTGCTCAGCAGAAAATGCTTGAGTTTCGATTGGAATATGAACGGGCTGTAGCAGATAATCAGCAGAGATTAGCCGAGCTTGAAATGCTTGCGGGTGCTCCTCTTAAAAAATAGTGAGTTAAAGTGCCTATGGTGAGCTAAATTGCTTAAATGGCGTAAGCCATCCCTTACGGGAATGAGCTAAAGTTATAGTTTTCGTCACTTTAGTCACTCCAGACCTTAAGAAGTTATTGAACATAAAGCCTATGGGAATAGTATTGTAAATCAAGGTGATTTCCATGGAAGCAACAAATCTCAAATCGCTATGGGCTACGAAAATAGCTAAGATAGTTGTTTTGGTTGTTATATCATTCGTAGCGGGTTATTTAGTGAGGTCATTCTCCCAAAATCAATCCGCAACTATTCAAGAACCAAATATAGGAAAGCAAGCGGTTGATTCTAAGCAGACATGGTGGACGTGTGCGATGCACCCACAAATTCACCAGCCTAAGCCCGGCAAGTGCCCAATATGTTTTATGGATTTAATTCCCGTGGCTTCCGAGCAGGCTGATATTGGTCCAAGGCAGATTTCCTTTTCCAGAGAAGCTATTAAGCTGATGGAGATAGAAACCACGCCGGTTGAGAGGAAATTTGTAACAGCCGAAATCCGCATGGTTGGCAAGGTGGAATATGATGAAAGCCGGGTAAAGGAGATAGCGGCTTGGGTTCCGGGGCGAATAGACCGACTATATGTTGACTTTACGGGAATACTCGTGAGCAAAGGGGACCACATGGTTTACCTTTATAGCCCACAGTTGCTGAGCGCTCAGGCAGAGCTTTTACAGGCGGTCAAGGCAGTCCAGGAGTCCGGCAGCGGCACATCGGAACTAATGCGACAGTCGAGCGTTGCGATGCTTGAGGCAGCCAGAGAAAAACTTCGGCTGCTGGGGCTGAAGAAGGAGCAGATAGAAGAGATTGAAAAGACGGGCAAACCCGTGGACCATTTAACCATTTACGCGCCGATAGGTGGTATTGTAATCGCCAAGCACGCCAACGCAGGCGACTATGTCGAGACGGGGATGAAGATATACACGATAGCGGATTTGTCGCAGGTATGGGTAAAGCTGGATGCATACGAACTGGATATGATGTGGATTAGATATGGACAAGCGGTGGAGTTTACGACGGAAGCATATCCTGGCGATGTTTTCAGGGGGACAATTAGCTTTATCGATCCGGTGCTGAATCCTATGACCAGAACGGTGAAGCTGCGCGTGAACATTGCGAATCCTGAGGGGCGGCTCAAGCCAGAAATGTTCGTCAGAGCCGTGGTGCGGGCAAAGGTAGCGCAGGGCGGTATGGTTATGGAGCCTGATTTGGCAGATAAGTGGATTTGTCCAATGCATCCGTCTGTTATTAAAGCCCAGGCAGGTACCTGTGATATTTGCGGCATGGATTTAGTGACGACAGAGTCGCTCGGCTATGTTACCGCTGATATTTCTAAAGAGGCACCCTTAGTTATACCAGAATCGGTTCCTCTTATTACCGGGACACGAGCCGTTGTTTACGTCAAAGTTCCGGCGGCAGAAAAGCCAACATACGAAGGTAGAGAAATAGTGCTTGGTCCGCGGGCGGGCGATTATTACATAGTAAAATCCGGCTTGTCTGAGGGCGAAAACGTGGTCACTAAAGGCAGCTTTAAGATTGATTCAGCTTTACAGATACAGGCCAAACCCAGTATGATGAATCCAGAAGGACATAGTAATTAAGAATACAGGAGACAGAATACAGAAGATACAGGACGGCCGACAGATGATGTTTAGCCCCCCAATTTATTGGGGGGTTCTCAGGCATACCTGTGGGCAGGGCTGATATTCCTGCCACCTGTGGGCAGGGCACAATACTACAATTTTTGAAAGGAGACAAAAAATGAACAAAAAGATTGGAAATTTGTTGCTGGCAACCGTTGCAATAGCAGCAATAGTTCTGTTCGGCGGGTGCAAAAAGAAGGAGCAGCCGGTCACGAAGGCCGATGCACCGACACTGGAGAAAGTTGAAAAGACCGCAACTAAAACGGCGGAAGAAACGAAAAAAGCGGCTCCTGCCGTGGTAGAGGAGACTAAGAAAACAGCGGAGAAAGTGGTAGCTGCAGTCGAGCAGACACTGTGTCCCGTGCTGGAAGGCAAAATTGATAAGAACGTTTTTGTCGAATACAAGGGTAAGAAGGTGTATTTCTGCTGTGCCGACTGCAAAGCAAAGTTCCAGGCAGAGCCGGAAAAGTATATTGCGAAGCTGCCGCAATTCAAGCAGTAATTACAATATACATGTTTAGCCAGGGGAAAAACCATTCCCAAAGCCTACGGCTTTGAGGCTGCCACCCAATAAAATTGATAAATAAAGGGTGGCAGCCCCAAGCGCAGGACTCCGGCAGTGCGGAGTCTGAGCTTGGGGATGGCTTTTAACTGATGTTGAGCGAATAAGGAGATTCTGTCATTGCTCAAGACCGGATTAAGTATGAGCAGACACCGGAGCAAAAAACCCTCATCGGCAGGATATTGGGCTTTTGTATTTACAACAAGCTGGTCGTTGGGTTAATAACTGCGTTTATTATCCTGTGGGGGATTTACGTTGCGCCGTTTGACTGGGAGTTTGAATTCTTCCCACGAAATCCCGTAGCGGTTGATGCGATACCGGACATAGGGGAGAATCAGCAGATTGTTTTCACGGACTGGCCCGGCAGGAGTCCGCAGGACGTCGAGAACCAAATCACCTATCCGCTCACTACCGCACTTCTCGGTATTCCCGACGTCAAGACGATTCGCAGCAGCTCAATGTTCGGATTCTCGTCTATTTACATCATCTTCAGAGAGTTCTCGGCTAACGAGAAGCTGTTTGAGGGCAAGAATTTTTACTGGACGCGAAGCCGGGTGTTAGAGAAGCTGAGCAGCCTGCCCGCCGGGACATTGCCAGCGGGCGTTCAGCCGATGCTGGGGCCGGATGCGACGGGACTTGGACAAATCTTCTGGTACACACTCCAGGGCAGAGACCCAAACGGCAATATTGTCGGCGGATGGGACCTCGAAGAGCTGCGGACGATTGAGGATTGGCAGGTTCGCCAGTCGCTTCGCTCGGCGATGGGTGTAAGCGAGGTTGCCTCAATCGGCGGTTTTGTCCGCCAGTATCAGATTGACGTTGACCCGGACGCGATGCGAGCATTCGGAGTAAGGCTTGAGGACGTTTTTGAGGCGGTTAGAACGTCTAATATAGACGTCGGTGCACAGACGATTGAGCTTAACCGCGTTGAATATCTCATTCGCGGCATCGGATTTATAAAAGATGTTGGTGACATCGAGAACAGCGTCATCAAGGCGACAGACAATGTACCTGTGCAGATAAAGCACGTGGCTAAGGTGACAATTGGGCCGCAGGTAAGGGTGGGCGCATTAGATAAGGCTGGCGCTGAAGCGGTTGGCGGCGTGGTCGTGGCCAGGTACGGAGCAAACCCGCTTGAGGCGATTAAAAACGTCAAAAAGAAAATCGAAGAAATCTCGCCCGCTCTTCCCAGCAAAATTCTGCCGGACGGAACTGTATCCAAAGTTGCGATTGTGCCGTTTTACGACCGGACGGGTCTGATCTACGAAACGCTGGGGACGCTTAACGATGCGCTGTATCAGGAAATCTTAGTCACGGTCATCGTGATTGTGATTATGGTGATGCACCTTCGTAGCAGCATACTCATCAGTTCGGTTATGCCTCTTGCGGTGCTGGGATGTTTTATCGCGATGAAGACGTTCGGCGTGGACGCCAACATTGTGTCACTGTCGGGTATCGCAATTGCAGTGGGTACGATAGTGGATATGGGGATAGTGATTTGTGAGAACATTCTGCGGCATCTTGATGAAGACCCTGCCGATATGCCGCGGGCGGAGGTGATTCACCGAGCGGCGGCGGAGGTGGGTAGCGCGGTTGTGTCGGCCTGTGCCTCGACGATAATCAGCTTTATCCCGGTTTTTGCGATGTCTGGACCCGAAGGCAAGCTGTTTAGGCCTTTGGCATTTACCAAGACGTTTGCACTTTTCGCCTCGATTGTGGTTGCTCTGACTATTATCCCGCCTGCGGCGCATATATTCTTCTTTCCGCCGAAGGCTCGAAACAAATATGCCAGGCGGATTCTCTACGGGCTATTGGCTGCCGTCGGCGTTTTTCTCGGATTTCGCTTCGGAGCTCTTTTGGGTGGAGCAGTGGTGATTTTCGCTGCGTATTATCTATCTAAGGATTCGATACCGGCCAAAGTTCAAAAGGCCGCTCCTTACATTGCCAATATCATTGCTCTTGTGCTTGTGGGCGTATTATTGACGGCGGACTGGGAGCCGCTTGGGCCGCAGAAAGGATTTGTAAGGAATTTTATTTTCGTGGGCGGGATGATTGGCGGCTTAATGGCACTTTTGCTTCTTTTTCAGCATTATTATGAGCGAATATTGGGATGGTGTCTTGGGCATAAGGTTGCGTTTTTGTCAATGCCGGCAGCACTATTGATTCTTGGCCTGGTCATCTGGCTTGGCTTTGAAAGGATTTTTGGCTTTGTGCCGAGGGCGTTGCAGACAAACCTGGTATGGTCGAAGGCAGTGCATACCTTTCCAGGCATAGGCAGGGAATTTATGCCGCCTTTGGATGAGGGATCATTTTTGTACATGCCGACAACGATGGCACACGCATCGATAGGAGAAGCGCTTGATATTCTACAGAAGCAGGATGCGGCGATAAGTAACATTCCCGAAGTTGAGACGGTTGTGGGCAAAATCGGCAGAGTGGACTCGGCATTAGACCCGGCGCCCGTGGGAATGGTTGAGACGGTGATAAACTATAAAGATGAATATATTACCGACAAAGCCGGCAGAAGGGTGAGCTTTCGGTATGATAAAGGTATCGGCAGGTTTGTGCGTGACGCGAACGGTGAGCTGATTCCGGATGCGTCTGGCAGACCGTATCGGCAATGGCGGCAGCATATTCAATCGCCTGGGGATATTTGGAACGAGATAATTGCAGCGGCTGCGATTCCAGGCACAACCGGCGCGCCGAAATTGCAGCCTATAGCGGCCCGGCTGGTTATGCTGCAGAGCGGTATGCGAGCGGCGATGGGAGTGAAAATAAAAGGACCAAATTTGGCCATAATCGAGAAGGTAGGAATAGAGATTGAAAAAATACTCAAAGAATCGCCCGGAGTTGAGCCGACAACGGTGATTGCTGACCGGATTATCGGCAAGCCCTATTTAGAGATTGTGCCGGATAGACAAGCACTTGCCCGTTACGGCATTTCTATTGAGCAGTTCCAGCGCGTCGTGGAAGTTGCCATAGGTGGCGCCGAGGTAACGACAACAGTAGAAGGGCGATACAGATTTCCGGTTCGGCTGCGCTATCAGCGGGAGGTGCGGGACAATATTGAGGCGCTTGGCAAGGTGCTTGTTGCCGGGTCGGAGGGCGAACAGATACCGATTATTCAATTGGCAGAAATTCGCTACGTGCGCGGGCCGGAGGTAATAAAGAGCGAGGATACTTCATTAGTCGGTTACGTGCTGTTCGACAAAAAGAGCGGTTTTGCGGAAGTGGAGGTTGTCGAGGCGGCTGATCGTTTAATCCGCCAGAAGGAAACCAGCGGCGAATTTGTCCGGCCTGCTGGAGTGGAGATTACTTTTGCCGGGACGTATGAAAATCAGTTGCACGCGACAAGAACGCTGATGGTTCTTGTGCCGCTGTCTCTATTTATGATATTCCTGGTCTTGTACTTCCAGTTCAGGTCTGTCCCGCTGACTTTGATGGTCTTTGTGGGCGTGATGGTCGCCTGGTCGGGTGCGTTTCTGCTTGTTTGGCTGTATGCTCAGCCATGGTATATGAATTTTAGCATCTTCGGCGTGAATATGAGGGAGCTTTTCCAGGTGCATCCGGTGAATTTGAGCGTGGCGGTTTGGGTTGGCTTTTTGGCGCTATTTGGGATTTCCGACGACGACGGCGTGGTGATGGGGACATATTTAGAGCAGTCGTTTCGCAGGCGAAAGCCCGGCACGATAGCCGAGATTCGCCAGGCGACGGTTTTGGCGGGCAAAAGAAGAGTACGGGCGTGTCTGATGACGACGGCGACAACTATTTTGGCACTGATTCCGGTCTTTACATCGGTGGGACGCGGCTCGGATATTATGGTGCCGATGGCCATACCGAGCTTTGGCGGAATGACGATTGAGATACTTACGATGTTGATTGTGCCGGTTTTATACTGCTGGATAAAGGAGGTCAAGCTCCGTAGAAAATAAATTTTCTTGGCAGTAAAATACTTACCGCTCCCTAATGGTCGCGGCTCTGTTATCTATCGTTCCTCGTCTATCGTCCCTCGTCCCTCGTCCATCGTCTTACCGCTCCCTAACGGTCGCGGCTCTGTTATCTATCGTCCCTCGTCCCTCTCTGATTTGTTGCGCAGGCATAACCGGCTTATTTTGGCGCTGTGGTCTCGATATTTTGAATCCTCGGCTGAAGCCTTTTCTCAGCGTACTTGAACGATTTTACGAACAAGAGCACAAATATAATCAGCGCCAATGACAGAGCAGCCGCCGTGTACCAGTGATATGGCCGGAATCGTCTAAGTGACGGGGCAAAAGCAATGAGTGCGAATATTGCCGCCAATATGGTGACAGCGTCCCAGCTTGCCCGCTGCCAGTAGTTGCCGCCGAGATGAATCCACATGCCGAATTCATCGAACGTCAGGCCCATCCCGATGCCGTACAGCACGGCTGCGGTATTAAGCCTTCGGCCTGTTGGACGCCAGAACAACAGATAGCCGCCGACCGCAGCCAGCAGGAAGATGCCGTAATTCAGGTGGTGGACGTGCGTTCCCTTAACGTGCAGATACAGATCGGGAATAGTGCGGGACATTATCAGGAATACAACCGTTCTTGCGGATATGAAGGTCAGTAGAAAAGCTACGAGCACACGCCGAGCAATATGAGCAGTCGCAGACGAGATTGGTACCATAGTTCCAGAATCTCCTAAAATCCTCATCAAATTCTCTTCTCGGTGTGAAAAATATCAAAAAAGCTCAAGCGATGCAAGCCAATCATTGCAGTAAAAGGAAATCGGATTAGCTGGCACACGATACCAAAAACCCCACGTGAAACGTGGGGCTAAATCCGCCGATGGCGGATAAATATTTAGCCAGTGGTTTTACCATGGGTTTTGGTGCTGGTCTGTGCACGATACTGGATACTTGATGCTTGATACTCGATGCTCGAATACAGAAGATAGAAGACAAGTAACAGAGCCGCGACCGTAAGGGAGCGGTAAGACGATGGACGATGGACGATGGACGATGGACGAGAGACGAAGAACGAAGGACGAAGGACGACGTGCGTTTGCCCGCCTCTGGCGGGATAGACGATGATTAGCCGGCACACCGACTGGGACGGAGTATGCACACGATTGCTATGCCATAATGGCTGGCTGAATAAATATAAGTGTTTCTACTGTCGTTGTAATTAACGATTTGACAGGAGATAGAATGTTTTTATCCTTATTTGAACCAGAGGAGTATGTGCTCAGTTGCAGCAAGAAGTGCTTTGCAGCCGCAACGGTTCGTTTCTAAGAAGCAACGGAATGTCCTGACCGCAATAGAGGAGCTGGGTGGTAATAAATTACCCATTCCCAGGCGATCGGTTTCTGTACGCTTCTTGTTTGATGACTTTCAACAGACGAAATGATGAAGCCAGATCAAATTAATCCGGAAAGCAAAGGCGCTGATATAGACACGTTCGATAAAGTAATCGGATGGTTGTTGATAGCGCTTCTTGTCTTTATGCCTTTTGCATTTGGAGCGGTGGAGGCCTGGAGCGAAGAGGTGGTGATTGTTCTTTCAGCGGCTATTTCCATCTGTTTTTTGCTTAAACTAATCTTTCGTAAAGACACCAATCTGGCCTGGTCGTGGGCGTATATCCCGGCGGCACTATTTATCCTTGTAGCGCTTTTCCAGCTTATTCCTATACCGGGCAGTATGGTTGAATTTATTTCCCCGAAAACAGCGGCGATTAAAAAAGAGCTTTTAGGGGATCTGCCAAACGCCGATAAGGTTCTATCATCGATGACCATTAGCTTTTATCAACAAGCTACTAAGCACGACTTGCGGCTGGTCTTGGCGATGGCGTCGGTTTTTGTAGTGGTGCTTAATGTTTATCGGCAGGCAAATACTATAAAACAGCTTCTGGCTGCGATAGCGATTGTAGGCGGCGGGATTGCATTTCTTGCTCTGGCCCAGGACCTTTTTGGAAATGGAAAGATATATTGGCTTGTGCCCGCGTATGACCAGGCCAATTCAGGTACCTTCATCAATCACAGCCACTACGGCCAGTTTATGAACTTATCTATTGGGGCGGCTCTTGGCCTTATTCTGGTGAAAATCCATGAGGTTTTTACCGGCAGAAAAGTTACGCCGCCTGTTGTTATTGAGCACCTTAGTTCTCCAGCTTCAAAGGCTATATGGCTGCTGGTTTTAATAGTCATTTTGGGGGCGGCAACGGTCTTTATCTCGCTTACACGCGGCGGGATGGTAAGCATGCTTATCGCAGCAGGCTTTACAACCTTAGTGCTTAGCTCGCGACGGTCTCTCAAGGGACGCGGCTGGATTATGTCTCTTCTGGCCTTGGGCGCATTTATCTGTGTCCTGTATGTGGGTTTTGACGCTGTTTATGACCGATTGGCAACGCTTGGAAAGCTGCACGAAGTCCAGGGCGGTCGTTGGCAAATAGTCAAAGATATAGCTCTTGCCTGGACCAGGTTTCCCTTTTTCGGAACAGGCCTGGGGACTCATGAAGTGGTCTATCCGATGTTTGACCGTGCCACGATTTCTGCTTTGGCAGCCTACGCAGAAAATGAATATGCCCAGGCTGCGGAGGAAACCGGCCTTGTGGGATTGGTAACCCTTGTGGCCTTTGCAGTCATAGTATGGATAAGTTATGTTCGTAATATCAAAACCGGTTCCGTAC
>CAZRNB010000048.1:0-20217 GCA_964601355.1 uncultured Pirellulales bacterium
TGTAAAATGCCGACTCTGCCGGCCGTCAGTGATGCAGCATGTTTTCCGCTGGCCAATCCTCTGCCGCCTGCCTCAACGCCGATGAGCCTTACGCTCTTATCATTTACAAAGCCGGAAAAAATACCGATAGCATTACTACCGCCGCCGACACAGGCAACAACCATATCGGGCAATCTGCCAATCTGCTCAAGACACTGCTGCCTTGCCTCTGTGCCGATACAGCTTTGGAAATGCTTTACGATTGTCGGATACGGATGCGGCCCGCAGGCTGAGCCGAACAGGTAAAAGGTATCCATAACGTGAGCGGTCCAGTACCGAAGGGCGTCGTTGATGGCATCTTTCAATGTCCCTGTCCCTCCCTCGATTGGAATAACTTCCGCACCGCATAGCTTCATCTTGTGCACGTTAACGCTTTGCCTTTCGACGTCGGTCACGCCCATAAAGATTTTTGTTTCCATGCCGAAAAGTGCGCCAATCATGGCGGTAGCCAGGCCGTGCTGACCTGCACCAGTTTCGGCGATGAACTTTGTTTTTCCCATATATTTAGCCAAAAGACCCTGGCCAAGCGTGTTGTTGACCTTATGCGCTCCACCGTGCAGAAGGTCTTCACGCTTGAGATATACCTTAAAACCGACGTATTCACTGAATCTACCGGCGTAATAAAGTGGGCTGGGTCTGCCGGCATAATTTCGATAAAGCTGTTCCAGCTCGGCAACAAACCGCGTGTCCTGATAAAAGCGATAAAACGCCTCTTCCAATTCCTCCAGCACCGGTATCAAGACTTCCGGCACATAAAAACCGCCATAGTCACCGAATCTGCCCTTATATTTCATATCTTCCTCGTTTCTCGATGCTCAATTCTCAACGAGTATCGAGTATCCAGCATCGAGCATTCAAGAATCTATCCTCTTAAGTGCTTTATATTATCGAATAGTTTCCTCATTTTTTGGTGGTCTTTTTTGCCAGGCTCAGATTCGACGCCGCTGCACACATCAATTCCATAAACTCCTAATTTGACGGCGTCGGCTGCATTGTCAGGATTTATTCCACCGGCCAAAAAAACGCGTCTGCTAAAATGCCCTATAACGTTCCAGTCGAAAGACAGGCCTGTGCCGCCGTATTTATCCGGATGAAAAGCATCCAGCAAAATGGCGTCTGTGAAATAATCATCAGCCTTTTTGATGTCACTTCGGTCTTTCACTCGCAGAGCCTTCATTACCTTGACATTATGGGTGAGCAGCTCTCTGCAGAACTGCGGGCTTTCGTCGCCATGAAGCTGAACCCAGTCTAATGAACACAGATTTTTCGTTTCGTGGATTCGGTTTATCGAAGCATTGACAAAAATGCCTGCCAGGTCGATAAAAGCAGGCAGCTTATTGATTATGCCGACGACATCTTCAGGCTTTATGAACCTCGGACTTTTCGGATAAAAATTAAAACCTAATATATCCGCACCCATATCCAATGCTGCAGCAGCATCCTGGTAATTAGTAAGGCCGCAAATTTTAACCTTCGTTATCAACATAAAAACTAAAAACTGAAAGTTAAAAGCTAAAAACCATAGTTAAAAATTTAAAACTTTTAAATTTTACGCTATGATTTTGCATTTTTCGTTTTAAGTTTTACACTTTATTAGAAATCTCAATTAACTTCTCCAAGCATTTCAACGCATTGCCGCTGCTAATCGAGGCTTCCGCCTTAGTTAGAGCCGTGGGGAAATCATCGGCCAGACCGCCGGCGATTATCGCAGCCGCGGCGTTTAGAACCACAATATCTTTTCGAGGCCCCGTCTCTTCACCGCTTAGGATGTCCCTTAGGACCTTGGCGCTGGTCCCGGCATCGGCAACCTTCAGCTCCTGTATATTGGCAGGCTTTATTCTGAGGTCTTTCGGATCTAATTCCTTATTTATGATTTGGCCTGCTTTTAGCTCTGCCATTTTTGTCACTCCGCCTGTGCTTATTTCATCCAATCCGTCACTATGTACGATCATTGCATATTGCGTTCCCAGCAACTTAAGCGCATCGGCAACAAGCTGCATCAAGCTTTCGTCGGCGACGCCCAAGACCTGTGCCGTTGCACCGGCTGGATTTGCCAAAGGCCCAAGAATGTTAAAGACCGTTCTAAAGCCGAGACTTTTACGTATCGGCTGAACATATTTCATCGCAGGATGAAACATCGGTGCAAACATGAATCCGATATGCGCCTTCTTTATACACTCAGCTACAATCTCAGGGCCGGCATCTATCTTAACGCCCAATTGCTCAAGCACGTCAGCCGAGCCGCAGGCGCTGGTTATGCCGCGATTGCCGTGCTTGGCGACATAAACGCCCGCCCCCGCAGCCACTATTGCAGCGGCGGTTGAGATGTTAGATGTCTTAATCGCACCTCCTCCTGTGCCGCAGGTGTCAACTAAATTATCGATGTCCACTTTTACTCTGACGGCGTGATTGCGAAGCGACTTCGCAAGCCCTGCCAATTCTGCCGAAGTTGCACCTTTCATTTGCATCGCCGTAAGAAAAGCTGCTATTTGAGCTTCCGGCACCTGCCCCTCAAAAATTACATCCAACAGGGACATTGCCCGTTCAAAAGTCAAATTTTTTCTTTCAAGCAGTTGTTTAATATATTCAGTTATTACTGCCACTGTTAATTCCCGAGCTTTGACGTTTAGCTGCTGCTAAAGACAGAATATTTTCGATAACTTTTCCCCCCGCAGGAGTAAGAATGCTTTCCGGATGAAATTGCACTCCATATATGGACAGCTCTTTGTGCTGAACGCCCATAATAATCCCTTCAAACTCAGCGGTTTTCTCTAAACAACCCGGCAGGTTCAATGCTATAAGGCTGTGGTACCGACCCGCCTGAAGCGGATTTTCAATGCCGGCAAATATGCCTTTCCCATTATGTGTCACTCTGGAGGGCTTTCCGTGCATCGGCTCCGGTGCATGGCCGATCTTTCCGCCAAAATACTGCACGATCGCCTGATGTCCCAGACACACGCCGAATATCGGCAGCCTGTCTTTGAAATAATCAATCGCCGATAGCGAAACACCAGCCGTATCAGGATTGCCCGGCCCCGGCGAAATCACAAGCAGGTCAGGATCAAATTCATCAGCCACTTGTTTAAGCTCTTCCAGAGCGGTATCGGAGCGATACACCTTGGCCTCGCAACTGCGTTTGCAAAAATCATCCACGAGGTTGTAGGTGAACGAATCAAAGTTATCGATAAACAAAACTTTTCTGCTCATTTCACTTATTCCTTATGTTTGGACCGTCGTCGTGCCGACGACGGCTAAACTTGCCATTATTTTCCACGAATCGCACGCAAGCACGAATTCGCCTTGTGCTGAGTTTCTTCAAACTCGGTCTTGGGGACACTATCATGCACGATGCCGGCGCCGACTCGAATATAAGCAGTGTGGTCTTTGACCTGCAGGCTTCTTATGGTTATGCAGCTATCGAATTGGCCGTCCACCGTCAGATAGCAAACCGCACCGCCGTAATACCCTCGTTTTGTTCTTTCCAACAAGCGAATAATCTTCATTGCCTCGATCTTCGGAGCGCCGGTAAGCGTGCCCATGTTCATCGTGGCAAGATAAGCACTTAATGCGTCAAGCCCAGATGCGAGTGTCCCCTTGACGTTACTAACCAAATGCTGTACCGACTCATATTTTTCAACCGTAAGAAGCTCCGTGACAATCCGGCTGCCCGGCTCAGCCACACGAGCAATGTCGTTTCTGGCCAAGTCAACTAACATCATGTGCTCTGCCAGCTCTTTGCGGTCGATTTTTAATTCGGCCTCATACCTGAAATCCGTGTCGGGGTCTATCTTATTTCCGTCCCTGCCTCTTGGCTTCGTCCCGGCTATCGGACGAATCTCAACGCTTCGCTTTTCTGTGCCGCTGACGCGCAGGTTAAGCTCGGGGCTGGAACCCATCAGTATCGTGCTCGGCGTATTCAAATAAAACATATAAGGCGAAGGATTCACCACCCGAAGCCTCTTATAAACATCCAACGGCTCATCCGGACAAGGCTCGGCTATCGTCCTGCTCAAAACCACTTGAAATATGTCACCATCAATAATATGCTGCTTGGCATTTGTCACCATTTGTTCGTATTCCACCTGGCCGGTATCGGTGCCGCCCTGCGGCAGCTCACCTGTATATTTGTGTCCCTGTGGCGTGTCGAACCTTGCGATATTAAAATAATAATCGAAGCAGCTTTGAGCCTCCTGAATAGCTGCCTCGCGGTCGCCGTTGGTAATAATACAATTGACAACACAATAGCCTTTGCGGCTTTGGTGATCCATAAGAAAGATATTGTCGGCAAAATATAGCTCATAATCGGGATTATCGAGCAGGTCGCTTTTGCTGGCGGGAAGCTTCTCGAACTGGTCTATAAAATCGTAGCTTATTGATCCAAGCAGGCCGCAAGTAACTCGGAAGGGTTTGCTGGCCAGTTTGAAGGCAAAGGCCACTGCACGTAAAACGTCCATTTGATTGGTTGTTTTCAAACGGGTCTGCTCATCGACCATCTGCTGCGAGTGTTTGATTTTACCTGTAATCTTTTCAGCCGAGTGCTCGACTGATTCGCAGAAATCGAAACTCGACTTCAGGCCGGACAGGTACTCGATCATTCGCCTGCCCGTCTTGCTTAAAGCCTGTATAGTAAATTTATCGCCCTTTCCGATAAGATAAAGTGCCGGCTTAGCGGTTCCGAAGCTCAGCACCTTATAACCAGCCAGATGCTCTTTAGACTCAAAAAGACAGCAGTTTCTGGTGCGTCCGTAATCACTGAGCTTAGCGAAAAAATCCACCGGCTCATCTATATCTATCTCCCGGACAATAGGTATGATCTGGCCCGGTTTTGCTCCGTGTATTATTTCTCTATAATCATCCATTTTTCATATCTCAAAAATGGGGGGCAGGGATCGGGGAACAGGGTTCAGGCCGCTGCACCTTAACCCCTGAACCCTGACCCCTGAACCCTAATCCCTATTTCTTAATCGCAAATACATAAAAATACAAATAAAAAAAACAACCTGCCGGTTCCGACAGGTTGCTTTCTTCACAAATCTAACAAATTATTTACAGCAAATTACCCCACACCTGCCGGATTCTATCCCGCAGGCCACCACCAATAATTCGCACTGTTACGATTAATTTGCCTCATAATATAAATAATATTGAAGCAATTTTGCTCAATCCTGTCAAGAAAATTCGCCTAAATACTTTTCGGTATCGAACAATTTTGCCTGACCAAATAATCATCCCAAGCGGTTATTCCCCAACCACTGGATAGATGGCCACCTTATTTTGATAAACCTTTGGCGGCAGCGCATTCGAGGCTGGATCAGACAATTTATCCTGAACTTCGCTTAAACTCCTCCGACGATTTGATAAGCTCCTTCTCAAATCATCCAAAGTTTTTGGAAGCTCAATTTGCTGCCTTCTCAGATTATAGAAATCCTCCGCCCGATCGCGAATCTCTGTCCCGGCCTCTTTCCTTGCCAAAGCTCCTGCTAACTCAATAGCCTGCTCGCTGAGCATTTGCTCAAGCTTGGCCAAGGTATCCTCATGTGTGACTTTAGTACCCAATTTATATTTCTCGATGGCAGAAACCTTCGCCTGCAAACCGGCGATTTCGACATCAAGAACACATAACATCTTGTTCAGCTCTAATATAGCTTTCTCAGCCTCATCGATGGTAAGATAATGAATCTTGCCCTTCATCTCGTCGAGCCTTGCTTCCGCAGCCTTGAGCTTTTCTTCACTATCTGAGATTTTATTTTTAATCAAAGCAATCCCTTTTTGAAGCTCCTGCTGTTCGGTCAGAAGCTGCTGGCGATGTGTATTAGCTATGTTAGTTAAATTTTCGATGAAGGCTTGTGCCATGTTTCTGGCATCAAGCTCACTAACCGCATAAAGGCGGAAATGATAATGATTCGGCACAACGTACTCGGTTAAATTAAGCCGGCAGAAGGCCTGCGCTAACGGTATAAAATCATGCTGTTTCTGGGACAACAGCTTTCCTGAGCTGGTATTAACCATCTTTTCCATCGCTGCAGGCTGCGTGAAATTCGGCATATAATGAGGTTGCCTTATGAAAAGCACTGCTACGTACGTTGGTCTGATAGGCCCTCGGCCATCGCCCTGTTCGGTTATCCACTGCTGCTCCTCGCTGCTGACTTCAAATTTCAGCTCAGTTTTAGGCTGATTAGGTTCCTGGCACAGCGCAGAGGCACAAGTTAATATCACAATCAAGCCAAACAACAATCTTATTCTCTTTACGCTAACCATGTTCAACTCTCCTTAAGAAAATTTTTTGATTTTAATTTTGCCCTGATTACTTCTTACAAGCAGTAACAATTCATGTTGTTTTTTCCAAATGGCCTGCCATTCGTTGATTTTACTTTTTATTTAAGCGGTGCGGCGGTGCCGCAGGCGGTCAAGAGCCACCGCTACAACGATAATCACGCCGGTGATAATCTCCTGCACCCAGTTGGGCAGGCCCATCTGCGTGCACCCTGAAGCGATAACCGTCATAATCAGCGCACCGACCAGCGTGCCGAGAACCGTGCCTTCCCCTCCATTGAAGCTGCCGCCGCCAATTACAACCGCGGCGATGACATTTAGCTCCAGCCCAACTGCCACAGTAGGATCGCCTACCGTCAATCTCGAAAACTGCATTAGTCCTGCCAGCCCTGCAAAAGCCGCACATATTGTATAAACGAAAACCTTGACCCGCTCGACCGGCACTCCACACAACCGAGCCGTCTGCTCATTTGAGCCGATTGCGAAGGTGTGCCGTCCCAAACGTGTATAGCGCAATAGCACCGCCATTGCAACAGCTAACAGCACAAGCAGCCATACTCCCGGCGGCACAAGCATCCAGCTTCGCTCTTGTGGAAGCGTTGCCAATAGTTTCTCTAACCAGGCAATCCGCTCTAAATCAACATTGATTTTCTGCTCCCGTCCAATACCTTTGGCAACGCCCCGAACCACTAACATCATACCCAAAGTCACAATGAACGGCACCACCCGCAGCCGTGTTATCAACAGGCCGCTCAAAAGTCCGAAACATGCCACCACTACCACGCCGCCGACAGCCGCGGACAACGGACAAGCAGAGCCGTATTGCAGCAGCCAGGCAATCACTACCGTACCAAGGGCCACCATTGAGCCGACTGAAAGGTCAATCCCACCGGAAATAATCACAAGCGTCATGCCCAGAGCCGCTATGCCCACGATTGTGGTTTGCCGCAGGATCATTTCCATGTTCCGCAGGCTCGTAAAACTCCGTGGCGCTACTATCGCAAATACCCCGTAAACAAATACCAGGCCGAGCAAAGGTCCTATGGTGTTAAACCAGCGATGCCAACCGGAAAAATTTGTAATTTGAGATTTGAAATTTGAAATCCTCACGGACTAATCTCCGACTCGACCGACTTGTCTCGAGCAGAGTCATAAGAGTTCGCCGAAGTCTGCCCAGTTGCTTCCAGCATAAGCTTTTGCTCATTGATTTCCTCAATCTTACGCGCCGGGCCCAATCTTCCTCGACACATTACAGCAACACGGTCACACACACCCATTAGCTCCGGTAGATAGCTGCTTACCATTAGTACCGCTTTAGGCATCCGTCCCTCGGCTTGGCAGCCCACGGCCAATTCATCAATAAGTTTGTAAATCATTACCTTTGCTGCTACATCGATGCCTCGTGTAGGCTCATCCAGCAGCAAAACATCCGCATCGTGCTGAAGCAATCGAGCCAGCGCTACTTTCTGCTGGTTTCCGCCTGATAAAGACGAAAGCGAATCTTTTGGTCCACGGCAGCGAATACCTAAACGCTCTATCCAACGTTGGGTTGCTCTATCCTGTCGGCCCGGCAAAACAAATCGAAACGGCCCAAAACCTTTAAGCTTTGAAAGCGTCACATTGTCAGCCACGCTCAGATTAAGAGCCAAGCCCTCTTCCTTGCGGTCTTCGCTTAAGAAGCCGGCTCCCTGTGTCCATCGCCTCATCGGCGAAGACGGACCGATATAGACCCCCAATCGAATTTTGCCTTTACGAACAGGGTCCAGCCCAAACAAGCTCCGCAGCAGCTCCGTACGTCCGGCTCCCACCAGCCCAGCTATGCCTAAAACCTCTCCATGATGCAGTTGCAAACTTGCCGATTCCGGCTTTTCTATACCAGCCAAATCTTCAATCTCTAAAATGACATCCCCCGGCTTTCGTGCTGAACGAGGGTAAAGCTCTTCAACCTTTCGCCCCACCATAAGCGATATTATCTCATCGGTAGTGATACTACCTATATCACTATTGCCCACCGCCTTTCCATCACGCAGAACCGTTACTCTATCTGCAACACGCTGAACCTCCTCGATAAAATGCGAAATATAGACAATGGCTTTTCCCTGCCGCTTTAGTCTCACAATAATATCGAACAATCGCTCCGCATCCTGCTGCGTCAGGCTGCTTGTGGGTTCATCCAGCACAAGCACCTGGCAGCCAACAGCCAAAGCTCGAGCAATTTCCACAAGCTGCTGTGAGCCGACCGATAATTTACTAACCCGCGTGTCCGGCATAAGCTCCGGACGTTCAAATTCGGCAGTAGCATTAACTGCCCGCCGGCGAACTTCTTTCCATCGCATCATCCCAAGCATCGTCGGCTCCATACCCAGAACGATATTTTCTTCCACACTCAAATGCGGCGTCAGAGAAAGCTCCTGGTAGATCATCGCAACCCCTGCCAGCCGAGCATCCAGTGGATTGCCTGGTCGATATGGCACACCATTCAGCCACATCTGGCCGGCGTCCGCTTTTATCGCCCCGGAAAGCACCTTCATTAAGGTGCTCTTGCCGGCGCCGTTTTCTCCCACCAGCGCCAGCACCTCTCCGGCAGCCACTTTAATATCCACATCATCCAAGGCCACTGTCGCACCGAAGCGTTTACAAATCCCCCGCATCTCCAGGCATACAGCAGAATTGTCCCCAGCTACTCTTTCAGCCATTTTTTAAAGTCCGGCTCCAACAGATTTCTGATTTTGGGATCATTCATATTCTCCAGAGTCGCCACCTCAGAGCCGGTGTCGATATGCTTAGGTACTTTTTGACCCGTCAGATGCTCCACCACCGTTTTGACTCCCAAGTACCCCATGTTGATAGGGTCTTGCAGCACTAATCCCTGAATCTCACCTTTTTCCAGCCCCTGCACAAGGCGATCTGAGCTATCAAATCCCACATACTTAACCTTACCAGCAAGGCCGCTATCCTGTAGTGCTCTCAACATAGCAAATGCCGTTGACTCATTCGGGCAGAATATACCATCAATTTTTAGCTTACCATCGGCCGTCCGTAGTGGCGCCAGCAGGTTCTCACTGGCTGTGTAAGCACTTTCCGTAGTTGCACCGCCATACTGGTTGGCGCTGACAACTTCAATTTCCGGATATTTTTCTTTCAACACATCCAGGAAACCCTGCTCCCGGTTCATAGTACTATCTGAACCTTCCTGGTATCGCAGCATAATTACCTTGCCTTTGCCACCTAAAATCTTGGCCAGATGTTCGCCGCCCTTTCTGCCGCCAACATAATTATCCGTTGCCACGAAACTTACATAATCTTCGCTTTTGAGGCCGCTGTCGATTATCACCACCGGAATGCCTTTATTTGACGCATCCCGTACCGGTGTCCGTAGTGCGGTATCATCCAAAGGCGCCAGCACAATTCCCGATACGCCACGCGTTATAAAATCCTCCATTACCCTGATTTGCGACTCCCGGTCATCTTCTTTAAGCGGACCTTTCCATATAATTTCGATTTCCACACCCGAATCTTTCAGCTCCTGCTCAGCCTTGACCGCACCGGCATGGATCGACTTCCAAAAAACGTGCGTTGTGCCCTTGGGAATGACGGCTATGCGATACTTCCGCTCGCCTTCTTTTCCCTTCTTCTGAGCACAACCAGTAACAGAAAAAACCATAGCTACAGCAATAACTACAATGATAATAGTAAGAAAGGCTTTTTTCATAATTCCAACTCCTTTTGTGACGAGTGGTTAATTTTTAACTGGTTAAATGGTAACTGGTAGCTGGAAATCTGTCAAATAATTACCAATTACCAATCAACAAACTTCATAATGTTACAAAGATGAACTTTTCCAAAAGAAATTATTTCGTATGATTGACAAAGAATCCAAGTTCGCTTAATATACTTTGGCAGTAATTTTTGATAAATCTTACTGCCGGGAAGGGTAAGTGTGGGCCCCGTTAGAAAACGCTCAATAAGCAATAAAAGGATAGCCTGTGAAAAAAATCCACAGGTGAGCGATTCAGCCCCCTCATGTTCTTGTTCTAACAGGGTGAAAGTTTTAGCTTGTATCCCTGCTCGTTATGGTTCAACAAGATTCCCCGGAAAAGTTCTCGCCAAAGATACCGGCAAATTTCTTATCCAGCACACTTATGAGCGAGCCTGCCTTGCCAAATTACCACAGAAGGTAATAATAGCAGCCGACGACCAAAGAATCTGCGATGCCGCCAAGAGCTTCGGCGCCGAGTGCGTTTTAACCTCGCCGGATCACGCCAGCGGCACTGACCGCATTGCTGAAGCAGTTGCCGATATTGATGTCGAGATTGTAATCAACCTCCAGGCCGATGAGCCGGAGATCGACTCGGCAAACATTGATTATGTTGCCCAGCTTCTAATGGAAACTCAAAACTCAAACCTGTCCCGATCGAAGCCGAGGGAACTCACAACTCAAAACTATGGTATGGCCACCCTCGCTGCCGGCTTTAAAAACGCCGAGCAAATTGCCGACCCAAATATCGTAAAAGTTGTCGTTGCGAGTATCGAGCATCAGGCGGGTGGCAGCGTCAAGCGCAGCTTGGCGATGGCCATCCCCAAAGCCTCCAGCTTTGAGGCTACCACCCAACGAAGGACGAGCGACGAGCGACGAGCGACGAGCGACGATTTCAGTCGTGCAATATACTTCTCCCGCTCCCCTATTCCATTTAATCGAGAAACCGGTGGCATTGGCGATGTAGGACAATATCTTCGGCATATTGGAATTTACGCTTATCGCAAAGAATTTTTGTTGAAAATTACTGCATTTCCGCAAACGATATTGGAGAAAATCGAAAAGCTCGAGCAGTTACGGGCCATTGAAAACGGCTTTGATATTTTGGTTGGCAAAGTCCAGCATACTTGCGATGGCATAGATACTCCAGAGCAATATGCAGAATTTGTGAAACGATATAAAAATCGCAACAGAGGGCACAAAGTTCATACAGAATGATAGATAAAAAAACAGTTTTTATTCTGGGTGCTGGTGCTAGTTGCCCGTATGGTTATCCTTCAGGTGCCCGTCTCCGAGAGTGGATATGCAGTCTTGAAGACTTTATGAACTACAAACATTTGTGGGATAGCAAATCTGCGCAAAATATTAGCATGGGGCAGGTCAGGCAATTTGGAGATGCTTTCGCCAAATCGAGCATCAAATCAATAGATATATTTATGGCTAATAATCCTAAACTCGCACCGGTTGGAAAGTATATAATTGCCTTTGAGGTTTTCAAAGCCGAGAGTCAGAGCTGCTTTAGAGAAAAGGCAAAAATAAGACAGGAACATCTTGCTTATGCGATAAATCATGGCAAAATCGAACCACGTCAACTAACGCTAATACCAATGTTTCAAGGAGGAGACTGGTATTCATATTTATATAACCGGCTTATCGAAGGGTTAGTCGGCAAAAATGCTTTGCCAGATTTCTCTAATGGCGACCTTGCATTCACCACATTCAACTATGACAGGTCTCTTGAACATTTTCTCTACGAGAGCTTGAGCAACTCGTTCACGGAGGTTCCAGAGCCAGAGGTTATCAATTGTCTGAAGAAACTCAAAATCCTTCATGTTTATGGTCAGATTGTGCCATTGAAATGGCAGTCTACAGAAGGAGTCGATTATGCTCCGCAAATCAACAAAGAGCTTTTGCAAAAAACATCCCAGAACATCAGAACAATATACGAAGAAAAACAAAATCCGGATTTGATTGAAGCTCAAAACCTATTAAAACAAGCCGAACAGATATTCTTTCTTGGTTTTGGGTATGCGGAAGAAAATATGGAAGTTCTGTGCTTGCCCGGGATAATACAACCAAATTGTAAGGTTTATGGCACGGCGTTTAATTTGATTAAAGAGGAAGCAGAACGTACTGAGAGGTCAATAAACCATGGTAGGATGGAAGCTCAAGTTTATTCCGACATAAGACCAACAAAGATTGAGTCTAATGTAGATTGTTTAATGCTATTGAGAAGATATTTAAGATGATTTCTCTGTGGCCTTTTTGGCTTAAAAATAGAAATTGCTCTGTAGAAAATATTATAATGAAGGCTGTCATTGCGAGCGAAGCGAAGCAATCTCGAACCTGTCGGTGCTTTTGTAGTCAACGAGGTAAGGGATTGCCACGGCCCTTCAGGCCTCGCAATGACAACTGCTATAAGGTTCTATACAGCAAATAGAAATTTATTTCCTCCAGGGCAAAAAAGGAAAATATATGTCGAAAGAAAAGGATTTATTAGCATCCGTTAGTGACACTTCAACCGAGAGTGAATTTTTCTCGCCGATGCCGGTCGGCTATAAAAAAGGTAAGACCCGCTACGTATTCGTGATGGGCACCGTGATGAGCGGCTTAGGAAAAGGTATATTTTCATCCTGTCTTGCCAAGCTCTTGCAGGATAAGGGTTTAAAAGTCGCACCAATAAAGCTCGAAGGCTATCTCAATATAGATTCCGGCACGCTAAATCCCTTCCGACACGGCGAGGTATTCGTTCTCGATGACGGCATGGAAACCGATATGGACCTCGGCACATACGAGCGGATGCTCGACCAGGATTTAACCAAGGCGAACTTCGCCACCAGCGGCCAGATATTCAACTCCGTCCTCTACAAGGAACGCCACGGCGACTATCTCGGCAGAGACGTCCAAATGATCCCACATGTCACCGGCGAGGTCAAACTCAGGCTTCGCCAATTAGCAGCACAAACCAACGCCGACGTCGTATTTGTCGAGGTCGGCGGAACGGTAGGCGATTTGGAAAATGCCTTCTTTATCGAGGCTTTACGCGAGCTTGCCTATGAAGAAGGGCCAAATAGTGGCTGCTTCGTTGCTCTTACTTATATATTGGAACCGCCAACCCTCGGCGAGCAAAAATCAAAGGCCGCCCAGCTCGGAATCAAGCAGCTAATGCAGTGCGGCATCCAGCCGGACATCATCGCCTGCAGAGCAAGCAATCCTGTTAATCCAAAGGCACGAGAAAAGATAAGTATATACAGCAATGTTCCCCTTGAAAGGGTCATATCACTGCCGGATTCAGCCAGTATTTATAAAATACCTTCAATGCTTAGAGATGCAGGCCTTGATTTTGAAGTGTTGAGATTATTAAAAATCGAGGACAGAATAAATCTTCGCCACGAACGCAAAGCCTGGGCTCAGTGGTGCGATTTTACCGATAAAATAGACACATTGACTCGCCAGATAAATATCGGCATAACAGGAAAATACACCGCTGTGCGTGACAGTTACGCCTCGATAATCAACGCGCTCGAGCACGCCGGCATAGCACTTGGTTGTGACGCCAAGATTAAATGGATTGAAACGACTAACATTACCGACGACAACGTGGCCGACCTTCTTGCCGACGTTGATGGAATTATCGTTCCAGGCGGCTTCGGAACACGCGGCTCAGAAGGAAAAATTGCCTGTATAAAATATGCAAGAGAAAAAAACATCCCCTTTCTCGGATTATGTTTCGGCTTTCAAATGGCTGTTATAGAATTTGCACGAAACGTCTGTGGTTTGAAACAGGCAAACAGCACAGAGATTGAGCCGGCCTGCACCGAGACGCTCATCGACGTATTACCGGAGCAGAAAAAAATAGAAGGTCTCGGCGGAAATATGCGTCTCGGCGGACATGATATAGAACTCAAACCTGACACGCTGGCAAGCAGACTTTTCGGCAGAAAACAAACAATAAGAATGCGGTTTAGACATCGCTACGAAGTTAATCCCCGCTATATTGAAAATCTCGAAAAGGCTGGCCTTGTATTCTCCGGAAATGCCCCGAACCAGCCTGCGGTGAGCTCGCCGAACCCGCCTATTATGCAGATATTGGAGATTCCCACACACCCGTTCTTCACGGCTACACAGGCGCATCCATGCCTGACTTCCAGGCCGCTGCGGCCTCAGCCCATGTTCCTCGGATTAGTCGCAGCTGCGATGCAAAGACATTACCCACAGGAGAAACTACCGGATTGCATAGAGGCCGCTGAAAAGCACGCAATGGTATAGTATCGAAGGGTATCAGGCAACCAGGTTATCAAGATGCAGGATATTAGGAAATCAGAATATCAGAAAAAATAGCATCTTTCCTGTTTGAGCTTTTCTATTTGTGCTTTGAGGTCTTTAATCTCCTCTCGCAATTTCGCATTTTCCTCCATTACCATAGCTAAGACTTTATCTACCTGCTCTTTAACTTTTTGCTGTAGCTGCTTTTCCAAAGCCTCTTTTTGCTCTAAGCACTTCGATAACTGTTCTTTTAGCAGCTTTACTTCTTTTTCGTGCTCCTTTGTAAGAATCTCAATTTTCTGGTCACGCTGATTTAAATCTTTCTTCAACTGGATGTTTTCAGCCGCTATGATTCTACCTTTTTTCTCGCCGGCCAGCTCCTTCTGGCAGCCCGCGCTCAATACAACAACCACACTTATTACAAAAAGAAATGCCCTCTGAATTGTTTTTTTCATTCCGGAATCCTTTCGCTTTTATTTAGCCCCCAGTTTGGATTCCCGCAAGGCGGGGTCCCTCACTGGGGATTATTCTGTTAGTCAAAAAGCTCTTTTAATTTTTTCCTATCAGCCGGCTTGATTTCCTTGGGGTTCGTCCAAACCGCCAAATCCAGGCTCTTCCTGCAGGAACAATCCTTGCCGCCCAGCTCGTGCTCGCTCGACAAAACAGCCTGTAAAAGTTTCAGGCAATTATCCGTCGCCGTGCCGAGATTGGCAATTATTTCCTTTAACAGAGATTGCTTGCTCTTTTTGCTATTATGCTTCTGCCAACAATCGTAGTCGCTGACCAATGCAATCAGAGCGTAGCATATTTGCGCCTCTCTGGCTAATTTTGCCTCAGGCATAGCGGTCATGCCGATCAAGTCACCACCCCATGCACGGTGCATAAGAGATTCTGCCCTTGTGGAGAACTGCGGCCCTTCCATACATACATAAGTGCCTTTAGGATGCGCTTTAACTCCGCCTTTTTTAGCGGTATCTATAAGTACCCCTCGAGCTCGCGGACAAACAGGCTCAGACATCTCGCAATGCACCGCTGCGAAACCGCCGAAGAAGGTGCCGGCACGCCTGAAAGTTTTATCTATAAACTGGTCAACAATAACCAAATTACCGGGGGCAATCTTGGCTCGGAGAGACCCTACCGCCCCGCTGCTTATAACTACACGAACGCCGAGTTTTTTTAAGGCGAAAATATTAGCTGTATAAGGCACCTCGCACGGCGAAAGCTTGTGTCCCCTGCCGTGACGATTCAAGAACGCAATTTGCCTTTTGCCGAAAGTGCCGAGCATAATAGCCGTGCTTGGTTTGCCGAATGGCGTCTTGACATCACGAAATTTTACATCTGTCAGCCGCTCAGCCAACGCATCGCCCAATCCGGTACCGCCTATTATTCCAACTAACTCTTTTGCCATTTTCCCAAGCCTCATTTATTCTAAATTGAGATTGCTTTGCAGAAAAGAGCAAAGGTTGTCATTTCGAGCGAGCCAAAGGCGAGTCGAGAAATCTGTTTTCGAGCAGATTTCTCCACTTCACCCCCGTTTCTGTCTTCGACAGAAGACACGGGGGCTTCGGTCGAAACGACATGCAGTCTTTTCTACAAAACGAACATAGATTATAGTAATTCGTCTTCCGGCCATTTACAATCTTTTTAACAACATCTCTATAAAAATTGCACTTCGACATTAAAAATACCTTGAACAAAATAACGTTCGCCGCATATAGTATTGCATATTTGAGCTAATTGGCTTTTCGAGAGAAGATTGTATGGATTTGGTAGTCACCGTAGCAAAGATTAAAGGGCACTGCCCAACGTTTAAAGCGGGTGATACATTCACACTCAAGGCCGGCTATCAACTGGTAAGTGACATACCTGTTTGTATGCACGCATTAGCGGCCATAATGCCCTTTTATAATGCTCTGAGCATTTCGGAACCCGTGCAATGGGGACTGGATGGCAAAAAGGATAAGAGCAAGGCCTACATTCAATGTCCCGACCCCTTTGACTGCACAGATGGCGGAACCGTTATCTTTGAGATAACAAAGGTCAGATAGATTGACACGGCCATCCCCAAGCTTGGACTCTGCTTTGCTGGAGTCCTTTGCCTGGGGCTGCCACCCTTTATTTATCTATTGGGTGTCATTGACTAAACATGTACCCAGCTTCTGCGGATAGAGTGCGTCATCGAAGTCTCAGATCGAGTCAGCGGAAGGCACGTATACAGGTTGCGTTCATTAGGCCGAAAAGACCGGCGACCGCAATCAATGCCGCAGTTCCCAATGCACCTACGATAATCCCGTCAATATTACACTGCACCCACTGCCACGGCTCGGCTAAGTTGCGAGCAAAAGTCCCCCAGCTAATAACAGCTATACTTACTGCTATCGATACAAGACCCTGCCATAGATGAAGCCGAACTTTTAGAAAAGACAAAATAAACAGCCCCAGAATTCCGCCGCCGAAGATACCGGAAATTTGCCACCAAACATCCAATGCGCTGTGTGCCCGAATCATCAAAACGGCAAATCCGATTCCGAGCAGTCCCCATACCACTGTCGCCAGACGTAAAAATAATACGCTTGTCCGGTCACCAATTTTAGGGGCAAAATATCGCTTATAGAAGTCTAGCAATAAAACAGTAGCCGAGCAATTCAATGCCGAATCCACGGTGCTCATCGCAGCAGCTATGATAGCAACGATAATTAAGCCTTTTAGACCTGCCGGCATCTGTGTCGCGATGAAATAAGGAAAGACCTGGTCGCCTTTGGTTACCTCTTCTGCAAGTTTTTCTCCGCCTGGGCTATAAAATGCAAAAAGAGCCGTGCCGATATAAAGAAAAACCGCCGTAAGGGGAATGTAAATCAGCATGGCAATCCAGATTGAGCGTTTCGCCGCTTGCTCCGTAGGAACGGAGGAATACTTCTGCACATAGTTCTGGTCCGCCAGCAGATTCCGCAGATTTTCCGTGATCCCATAAATAATCATAACCCATATCGTTCGGCAGGACAATGACAAATTCCAGCTTCCAAAGCTGAATTTATTATTGTCAATCGCCGCTTGAATAAGGGGCTGCTCCCCTGAAAAGATACGCAGCGATAAAATAACAGCACAAACAAGAATACCTACAATCATAATTGCCGACTGTACAACGTCCGTCCAAATCACCGCCTCCATCCCGCCAAGCAGTGTATAAATAATGGTAACGAGGCCGATGACTACAATCACAGCAGAAATATTCCAGGGAACAAACTCACTTAGCAACAAGCCGACCAGGTAAAGAATTACCGCAACTCGCCCGACCATATACAGCAGAAACGATAATCCCGCATATATTCTTGCCCAGGAGCCGAATCTGTCATCCAAAAACGAATAAACCGATATTAACTGCGTTTTGCGATAATAAGGCACGGTGTATTTGCAAACCAGCCAGGCCACAGGAAAGATGCAAAGCGAGAAAATAATGGGATGCCAGTTGGAATCGAAGGCCTTGCCCGGCGTGGCAATATAGGAGATGCTGCTGGTATAAGTGCTCATCACGGCTAATCCAGCCGCCCAGGTGGGAATTGAACGGCCGGCAACCATAAACTTGTCCGCTGTCCCGCACTTACGCGAGTAGTAAAGACCCATTGCAATCATAAGACAGCAATAGAAAAAAAGAATGCCAATATCAACAGCGCTAAGACCCACCATTATAATTTATCCAATCGTATCCTATCCTGTTAGCTTTCCATTCTGTTATTAAACTGGCCCAACATTTTTAGTATAATTGTTTTTATGGGATTATTGCAAGATATAAAGTGCAAAGCGCTGGAGCTGGGTTTTGATTTAGTCGGTATAACCAATACATTACCAATAGACACTAAGCAGGCTGAACTATTTATCGGCTGGCTAAAGTCCGGCTTCGCAGGCCAAATGAGCTACCTGCAAAGAAATCTTGATAAAAGAATCAACCCAGCCAAACTTTTAAAAAATGCTCAATCCATAATCGTTGTAGGATTAAACTATAAACTACCAAAACACAAATCATCCGGCGCGACGACTTCCACAGGCAAAATCGTAAGCTACGCTCAATATGAAGATTATCACTTATTTATAAAGAAACAATTACGCAAGCTCACCGATTTCATCAGCACAATCACCGGTTCTGACAATAAATTTAAAATCTGTATTGACTCAGCACCGGTAGCTGAGAGGGCATTGACAGCCAGAGCAGGCCTGGGTTTTATTGGTAAAAATCATTTACTAATCAATCCCAAGCTTGGGCCACAAGTTTTTTTGGGCGAAATAATAACTACTCAGAAACTGCAACCCGACAGACAAATTGCACACGATTGTTCAAACTGCAATAAGTGCATCGCCGCCTGCCCGACTGGAGCGTTGCAGACCGACGGCCAATTTGATGCCACTAAATGTATCAATTATTTGACAATCGAATACAAGGACCAAATACCCGCTGACTTAGCTAAAAGAATAGGCGATCGGCTGTTCGGCTGCGATGAATGTATCCTTGCTTGTCCCTATCAACAAAATGCGCCGGTGTGTAAAAATAAGCAGTTCAAATTCTATAACGATAGAGCTGAACTTAATCTGCAGGAGATTTTGGAATTGACGGATGAACAGTTTGAAAAACGATTTGCCGGCTCGGTGATTAAACGTTTAGGCCTTGCAGGCTTGCAAAGAAATGCCCAAATCTGCCTCGAAAATATTTAGCCCCCCGGTTTATCCGGTGGGTTCCCTTTAAATAAACCAGGAAGCAATTTTGAAAAGCATACGCGTTTTGAAACCGTACGCATAAGAGCTTGCACGCAATGTAGCTTTAATTGCCCGGGCGGCATCGCCGTCACTTGTTCGCGGCAAAATGGTATTGGAGATATTCTCTGTCTCATTAATCTCGTACTGGCAGCCTCTTATTATGGCTGCGGGAATACCGGCTCCGGTTTGGCCGAAAACCAGCGTTGAGGCGGCAGTTAGCTCATAAGCAACCAGGTCTATTCCGCCGAACTTGGCTCTGCCGTGCAGGTCTTTTTGGCCGAACATCCTTGATATCGGTTCGATGCCGGATGAACCTATTGCAAAATCCATTGTGCCGAAAGGTATCATCTCCGTATCAGCTAAAATGACAGCCAATTTTTTGCCGGTCATCTTCTGGATTTGCCCTCTTATTTTTCGCGCCTCGCCATCCGGGTCTTTGGGCATCAGGCTCATAATCCCAGCGGGGTGGTTTGAGCCGTCGATACCAGCATCGCAGGTGTGGATTCGGCCGTCTCTACCCTGCGTTATGCAAACCGCCTGCTCGTGGTCGATAAGCTCCTGGCTAATTCCGGTATCTTTGCAGGTTCGCAGAATGTGCCGTTCAAGAACGCCTTTGAGTGGAATAATTGCGAGGATTTTATGGCCCTCATCGAAAATCATTTGCAGCCACTTGGCATCTTTGCCGGTTCGCGCCGATATTGCCAGAGCCTTTTTGCTCGGCGTCACCTCGCTGAATTTCCTTAATCTGCCGATGGCTTTGGACACAATCTTGCTTGTCAGAACGATAATATCCTTCTCTTGAAAACCGCTTATTTCTTCGTTGCAGGCCTTGACGATAATCTCAGCCAGATTATCGCCCTCTTTTATTTCCGGTATCGTCTGCAAACCCAAGATTTCTATTTTATTCATAGTTTATCCTTCGACAATTTAAAATCTACTATGGCGTTTTTTGGTGTGTGACCAGATTTTATGGCGGCCCCTTGTCATTGCGAGCCCGCACTTGGCGGGCGTGGCAATCTCAAAACTATAAATGTAAGAGATTGCTTCGGTCGCGGAGTTTATCCTGAGCGGAGTCGAAGGACTCCCTCGCAATGACAATGACAGATAAAATCTGATCATTAATACTGTTACATACT
>CAZRNB010000049.1:0-20163 GCA_964601355.1 uncultured Pirellulales bacterium
AAATCGCTCGTTTTTGAGATTGCTTCGGCCTAAAGGCCTCGCAATGACATAAAAAGGCCGTTTGGATCCCGTAAATTGTTACGTTTTTTATTTACTGTTATAGCGCGTTTGAATCTGTCTTTTCTACTAAACTTGTTCACATATTCTTCCGAGCTTAATTGATTATCTTTTTAATGTGAGTGCTTTCTATGGTTTGTGCTGGATTTGATTCTTTTTCCCAAATGCCCCTGCTCAAATATCCGATAAAAGAAAGTAATCTTTTAATGTTCATTAGACGTTCATAGATAATTCAATGCTGAATTGCCCGTAATTTATGATACAAGATGACAAAAACTCACAGGAAACGTTAGACAAATCTGATATGGGTATCTCTCTTATTCAGCAAATAACTCCATTGGCTCGGCAGATAAATTGCCTCGATATTGATAGAATCGCCGATGTTTGTGTCGAAATCATCCCCAATCTGGTCGGTGTTAGATTTGCTTCATTATATACACTTGACGATACCAACAATATATTACATCTTCTGAAGCACAATCATCCATTTTCCATAGACACGATTGTCTCGTTAAATAAGAATCCTCCACCTTTGATGGCCATGGCTGTAAGAAGCGAAGAGCTTATACTGATTGCGGATATAGATACACATAAAAAGCCGATAATCAGAAAATCGCAGCGGATTTTTTCCAAGAATTACACAACCAGTAATTGCGCTATTGTTCCTCTTATCTGCCAGGATAGAGTTGTTGGAGTGCTAAATTTGGCTGATAAGCTAAACGGCACCGGCTTCGATAGAGAGAACATTGCGCTGATAGAGCTGTTTGGTCAATTAATCGGCGCATCGATCGGCAATATAAAGTTATTTGAAAGGATACAGCGTCAGGCCACGATGGATGGCTTGACTGGACTAATGAATCATAAAACGTTCTATGAAATCCTGGAAAAGGAATTATGGCGGTCGCGTCGCTACGGCGGACAGCTCTCGCTGATTATGGTCGATGTCGATGACCTCAAGAAGATAAATGATGTTTATGGCCATCGTGTCGGTGACAAGGCGATAAAGGAAATCAGCAAAAGGATAAAGGAAAGTATTCGACAAATCGATATGGCAGCCCGGTATGGTGGCGATGAGTTCGCAATCATTTTACCCAGCACGTCGCTCAATGATGCGTCTGTTGTCGCAGAGCGCATGGTAAATGCGGTTGCTCGCTGCCCTATTATATGGAAGAAAGAGCAAATCTCGCTTTCTATTAGTGTAGGTCTTAGTCAATATGACGCTGATACTAATCCCGAGGATATTACAAACCGTTCTGATCTTGCATTGTACTCAGCCAAGCAGGCGGGTAAGAACATGGTGAAAATTTTTGAATCCCCAGCCAATCGCAGCGACTGAGTTTTTTCGAAAGAGAAACTATTCCCGGTGTAAACGCTTTTTATACAACAGCGGGGGTGTTCCATAGCGTTAAGTAATCACAAGCTATGATGAATACAAAAGTTCAATTGGATGATTTTATATCCAACCGGCCCAATGCCGGATTGACTGAAGGAATTATTTTGTCACTTCAGCGGGCTTTTGTTTGTTTGTGGTTTTTGGCCCATCCTTATTGCTATCGCAATTTTTCTCAGAGTGTTTAAGAGATTGCGGCTCAGCAACTTTGCGATAGCCCAATGCTTTTATTACCTCAAGCACCTCTGTCCAGGTGGGAAATGGCTTTGCATTTTTAGTTTTATATTCCTGAATGGCCGCCAGGAACTCTAATTGCTCATCTGACATCTGTCCTTCTTCAGCAGATTTTCGCTCATCGGACAGGCGTCTGCCGGGACCTCGATGGAGGTCAAGGCCCAACCGCCTGTCGATAACATTTAGCCTGCGGTCTGCTCCGCTTCGGCGATCACGAAAAGATTCTTTGTACATGTCTAGTCAGCCTGCAAAATCAGTTCTTTTAGTTTAGCCCTGATGATTCAACTAATAAACAATCTATATCACGCAAGGCCTTTTAACGCCGAGGATATTAAAGGTCATCCTCGAAGAAATCGTCGTTGAAGTCGGGTTCCGTTTCGGCTTCGCCCTCTAATGAAAGATCGTAGAAGTCGTCATAAGCGTCTTGTGATTCGATTACAACGTGTGCTTCGTCGAGACAATCCTCAGGAACCATTATGGCAACGCTTTTGGCAGCCAGGGACGGATCGAACTGCTCCTTAATGATAGCGGGAATGCCATTAACTCTCAGCAGAGTTTCATATTCTCTGGCCTGTTCCATGTCCTCAACGTAAGTGACAACCACAAAATCTTTCAATTTAGCCTGCGATTTTTGATTTTTTTTGGAACGTTTAGCCATTTTATATCCTCTCCGAAAAATCAATCTACGCACCTGTTTCAAGATTAACAGGGAATAATCATTCGTTGTGATATTTTTCGTCAAAATAGCCTACCTGGATTATTTAAATTGTAAAAAATACCACCCGATAAGAGAAAGCTTTGTTTGCCGGTCGATTTTTTTGGATAAAAGGTCTAAAAAAAATTTTATTATTTAGGAGTTTTTTTTGTTGCAAATTCTGTTTGTTATCCTTATTTAAGTTGTATCAATAGTCTGCCGGAGCGAAAAAGTGTCCGTACCGGCTTATTGGAATTTACTTTTAACAAGGAGGTTTGTCGTATGGCCAAAAAGAGAGATTCTTTGATCGTTACAAGCAAAGTAAAGGCCCATATCAGGAGCAAAAAGATGATGACTGCTTCTGAAGCCGTTGAAGGTATTAATGGCGCCGTTTATAATATGCTTGATAATGCCATTGCCCGCGCCAAGGCCAACCGTCGAAGTACAGTCAGATCACAGGATTTATAGACAGGCTATTAGCTAATATCTTTTGATTTCATATCCTGCTTTTGTGGCAATTTTAGTTAAAGGAAGCCATTCTCACTTTTGAACCGTGGAACGGTTTACCTTAGAATTGTTGCTCCGATATTATTTGATTGCAGTTTATTTTAATTTGATGTTGTTTGTCTGCAATCAGTTGGGTGAACAGTCTTTAAATTGCTACGTACTTGATTCAGTTGAATACCAGACTGTGGAGATTGAAATCTTTACCTAATAGTAAATGACCTATAAATTATAATAATTGGTTACAAAAACTGTATTCTTGAAAAATTTGTTGAAATTAATTTGGCAAAAACCCGATTTATATATTGGAGAACTTGGATAAATAGGGTTCTTTGTCACTTGTTTGTTAATGTTAATACAATAAATTGCCGATTAGGCTTTGAATGACAGCGCAGAAATGGAGCAAGTCTTCAAAGAAGTGCAGGATTAGCTTTTTTCTGTGTCCTAAATTATATTTAATAACGGCTGGTGGTAAGCTCTTTTAGAATGGAATGTAACAGAAACAATCTGCGGGGGGAAAACTTAAGAGTTTTTATGTTAGGCTGGGAGTTCCCTCCTTTTATCAGCGGAGGACTTGGCACAGCATGCTATGGGCTTACCAAGGCAATGGACCAGCTTGGCATTAAAGTCACTTTTGTATTGCCAAGGATTGTTGAAAGCAAATATGCAACTCATGTTAGTCTGTTGACTCCCGGTTTACAGAAAACCATATCATCTATCAAAGGCCAGGAGCTCAAAAATGTGAAGTTTCGTACTATTGATTCTCCGCTGCAGCCGTATTCAAACGCGGACGTTTATCGGCGGCAGCTCGAAGAAATATTACGACAGAGGCAGGGAAAACGTGGCAGCATCTCTACGGCCCTCTGCGGAGGCGATTACAGCGGCAATATGTATGCTGAGATCAACCGTTATGCGGTGGTTGCCATGCAATTGGCTAAAGACGAGCAGTTTGAGGTTATTCATGCACACGACTGGATGACCTTTCCTGCGGGGGTTGCTGTGGCATCAATAACCGGAAAACCGCTGGTTGTACATGTACATTCGACGGAATTTGACCGAAGCGGTGAGCATGTCAACCAGAGGATTTATGATATTGAGCGAATGGGTATGGAGCAGGCGGATAAGGTTATAACTGTTAGCTACTTCACCCGCAATATCATAATTAGTCGATATGGAATTAGCGGCGATAAAGTTGAAGTTGTATATAACGGCGTAGAGCAAAATGGCGCGGCGGCTATGAACAATACCCGCATAGATAAAAATGAAAAGATTGTTTTGTTCCTGGGCCGAATTACTATGCAGAAGGGTCCTGAGTATTTCCTGGCAGCGGCCAAGAAAGTCCTCAGCGTCATGGACAACGTCAAGTTTGTTATGGCCGGCTCCGGCGATCTGATGCACCGCGCTATCGAGATTGCAGCGGAGCTTGGCATTGGTCATAAGGTGTTGTTCACAGGTTTTCTGCGAGGCGATGACGTCAAAAAGATATATGAAATGGCTGACCTGTACGTTATGCCTTCCGTATCAGAGCCGTTTGGTATCGCTCCGCTGGAAGCCCTGGGCCATGATGTGCCCGTGATAATAAGCAAGCAAAGCGGCGTATCAGAAGTGCTAAGGCACGCCTTGAAGGTTGACTTCTGGGATGTGAACGAGATCGCAAACAAGATTATAGCTGTCTTGAAGTATCCGCCTTTGGGTATTACGCTGCGAAGTCATGGGAATTTTGAGGTACGCAAGCTTCGATGGAAAGACGCAGCGCTTAAGTGCGCTAAAATCTACGAAGATATGATGGTCGCAGTTTGATTGTAAGCATCAAACGTAAGATAGTGGAGGTCTGAGTTAAAAATTTTAGGTTTGTAAGATGCCATCGGTTTGTTTTTATTTTCAGGTACATCAGCCGCTTCGGCTTAGGCATTATACGGCGTTTGATAATAACGACCAGTATTTCGACGATTATAAGAATGCTTCCATCTGCAGGAAGGTGGCGAATAAATGTTATCTGCCGGCTAATCGTCTGCTCCTGGAAATAATACGCAAATACCAGGGCAGATTTAAGGTTGCATATAGCCTGACGGGGGTGTTGCTTGAGCAGTTGCAGCGTTATTCGCCTGAAGTTATAAGCACTTTTGATGCCTTGGTGGAAACCGGCTGTGTCGAGTTTTTAGCTGAGACATATTATCATAGCTTGAGCTTTCTATACTCACGAGATGAGTTCGTAGAGCAGATAAAGCAGCACGTCGAAACTATCAACCGTCTGTTCGGCCAAAGGCCGCGGGTGTTTCGCAATACCGAGCTGATGTACAATAATGATTTGGCTGAGCTTATTGAGTCTATGGAGTGTTTCGATGCGATAATAACTGAAGGTGCGGACCACATCTTAGGCTCACGAAGTCCTGATTTTATATATCGTCCGAAAAGCTGCAGCGAACTAAAGCTGCTGCTGAAAAACTATTCCCTTAGCGATGATATTGCATTTAGATTTTCCAACCGTGCCTGGTCCGAGTGGCCTCTGACGGCGGAGAAGTTCGCCCAATGGATAAGCAGAATAAATGGTAACGGAAACGTTGTAAATCTGTTTATGGATTATGAAACAGTCGGCGAACACCAATGGATCGATACCGGCATATTCGATTTTATACGGCACCTTCCACAGGAGATTTTAAAACATCCTGACAATGATTTCAGAACACCCAGTGAGGTAGTCCGCAGTTATGAGCCTGTTGGTACGGTTGATATACCTAACGTCATAAGCTGGGCCGATACCGAAAGAGACCTTTCTGAATGGCTGGGCAACCCTATGCAGTCTAATGCTATCCATGAGCTTTACAGGCTCGAAAATAAGATTAAGCTGACAGGCGATGAAAAAGTAATTGCAGACTGGCGAAAATTACAGTCATCGGATCATTTCTACTCTATGTGTACCAAGTACTTTGCAGATGGAGACGTACATAAATATTTTAATCCGTATGATTCACCTTACGAATCGTATATGAATTTTATGAATGTGCTTGGCAACCTGCAAAGTCGCTGTGTAAAACCAGCCCTGCACCAATTGAACCCTTGCATAGACCGAAATCTGATAGAAGAGTCGGTTCCAACGTTACAGACCAGCTGGTGCGGGGTAGATGCAAGCAGGATTACGGATGGAGCTGCAGCCTGTCTTGAGCCGGGTCGAATGATTGGTAAAGACAATGCTAAGGAAGAGCAGTTGGGCGAGCGTGTTTTTCAGCAGCCAAACGGAGCAGAAAAAAATGCCTCTTTCCTGCGGAATCGGACTTGTCCGACAAGTCGGAATCGTAAAATAAGAACCCGTCAGATTAGCAGACGTTAATTTAAGCGCTCTGATTCATTTTTAATATTCTGAGGTGGCTACGTTTCATGTATTTTATTATTACAGCTTTTCGGGAGACAAGGCGTGTTGACTTTGCAAAAAGATAAAAATCTAAAAATTGCGTCTATAACGGCCAGCGACAAGTCAATCGACGAATTATTGACCAGAGAATGGCTGTTGACTAATGAATGCGGCAGCTATGCGTCGTCAACTGTTGTAGGCTGTAACACCAGCGGGTATCATGGCCTGCTTGTAGGCTCTCTTGATCCACCTGCTGATAGAATAATGGCGCTGGCCAATTGCCTGGAGACGGTAATTTGTAACGATCCTGCCCCTTCGGCAGGCTCAGGGCAGGCTCTGAGCGGAGTCGAAGGGAAGACATTTAATCTTTCAACCTTTGAGTTTGGGGATAAATTCGCGCCAGCAGGTTTTAGCCATATAAAGAGATTTCGTCAGGATATCGGCGTACATTTTGATTATGAGCTGGCCGTCGATTTAGCAAAAATTAAGCTTATTAAATCTGTATACCTTCTGCGCCAGACGGACACGGTCGCCGTAGTGTATAATTTTACAAAAATCAAGAAGCCGGTGGAATTTATCCTGCGTCCGTTTGTCGGCTTGCGGGATTTCCACACATTACAAAAATCCTGCGCTCCGATACGCTCCAATTGGATTGGTGAAGGTTTACGGATCAACTATGATACACCTGGCAGTTGTGAGCTGTTTTTGTATTGTCCGTCCATGAATTTTGAAAAGGACCAGCAATGGTGGTATAATTTTGTATATCGCAGCAGCAGAGAGCGGGGCCAGGACTTTACCGAAGATTTGTGGACGCCCGGCTTTTTTAAGTGCCGCATAGAATCGCCGACCGAGCTTGTTTTATGGGCTAACTTGAGCCGGGCTGCGGCATACAATAAGATAGAGCAGCTGGATATTGGCGATATTACCGCCGTTAGAGAGGATTTGCATAGTCACCAAAACGAGGTGATTACTGTGGCTAATGTTGACGACCAGAATCTTAAATTACTTTGCTTGGCTGCCGATCAGTTTATTGTGAAATACCGGAAGGAACGAAATTATAAAACTACCATCCTGGCTGGTTTTCCATGGTTTCTGGACTGGGGCAGGGATGCTTTCATTGCCTTGCCGGGCCTGTTACTTTTAACCGGCAGATTTGACGAGGCAAAATCGGTCTTAACCACCTTTGCCCAGGCGGCAGACAATGGTATGATTCCAAATCGATTCGACGATCGCAGTGGCGCCGCCCATTTTAACAGTGTTGACGCTTCACTATGGTTTATAAATGCAGCTTTTCAGTATTTTCAATCTACCGGCGATTCCAAAACCTTCACACAGGAGTTTTTGCCCGTCATACGCTGGATTATCGATTCTTATCAAAAAGGCACGCGTTTTGACATCTATGCTGATGCTGATGGACTTATAACGGCAGGTAATGATAATACTCAGTTGACATGGATGGACGCCAAGTGCGATGGTGTTGCCATGACTGCACGTTTTGGGAAAGCAGTCGAGATCAACGCCTTATGGTACAATTCTCTTTGTCTTTTGGCTCAGTTTTATCTTAGGCGAAACTCAGAAAACGCAAAACAATACAGGTCTATGACGCAGATAGTCGGTGCGAGCTTCTGCCAATTATTTTGGAATGAGGCTGTTGGTTACTTAAACGATTGCATTTTGCCCGGAGGTTTCGCTGATGCCAGCCTTCGGCCGAATCAGATATTTGCTGTTTCACTCACCTTTTCGCCGCCACTATCCTTGCAGCAGCAGAAATCAATCGTAGATGTTGTACAGAAGGAGCTGCTGACGCCTTATGGGCTTCGGACGTTGAACATTCAGAATCCTAATTACAAAGGGACATATACAGGCCCGCAACGGCAGAGAGACGAGGCTTATCACCAGGGCACAGTTTGGCCATATCTGATGGGGCCGTTCGTGGAGGCATACCTGAAGGTGAATAAATTCAGCCGAAAGAGCAAAAAAACGGCTGCCGATTTTATCAAGCCTTTGATGCGGCACCTGACAGAGGATGCCTGCCTTGGACAGGTAAGCGAGATATTTGACGGCGATGTCCCACATAAGCCCAAAGGATGTTTTGCTCAGGCCTGGAGCGTGGCTGAATTGCTCAGGGCTTATTATATGATAAATAGCTAAAAACTCGATGCTCGATGCTTGATATTCGTGATTGACGAGTATCGAGTATCAAGTATCAAGAATCAATTTTACCGCTGCATAGAACACATTTTTAGTTGTTTTTTTTGTCAAAATCTGTATATTACCATATCTTGACACGTGGCACGGATTGTAATTTGATCCGCCAAGAAGTGCCTAAAGTGAGCTAAAGTGAGCTAAAGTTATAATTTTAGGCACTTTAGGCACTCTAAACTTTAGCTCACTTTTTTACTCATTTTGGACAATTTATTAGTGGAGATTGCCACTATGGATTTTTGTATAGATGATATGCGGAAAACCCCGGCTCCCCGGCTGAAAGAGCTTATTAAAAAGGCGATAATCAGCCTTGATGATTTAACCGACTGGCTGCGGACGATTTATGAAATTCGATTTTTCGAGGAAAAGGTTTATGACCTTTTAGGTCAGAATATTATCAAAGGCGCCTCTCACCTTTACGCTGGCCAGGAGGCTGTTGCAACGGGGGCTATTGCTGCTATCGAGCGGGGTGACGTCATCGGCTCGACCCACCGTGGTCACGGCCACTGCGGCGCTATCGGCAACAAATACGCCGACACTGAGGAAGATCACCGGAAGCACTGGAACAGCATGATGGCTGAGCTTATGGGCAAGGAGACCGGCTACTGCAAAGGCAGGGGTGGCTCGATGCACATCGCCGAGGTGGACAAACAGAATAATCTCGGCTCGACCGGCATCGTGGGCGGCAATCAGCCGCCGGCCGTTGGAGCCGCTCTGGCTGAGAAATTCAAAAAAAGTGGCCGAGTTGTCCTTTCGTTCTTCGGCGACGGCTCCACTAACTGCGGCAGCTTCCATGAGTCCATGAACATGGCCTCGACCTTAAAAGTGCCTCTTGTAGCAATAATAGAAAATAATCTTTATGGAATGAGTGTACCTTACTCTGGCAGTGAAGTTGAAGGTACCGTGAAGGCAAGTAATATTGAAGATATTGCTCAGCGTGCAGCCGCTTATAATGTGCCTGCCATGATAGTTGACGGCCAGGACGTGGTCGCAGTCTTTCTTGCGGTAAGACTCGCGGTGGAAAGGGCTAGAAGGGATTGTCAGATGGCAATTATCGAGGCCAAGACGTATCGGTGGTATGGGCACAGCCGAAGCGACCCGCGCGCTTACCGCACGAAAGCAGAAGAAAAAGCCTGGCGACAGCGTGATCCGATTATAGTCCTGCGTGAAAAGCTCCTTTCTGAGTCACTGTGTACCGAGGAAGAGCTGGATAAAATTAAAGATAAAGCCTATAACACTATTGAAGCCGCGACAAAATTCGGCATGGATAGTCCCTGGCCCAGCCCGGCTGACGTGGCAAAAGACGTATATGTTGAGGAGACGTATCCGACGGAGTTTATTAAGTCTGAAAAAGAGATGTCTGTCAAGGTGATGGATGCAGCTATCGCCTTTGAGTCTATCGTGGCCTCATCCACTGCTAAAACGAAGAAGGAGGCCACCGAGCAGGCAAAGGCACAGATTAAGTCGCAATTCGGTATGGAGGTTATGAACATTGCTGCGGCTGTTTCGGCTGCACAGGCCGAGGAAATGAGAAGGGACGAGCGCGTCTTTGTAATGGGCGAAGACGTGGGCCTATACGGAGGTGCATACCAGGCTACCCGCGGCTTGCTGGAAGAATTTGGTACAGGCAGGGTCATTGATACGGCGATTTCCGAAGCAGCCATCGCCGGCGCCGCTGTTGGTGCGGCGCTTCGCGGTATGCGTCCGGTTGCTGAGATTATGTATGTCGATTTTATTACTATAGCGCTGGACCAGCTTGTCCACGTCGGTGCTTATAATCGTTATATGTTCGGTGGAAAAGCAAAAGTCCCGATGGTGCTGCGAACCGAAGGTGGGGTCGGCAGATGTATCGCCGCGCATCATTCCGAATCGCTCGAAGCATGGCTTATGCATCCGCCGGGTCTTTACGTGGTGATGCCCTCTACGCCTTATGATGCAAAAGGTCTGCTTAAAGCTGCCATACGCAGCGATAATCCGGTGGTTTTTATCGAGCACAAGGCAGCTTATGGCCAGCTTGGCCCTGTGCCGGCAGGCGATTATATTATTCCGCTGGGCGTGGCTGATATTAAAAGACAAGGTAGTGACGTGACCATTGTCAGCTACTGCAGGATGGTAATGGATTGTCTTAAGGCTGCTGAAATCCTCGCCCGGCAGAATGATATTGATGCCGAGGTGATAGACGTGCGGACGTTAAAGCCGTTGGATATAAAAACTATTGCAGAATCGGTTCGCAAGACCGGCCGTCTGATTACTGTCAGTGAAGGTTTTGCCACGTGTGGTGTAGGCAGGGAAATAGTCGGCCGGTTTATAGAGTACGAGTTTGAGGACGGCTCGCATGGTTTTGATTATTTCGATGCTGCTCCTGTGAATTTAGCCGCACTCGATGTGCCGCCGCCGATGAGCGAGCCGCTTGAGCAGGCAAGTATCCCAAGCGTGAAACAGATAGTGGAAGCAGTAAGGAAGATTATTGGCTAAATATTTGGCCCCGCATTTTAACGCTGGATTTGCAGACTATATAACATACGCAATAAATAATATGGGGATTACGTAAATGGCAAAAGAAATTCGATTACCACAGCTCGGCGAAACGATGGATAATGGAACCATCGTAAGCTGCCTGGTTAATGTTGGCGACCAGGTTAAAAAAGGCGATATAATCTTCGAGATAGAAACCGACAAAGCGACTCTTGAAATGGAATCACCTGTGGATGGTTTTGTAAAACATATCCTTGCTGAAGTCAACCAGACTCTGCCTGTTGGGGCGCCGATTATGATTCTTGGCGATAAGGACGAAAAAGTTCCACAGAGCTTTATCGACTCGCTAAAAGGTGGCGGGGTAGCCATCCCCAAAGGCTCCACCTTTGAGGCTGCCACTCACGGCGAAGAACGAGGGACGAGAGACGAGAGACGAGAGACGAAAGTTTTGGCCTCGCCGCGAGCAAAGAAATTAGCAGAAGAGCTGGGTATAGATCTGTCAAAAGTAACCGGCACAGGACCAGCAAGCAAAATTACAGAGGAAGATGTAAAAGCTATTGCTGAAAAATCAGAAGAACCCCGCCTGAAAGGCGGGGCTAAATATTTAGCCCCACGTTCCACGTGGGGTCTTTCTTCTGAGGCAGCCGAAGCGGAAGTTAAACTTGGAGATACTGTACCGCTTAACAGGCTTCAGCGAATTACAGCAGAAAGAATGCTCAAGTCCAAGCATGAAATTCCCTGCTTTTATCTGACAGTAAGAGCTGATGTCACCGACCTGGTGGCGCTGCGAGCCAAAATGAACGAAACCGGTGATGTTCACCCCGTTAGAAATTCTATTGGAAATAACATGACACAAAAAGAGAAAATTTCTAACGGGGTAAAAGTCTCTTATAACGATTTCATTATCAAGGCGGTTGCGGCTGGCTTGGAGAAGTATCCAATAATGACAGGTCAACTCGCAGGTGATAGTATCAAGTTAGCCGATGCTATTCATATAGGCCTTGCAATTGCGGTGCCAGACGGCCTTGTTGCTCCGGTTGTTAAAAATGTGAATAAAAAGGATGTTAAACAGATTGCTCGTGACAGCCAGGCCTTGATTGAGAGGGCCCGCGGCAATAAGCTGGCTCCAGTTGATTTGGAAGGCGGATGTATTACCGTTAGCAACCTCGGCTCATTCGGCATAGAAAACTTTATCCCGATAGTTGTGCCCGGCCAGTGCAGCATTTTAGGTATCGGCAGGATAACCGATACCTGCGTTCCTGATTCTACTCTGCGAAGTAGCGGCCCGTCCTCCGTAGCACCGCGGAGGGTGGAAGCTTCTTCGCTACGTAGCACAAGTGACGGCAATATCCTTGTTCGCAAGCTTATGAGCATGACTCTTTCGGTTGACCACAAAGTCACCAACGGTGCGTATGCAGCACAATTCCTGGACTTTGTTAGAAAGCTGCTGGAAGATATTTCCGCATTTGGTAATTTGTGATTGGTAACTGGTAATTGATTTAATGTCCAATCTTTAATCTTCAATTTGCTCTGTAGAAAAGACAAGCTGTCATTTCGACCGAAGCCCCGTGTCTTCTGTCGAAGACAGAAACAGGGGTGAAGCGGAGAAATCTATTCAAAAGCAGATTTCTCGATTCGCCTTCGGCTCGCTCGAAATGACAACCTCTACTCTTTTCTACAAAGCATCTTCAATTACCAACTACAAATTACCAATTACCAGAAAGGAGTTTTGATATGGCAAAGGGAGCAGGAGCCGTTCGGTTGCCGGTTATAACAAAAGTTAAGCCGAAGGTGCCGGTCGTTGGCGTTTTTGCTACGAGTGATCCACGTATAGATAAAGACAGCCGCATGCGCTGCCAGAATATTGTAAAGATGGCGGCGGATACAATCAGCGGCTCTGTGCTACTGCCGGATAAGACACCTGTACCGGTGGTTTATTCTACAGTTTTAGTGGACGGTGAGGCCCAGGCGGATATTGTTGCCCAGCAGTTCCGTAAGGCCGGCGTTGATATTTTAGTCTGTGTCCCGGATACGTGGGCTTTTCCACAGCTTACCGGCATTTCGCTGATTCAGCAATTCCCACCTGATACACCGATAAATATTACCTGTGGCAACAGCGGCCCCAGGCCAGGTGTAGTTTATGCTCATGCGCTCAATGGCGCCATCAGCCAGTACGGACGGATGGTTGCCTTAAATGTAGGGACATGGCCGGATACAGGGGCTAATCCTAAAATGACCGAGCAGACAGCCAAGAGCCTCATCGACTGGTGCTATGCGGCGGTGACGGTTGTAGCGTTGCGAGGCCGAAGAGTGGTAATTTTCGGCCACGACTCAATGGGAATGGAAACGGCCCTGGCTCATATTATTCCCACGCGGAACACCTTCGGCCTGGAAATTACAAGACTGGATATGAAACTTCTTGCTGATATGCTGAATAAAAAGGCCTACAACGAAAAGGAGCTTAAAGAGCTGCGAAGCTGGATTGATAGATATGTCGGTACACACCTGGAGCTTCGCGACGAGGCAGATAGTGAACGATTTAATAAAGAATTGGCGATGTACTTGATCGTTCGTGACCTGATGGCGGATTTGAACGCCGTTGGCGGCGGCTTTATGAGCCAGCTCGAATGGGGCAGCGACCGGCGGGGTATTCCACTGCCGGTGGCCGATGTAATGGAATCATTCTTTAATAGTACATTTGATCATAATGGCGGCAAATCACCGATACCTTTTGCTACCGAGGCCGACATGCAGGGCCTTTTGACGATGCTGTTTATGACGTACCTTTCCGGCGGAAATCCGCCTTTGTTTATGGACTTTAGAAAGGTCTGGGAAGTGTGGGAAATCAAAGAGCTGGCTGAAAAGATCGGCGTCAAATCTCTGGATAAAAACGCAGATTGGTTCAGCAAAGGCCTGGTTGATGGTGACAATTCGGGTAGTGCTGCCTTCGATTGGGCGGCAGCACCAGGGGCATCCGTGAAGGAGATTATGAATGGCGTTACTTTGCCTCTGGCTGATGAATTCTACTTTCCCGGAGGCGGCAACTCGGTCACGCTTATGACGCCGGCAGGGATCGATGGCATCGCTGCTCGAATGGCTTATAGTAGTGCAAGCGGACTATTCAGTATGATTTGGGATGAGGCACGCACAACCGAAGTGCCGGAAAAACTGGCTCAAGCGATGTGCAATCTGACAACTCCGACGTGGCCGCACACATTTGTTGTGCCGAAATACGCGAGCATTTTGGAGTATAAACAATATCCGCCGGCCAATCACTTCCATATAACCTGGAACCTGCCGGTTGCACGGCTTGAACATTGGATGGATTTGACGGGTGTGCTGAGTGTCACGCCCTGGGCGGCGAGACCCAAGTTTATCGAAGGTGTTGACAGACCACAGCCTTTAATTCACCTGATAAACGGCGGCGAAGATGCCTTTAAACTGTTAAAGTGCCGCATATAAACCCCGCAATAGATTGTGGGGCTAAATATTACAAATTATTTAGCCCCCAGTTTCACTGAGGGTTTTCGTTTTTTTCGTTTTTTTTACGTGGGACTTTTGCCGAATTCAAGAAATTCGGATACGGCTTTTAACAAATTCACTTGTTCCTCTTCATTTAAGGAACGTCTGTTCTCTAAATCTTCTATACACCTGTTAATTTCCGGATCCTCTTGTCTGAGCTGATCGATCCTGGTGTTTTGTTCAATGATTTGTTCATCCAGCTCTTTCAAATCTATTTCCAAGCTAAATCTTTTATTAAAGAAAGAGAGCGTTTGTTTTATTGCCTGAAAATCCATACCTTCTGCCAGATAAAAAGGAATTTGCGTCCAGAGACTCACGCCGGGAATACCTTTTCTTTCAGCTACCCATAAAAGGAAACTACTGATAGCTGGTGTCCCTTGCCAGGTCATGTCTTCCAGAGCATAGTCACGGAGCTCTTGTTGAAATTTTTCTTTGTTAAAAACAGCGAGTATTCTACGTGAACCGGTATGAGCAATTGCTGAAACGGTGCCGTTTATAGTATATAGATTTTTTACTCTGCAATGATGCTGAGCCAAATCTAAAACTGCATCAAGAAATCTGTATCTTTCAAATTCGGGCTCGCTGCCTTTAAATATCACAAGATCGCTTCTTTCACAGCAGTAGAATTTACTCTCCGGGAATTGAGCTATATCTCTTTCGACTGCTACGCCTGCTAAAGAGAAAAAATCTATCGGCTCGATCTCACAGAAGCTTCTGCCGTTTATCTTTCTGTTTAGATGCTCAATTACCTTTGGACTTAATTGGCCGGCATCTTTGTTCCAGCCGACAATCAAGGACGGATTTTCCAATTTGGGCTGCCGGGAAAATTCAAATATGTCTTTCATCGGTCCGTTCTCCCTGGTCGAAAAGCTCATCGATATGTTCCATAATTCTCTTTTGCTCTTCTTCGGTTATTGGTCCAGGCTCAGTCGGTTCAATATGTCTTAATTTCTCAATTTCTTCTCTTATATCAGGAGGTATTGCCTCTGTGTTATACAGGCTTTCCAGAAAGTCTTCAATTTGCTGCTCTATCTTTTGGCCAAATTCTTCCAATGTAGTAAGATCAAGTTTGAGATCGAGGATTTGAGCCAGGACTTCAAGAACGGATTTCGAGGCCTTAGGATAGGGCCATGGCGCTGCCTGGAGATAATATGGTATTTCACCCATTAAACAGACAGCATCTATTCCTCTTTTTTTTGCCACTCCCAATAGCAGCCCATTTAAGCCGGTAATTACGCCCTGGTCACCTCTGCCCTCAATTTGTGACATTAAAATAGTCCCGACCAGCCGGGATTGCTTTATTTCGCTAATCAAGCTTTGATTGTTAGGTACCGCCCAGACCTTGGGTCTTGCGATATGGTGAATTCCGGTGACGGCTGCGCCGGAAGTATAGATTTTCCGGCAGCCGAATTTTTCTGCCACGTCCAATACCAAATTAGCCATTTGGTAAGCCTTTTGACCCTGGGCATATTTTGTTCCTTGTTCGCAGGGCTGCTTTTGGCCAATGAAAAATAGTAAGCCTCGCCCGCTGAGCTGCCGAAAATAAAATGTATTGCGGGGAAACTCCAGCTTTGTCAACAATCCTTTTTCAATGGTGACTTTTTGAGGGTCGAAGAAGTCGCACGATTCAATTTCCGCAAATTCCTGAGCTTTTAATAGATTTCTTAATGTATCTATTGCCAGTATTCCGATGTTTCCGATGCCTGGCCAGCCGCAGAGCATAATCGCATTATCGAGTTTAGGTTCGTGATACAGTTTTACTGTCATTGTCGTACCGCCTTGAATAAAATCAAATATCAAATTGCTTTGTAGAAAACAGGTCAGGACGTCATTTCGAGCGAGCCGAAGGCGAGTCGAGAAATCTACTAAAAAGCAGATTTCTCCACTTCGTCCCGATGAATCGGGACTTCGGTCGAAATGACAGAGGGTCTTTTCTACAAAGCAATATCAAATATCAGATATATTGGATTTCAAAATTTTGCATTTTGATTTTTTATTTTTCATTTTATCGCTGATCTTACATTCTTAAAACTCCGACTCCCTGAATCTTCCCCTTCTTTAATATAGTTAGAGCTTCATTGGCTTGTTCTAATTTAAACTCCTGAACTTTGGGCAAAATAGGAATTTCAGCCGCCAGAGGCAGAAACTCTTCGGCGTCGCGTCTGGTAATGTTAGCTACGGTTTTCAATTCTTTTTCCAGCCAAAGATGCGTTGGATAATCCAAACTCAGAACCGCTTCTTTATCTCTTGATTCTTTTCGGATGGCGTTTATAACTACCCGGCCACCTTTTTCCAAAATCCTCAACGCTTCAACAATCGGCTGCCAGGCGGGTGTAAAATCAATTGCGCAATTCAATTTTTCCGGCGGAGTATCTCCTGTTTCTCCGATCCAATCAGCATCTAATTTCCTGGCTAAAATTTGATGCTCTTCCTGGTTAGCTCGAGTAAAAACAAATACTTTGGAGTTTGGATACTTATATTTAACTATTTGAATAACAATATGGGCTGAGGCTCCAAAGCCAAATAAGCCGAGCGTTTGACCATCTCGGAGATTAGTCAGCCTTAAGGCTCTGTAGCCGATTGCACCGGCACACAAAAGTGGAACTGCCTGGGTGTCGCTAAGATTATCCGGAATTGGATATGCGAAATTTTCATTGACCACCGTATATTCGGCGTATCCGCCGTTTGCGTCGCAGCCGGTGCCGTGGAATTGCGTGCAGAGGTTTTCTAATCCCTGCCGGCAGAATTCGCATTCGCCGCAGGCATAATTTATCCATGCTATTCCGACCCGGTCGTGCAGCTTAAATTTTTTCGCTCCCTGGCCGAGGGCATCTACTGTGCCTACTATCTGATGGCCCGGAATTATGGGCAATTTCGGCTGAAGTCTTCCTTCGATTTCGTCAAGCTCAGTGTGGCAGATGCCGCAGGCTGAAATTTTTACTCGAATTTGGCCACGACCGGGCTGAGGAGCCGGCAAATCTTCCAGCTCTAAGGGTTCTTTTTCAATAGGTGCAATTTTCTTCAGTATCATGGCCTTCATTTATAAGTTTCCCTTTATAGGTTATAATAAACACAACATATAGAAACATAGTTTTCAAAAAGGGCAAGCCATAAATTATGATGATATTGGTATATGGCGGCGGGGCAGTTGGGCTGGGTATTGCAAGCTGCCTGCTCAAATCCAAAGCCCACGTGGATATTATTGCCAGAGAAGATACGGCCCGGTCTTTGCGTGAGCAGGGCTTGGTTAGAACGGGAATTTTCGGCGATTACCGTGTAAATTCAGAAGGATTTGGCTGCTTTGTATCTCTGAATGATGTTCGAGCAGAATCGTATGATTATATCCTCGTATGTACCAAGTCCTTTGATTCTTCTAAAGCTGCAAAGGATATCTCCAAGCATAGCTCTTTATTAGGCCCCGAAACGAAAATTGTTCTGTTTCAGAATGGGTGGGGGAATGCCGAAATCTTTGCATCCTTTTTTAGTAGAGACCAAATTTACAATGCGCGTGTTATTACAGGCTTTAACAGGCCAAAGAAGAACGAGGTTATTATAACCGTCCATGCTGATGCTATTCATATTGGCAGCATTTTTAGTGGCGATTTATTATATATTAAAGCTCTATGTGAATTCATAGCCAAGGGTGATATTCCCTGTGAGACAACAAATGAAATTGAAAAAGACCTTTGGGCGAAAATGCTATACAATTGTGCTCTAAACAGCCTTGGCGCTATTCTCGATGCCCCTTATGGCATTTTGGCCGATAATAAATTCAGCCGAGATATAATGAACGGCATTATAGAAGAAATCTTTATAGTTATGACGGCGGCAGGGTATAAAGCATATTGGTTGGTTGCTAAAGATTTTCTTGAGGTTTTTTATAATAAACTCGTACCGGCTACAGCAAAGCATAAATCGTCAACATTGCAGGATATAGCTGCCAAGAAGAAAACGGAAATCGATGCCTTAAATGGAGCTGTTATAAAGCTTGCTGATAAATATAAAATAAGTGTTCCCTATAATTTGGTCATCTACAACATAATAAAATCTATTGAATCTGGAGATTTCTGCAGAGTTGAGCCGTTATCGGAACGATGATAACTCTAATGTAACCGTGGGAGTAGAATTCAGTTCCTTTATTCCATATAAATGTTTCAGCAATAATGTTTGCAGCGTAATTCATGTAAAGTCAAAAGGTTAGATTACATTGTGCTGTTCTTTTACACGTTTTTTTAGGCTTTGTGATGTGATTTGAGAGTGATACGGTAATGATTTCTATTCACAACTGAGGCGGATGGCTCCTGAAGAATTCGATCAAATTCAGGATCTTATTATAAAATCCTTAAAACGTTACATTTATGGTATGTACCGGCACTTTTAGATAGGACAATGATAACAAAAGGGTGGGCTGATTTTAGTTACTTTGTTCAAAGAATCCCGCCCGATTGTAAGAAAATAGTATCTCAAATCTTGACATAGGCTTCATTTAGGATTATAATATCGATGTTTAATGGTAATAGGCAGGTCATGGAGGAAAATAATGTTACTCGCAAATTCGGCATGCGGGGGAGCAATTTGTGCTTACTGCAATTTCACAGGTACGGGGAAGGATTAGTATTTTTATATCTTAAGTCCGGCTTTTTATTGACCGTTAATATGTATAAAGACTTGGCGGGGCGAAAAGCCGTCGATTTGCTAAATACCGGCTTCCAGGAGATTCCGTTAAAATTGGAAGTGCTTTGCTGTTAATCTCATCGATGCGGATTTTACAGCAGGAGCAGCTATAAATGAGAGTTTTTTTGTTATCTTAGGAGGACTTAGTTATGAGAATTTGTTTATCTAAATTATTGATGGTTTGTGTTATGATGCTGGTCTTCGGTGCCACAAATGCCACCATGTATGCCTGCCCCAATGACAAATGTTCAGACGCGACACCGGTTGGTAATGTGTCGGGCTTGGCGTTTGAAACCGAAACCGCTACGTTTGATGGTCCGGGTTTTGTGATGAACGGCCCGAATATCTGGTATGTTTACACCGCCACATGTTCCGGTATCGTCACCATAAGCTTGTGCGGCAGCACCTATGACACTATGCTCGCTGTTTATAATGGATACAACTGCACTCCCACGGAACATGATCTGATCAGATACGACGATGATTCCTGCGGCGATCTGCAGTCGTTTGTTGCCTTTGGCGTAGTTGCGGGCAATCAGTATCTAATCGAGGTTGGCGGACATCAACATGATGTGGGTCAGGGTCTGCTGACTATCACCTGCGAGACGGCAACGTGTCCGCCATATAACGACAGCTACGATAGTCCGCTGCCGGTTGGCGAAGTATGGCAGCTTGGTTTTGATACCAGATGTGCGACATTCGATGGACCTGGCTTGTGTAATGAAGGTCCTAATATCTGGTATCTCTACACGGCCTCATGTACAGGTAAGGCCATTGTCAGCCTGTGCGGCAGTGACTATGACACCGAGGTCGCTGCTTATGAATGGAATGGCTCGTCCCCGGGGCCGGGCAATTTAATTGACTGTAACGACGACTTTTGCGATTACGCATCGCAGATTAGCTTTGATGTGGCTGCCGGCAGCCGATACTTGATTGAGATTGGAGGGTATAGTTATACTGATGGTAACATAATAAGAACCGGTACAGGTGTGCTGACCATCACGTGCCAGGGGACGACGCCTCCTCCGCAGCAGCAGGCCGATGAATGTTCTAACGCAA
>CAZRNB010000050.1:0-20163 GCA_964601355.1 uncultured Pirellulales bacterium
ATCGTTAATAAAAACAGCAGACATTTTAGCCAAAACTGCCTGAACGCTTACGATTCCCTTATTTGGACCTCTAATCTGGTGGTTATACATGATTGTAAAAAACCAACAAAGATAAATAATTTACTCATGAAGGTTAACGGCTGGGAAAATAAAATCACAGCTTTAATGGTATGCAGGCGTTACTATCTTAACAACTTGTCCACTAAAGAGGGGGAAGACCAATATGATACTTTATAAAACTTTTCAAAGAATTGAACAAACGTTAAGTCACACATGGTTAAAATCAATTCTGCTATTATTTTGCCTTATTTTTTACATCGTTCTTTATTTGGGGCATGCGTCTTTGCCAGGAAACAGTGATGTTAGTCCCAAGGGTTGGTGGGGCTGGGTGGATCAAGGTTGTTATTTACGAAGCGCCCAAAGCCTCAGTAATTTTATTATTAGTAAAGAAACCTACTGGTATCCTTTAGGATATCCTCTTCTCGGGTCATTCTTTATAAAGATTATGCCCAAACACCCATTTTTCATTCCAAATCTATTATTATTCCTCGGTATTGTTATTGTATTTTACAAGATTTGTCGGGTATTTTTATCAAAGGTCGAATCAATTTTGGTTATTTTTCTTGTTGCCTTGCTAACGGTTAAGCCATTTACGATGTCGCTTATCGAACCTTGGAATACGATACCTGTTCATTTTCTTACATATTCCTTTTTTTGGATTTTAGTATTCTCAGAACCAACAAAAACAAAAGTGCTTCTGGCTAGTTTTTTGGTAGGCCTTTGCTATCTCTGTAAAGCTTCAGAAATTTTGCTTCTTATTCCTTCGCTTATTATCGGATGTCTCTATCTTAAAAAGCCAAAAGAGGTTTTATTGGCAGGATTTTTGGGCATAATTATAGTTTCCTTTTTTGGAGGTACCATAGCATTAATTAATTTTAGGGTTTTCGGTAGTTATTTATCACAATACGATAATCGTGTTCTTGAAACTGGCTGCGGAAATTATAGTTTTCTGATAAAAAGTTATTTGCTCATGTTTGACGGACACGTAATATTTCGTGAGCAGGATCCAATGATTATTTCCCGATTTCCATGGCTTTTTTTGGCTCCTCCTGGTCTATGGGTTATTTGCAAAAAAGTTGGTTGGCAAAGTATTGGAATTTTGGGTGGGATAGGCGTGTCAATATTTTTGTATTTTTCTTACAACGATTTATTTCCAATTAATATATTTCGCTTCCATTTGTTTCACTATTTCTATTGGATGATTCCTTTGCTACTTTTGGCTGCTTATCTTGGAGTGAGAAGTGCATGGAAGGAATTACCACATTATCTTTTTATTCTTTTGCTCGCTCCTCTTTTGGCAATTTTCCTCTTCGTCTATATTAATGAAGACATTATTTGCGAGAAAATTCCTTTGTCTGTTTCCCAAAGCAGGATATCTGACAATAATCAAGAGCTTGTTTTCGAAGTCCCCGAAAATTGTTCATCTGCACAGGTTATAAGATTCAACTCCATTGATAATCCTGTAGATAATAATCCTACATCGCTTCTGCTGAATGGTATTCCACAGAAAAGATTCAAAGACTACTATAATGGAAATTATGGCAATGGCAATATTTATTTGTTATCCAAGCCACGATACATAAACCAGGTTACTCTAAAACTCAATAGACCCTTAACAACAGTTAGTATTGTAAATGCAGATTTTATCAAGTTGAATTGGAAATTGGGAGTATCTCCCCAAGTGCGGCGATTTTTAAAATTTAGAATAAAAAGCATGATTGAAAAATGATCAGTGAAGTAAGAAACCCAAGAATATAATTGAATTAGTATTTAATGTGTTTTTTTAAAAAATTAATACGATTTATGAAAATTAAAAAAAAAGTAAGAGCTATTACTTGATCCAATCGTTGTTACAGATTCTATAAATGTGTAAATGTGAGATATGCTTATGAAAACAGTTGCAATTTTAATCCCTGCACTTAATGAAGAACTAACTCTTAAAAAATCAATGGTAGATTACCATACTTATTTGCCAGATGCAGCGATATATGTGATTGATAATAATTCTAGTGATTCGACCAATAAGATAGCAAGGTCAACGATTGCAGAGTTAGGTTGCGACGGTGCTGTATTTTTCGAAAAGCGACGAGGCAAGGCGAATGCGATACGAAAAGCATTTTGCGAAATTGATGCGGATATTTATGTGATGGTTGATGCTGATTTAACTTATCCCGCTAAAGAAATTAAAAAACTAATCACGCCAGTTATTAACGGCGAGGCTGATATGGTTGTAGGTGATAGGCATGCCACGGGTAGTTATAAAAGAGAAAATAAAAAAGAATTGCATAACTTTGGTAATTGGTTAGTTAAAATTTTGGTAAATATGCTTTTTCAATCAAAGTTAAATGATATCATGAGTGGCTGCAGGGTGTTTAGTAAATTTTTTGTAAAAAATTACCCAATAATGAGTTCCGGTTTTGAGTTAGAGACAGAAATGACCATTCACGCGATGGACAAAAGATTTAATATTGTAGAAATTCCCATCGAATACAAAGATCGACAGTGTGGAAGTTTTTCCAAGCTCAATACGATAACAGATGGTATAAAAGTCATAAAAACAATATTCTTCCTATTAAAAGATTATAGACCGTTTTTGTTTTTTGGTGTAGGTGCTTTTGTTTTTGGGTCGATGGGTTTGGTTTTCGGAGTTCCCGTAATCATAGAATTTATTCGTACGCGATATATATTGAGAGTTCCTTCAGCTATTTTAGCTACAGGTTTATTTATTCTTTCTTTATTGTCTTTGTCAGTAGCTTTTATTTTGGACACAGTGTCAAAAATAAATAAATATAATTATGAACTTAAGCTAATATCAACACGCAAGAAATATTCCGGAGATACGTCTGAACTATTAGATTGAAATATACAATGAATACAGGGAAATTTAATTTGCTTGATAAATTTATTGCTAGATATCGGTTGATGTTTGCTGCTAAGTACATTGAGCGAAACGATGTCATACTTGATTTTGGTTGTGGTGTGCAACATTATCTTCTTTCTTCTGCCAAAAATAAATTCAAGATTGGCTATGGATTGGATTACGATGTTGATGATTACCAGAAAGAAAACATTATTTTGATTAAGCATAGATATCAGGGTAACCTGCCCTTTAATGAAAATTTCTTTGACAAGATTTTTATGCTTGCTGTTTTAGAACATATTGAAAAAACTCAAGTTCAAGCTCTTCTTTTTGAGTTTTCTAGGGTCTTGAAATCTAGTGGACATATTATTATGACTTCGCCTACGCCTCGAGCTCAAACAGTTTTAGAATTTTTTGCTTTTAAGCTTAAAATTATCTCTACTGGTGAGATAGCAGATCATAAACATTATTACAGCGTAAATGAAATTTGTGATTTAGTGGCGGTAAGTAACTTGAAGGTTATTGAGACTAAAGTATTTCAATTCGGTTTAAATAGTCTTTACGTTATGAAAAATAGATGAGTCGCTTTGAATATGAAATCAAACGTTAGCTTTTTTAAAAAGTTCGCTAAATAAGGAGCGCTACAGTAGAACTATTGAATAATCGACCGTAAGCATTTTGAAATTACATATTGACAAAAAAATGAGGGGAACGGTGATGCTATGATTTTCGCTTATTGCTCCAAACACACGCTACAAGATTGATTACCTATGGAGCACCTTGCCATCGAGAGGCTTATTATCAATTGCTGCATGTTTGTTGTATTGTTAAATCATAAAGAATATTTACTTGAGGCTATTGAATCTTTTCGGAAACTGCTGGGAAATTCGGCAAAATACACAGAGTCAACTTTCACACTTTCTAAAAGGTGTTAAATTGGGTAAATTGGGTTTATGGGCTGGTTTGCCGCAGATGAGTTTAATTTTGTCAAGTTCGATGCTTTTATCGAACATGCATAAATTACAGAATAAGACGTAATGGCTTGTTTCATAAGGGTTTCCGTAATAAAAAAGTGCGAAAGTTAACACAGACTAAATCACTATAAATGTAAGAAACCAGAATGGAGGCACATAAAGCAAATGGCTAAAATCAGGAGGATACTTATCGAGTGTACTCATACATATCAGACTAATCTGAACAGCGGAATTCAGCGAGTTGTCAGAAATATTATCAAAGAGTCAGAAAAGACCAGCAAGAAACTGAATATAGAATGCCAACCTGTGATTTTTAGAAATGGGTCATTCTTTCGTATAGATCTGAATAAAAGACCAATTATGATTAGGTTTAGAGCTTTTTTGTGGACTTTATTAAGGGCCAAAATTTGTGAATTACAGTCTAAGCTGCATTCCTATTTAATATTCCGTAAAATCGAAAGTCTCCGATCTTCATTGTTTAGAGGAATGAGGATTTTAGCAATAGTTAATTTTTTCTTCAATATTTTGACTCTTCCTTCAGTTATAATTATGTATCTTATGCGTAGAATCAGCGCAGGAAAAGGTGACCTTATACTAATGCTTGATTCTTCGTGGGATTATCCAATCTGGCCCGCGGTCAGGAAAGCAAAAAATAATGGGGCATCCGTGGGGGTGGTAGTGTATGACCTTATCCCAATAAACCATCCACAGTTTTGTGTTTCCGAACTGGTGAGATATTTTGAGAGTTGGTATTGCCAAGCAATGAAAACTTCAGATTTTTTTATCTCAATCTCTCGCTCTACGCGGGATGAAGTTCGTGCTTATGCTAAAGCCAATCAATGCTCTATCAGTCATGATATGCTTGAGTATTTTCATCTCGGATGTACTCTCGATAAGCTGTCACAAAACGGCCCGGTCCGGAATGAGCTGGAGGAACTATTTACAAGAAATAGTATTTATATTATTGTGGGAACCATAGAGCCGCGTAAAAATCATAAATATCTATTAGACGCTTTCGATATTCTCTGGCGGCAAAACTCTGGTACTATTCTATGTATCATCGGGAAAATAGGCTGGAAGTGTGCGGCCATTGTAAATCGTATAAGAGAACACCCACTGCTTAGAAAGAATCTTTTTATGTTCAATGATTTATCAGATACCGAACTTAATTATTGTTACAAACACGCCAGAGCTCTGATATTTCCATCCGTTGCCGAGGGATTTGGGCTTCCCATTGTGGAAGCGTTATATAACGGACTACCGGCTCTGGTCAGTGATATACCTGTACATAGAGAGGTTGGAAAAGATTTCTGTACATACTTTGATATAAACAACCCGGCTTGTTTGGCGAAAATAATTATTAATATCGAAAAAACCGGCAGGATGCCGCAAGTTCGAAGTCATAAGGAGTACAATCTGCCCACATGGAAAGATAGTTGCAGGGAATTATTTAGTAAGGCTATTGCCTTGTCTGAAAAAATATGAGCAAATCTACTGAGATAGCAAAAACGGCGAAATCATAGGAGACTTAAAATGAGAAAGGCATTAATTACAGGAATAACAGGTCAAGATGGCTCCTATTTAGCTGAATTTCTTTTAGAAAAAGGCTATGAAATTCATGGGATAGTAAGACATGTGGCTCTGGAAGACCCCGAACATAGACTATGGCGGCTAAAACCCATATTGGACAAGATTCATTTGCATGCCGGTAGTTTAGAAAGCTATGCCAGCATATTTAACGTTGTGGAGAAGGTTCGACCGGACGAATGCTATCATTTAGCTGCCCAGAGTTTTGTCGCATACTCTTTTGAAGATGCTTTTTCCACGATCAATACCAATATCAATGGAACACTGAGTGTTCTGTCCGCAGTCGCTAATAGGGTTCCTGAATGTAAGGTATATTTTGCAGCGTCGTCTGAAATGTTTGGTATGGTGAAACAAGTTCCTCAAAACGAGAATACTCCTTTTCATCCCAGGTCTCCCTATGGAATCTCTAAAGTTGCAGGTTTTGACCTTACCCGAAATTACCGTGAAGCATATGGTATCTTTGCCTGTAATGGTATTCTCTTTAACCACGAAAGTCCCCGACGAGGTTACGAATTTGTAACCAGAAAAATAACAAGTGCTGCGGCGAAAATTAAGATGGGATTATCTAAGGAATTAAGACTGGGAAACTTAGATGCAAAGAGAGACTGGGGCTTCTCTGGAGATTACGTTAAGGCTATGTGGCTTATGTTGCAGCAAGACAAGCCTGATGACTATGTAGTGGCAACAGAAGAGACCCATACCGTTAAAGAATTCACACAACTCGCTTTTAACTTTGCTGGCCTTGATTGGAAAGACTATGTTATTGTAGATAAAAGATTCTATAGACCTGCTGAAACCCATGAGTTGACAGGTGACTGCTCCAAAGCTAAATGTGTTTTAGGATGGTCTCCCCACGTTAGATTCAACGAATTAGTCAAAATGATGGTTGAAGCAGACATTGAGAAAATAAAAAACTTTAAAGAAAGAAACACAGAATTAGTTCAATCTAACCAGTATCTAATCTGACAAGAGCGCATAAGTGAACATAGCTTTTATTTGCGACTGGCTAACCAGCATGCGAGGAGGTGAAAGGTGCCTTGAAGCTGCCTGTGAGCTTTATCCGAATGCTGACATCTTTACATTAGTACATTTTCCAGGCTTAGTATCCGAAAAGATAGAAACGCATAAAATAATAACTTCATATATCCAAAAACTGCCGGGAGATATAGAAAATTTCCGTCGGTATCTGCCGCTATTTCCCCATGCAATACAGCAACTTGATTTAAGTGGCTATGACTTTGTTTTGAGTTTTAGCCATTGTGTGGCAAAAGGTGTGAAAGTACCAAAAGACATCCCTCACGTTTGTTACTGCTATACCCCAATGCGATACGCCTGGCATATGCGAAATGAATATATAAGAAATTTTAGGAATCCTAAAAAATGGATTGCTCGAGTTTTGCTCAATTGCCTCAAAAACTGGGACAAAAGAAGTTCATCGAGAGTAACGCATTTTATCGCCAGCAGCAGAAATGTTCAAAATCGAATAAAACAGGCTTATAATAGAGATTCAGTTGTCATTTATCCTCCGGTTGATTGTGATCGATTCACCCTTTCTAACGATGACGATGGCTACTATCTTATTGTTTCAGCTTTGGTGCCTTATAAACGAATAGACATAGCAGTTAAAGCATTTGGCACGGCCAATCAAAAACTTATAATAGTAGGAAACGGCCCAGAACTGACGCAACTCAAGAAAATAGCGACAGATAATATCTGTTTTATTGATAATGCCGATGACAATGATGTTGTCGAATACATGAAAAAATGCCGGGTTTTGCTATTCCCTGGCGAGGAAGATTTCGGTATTGTGCCCCTTGAAGCACAGGCCTGTGGAAAGCCAGTAATAGCATTTGGGAAAGGCGGGGCTTTGGAAACTGTGGTAGGAATTAACCAAACTACGTCGATCGGATTAGACCCGACGGGGTTGTTTTTTTACGAACAAACACCTCAGGGTCTAAAGGATGCAGTTCTGACTTTCGAGAATATGATTGAAACATTTGCCCCGGAAAACTGCCGTAATAATGCACTTAGATTTGGCCGCTCCGTCTTTATGGGAGCACTGCATTCTTACATAGAAAGCATCATAGGTACCAGAGGCAAATCATAGTTTTAATAACACCCGCTTTTGTGTTCCCACCGGTGGAGCAATCAAAATATTACTGTCCAAGCCCATTATTATACATTGTGCTGATCTCTGCTTCTGACAATGTCCTGTTAAATATCATTACATTATCAATTGCACCGTCAAAATAACGAGGATCAACCTTAAAATCTACCCCTATATAAACTGGATCTGCACTTGATAAAATCGATACCGACGATGAGGTATCAAAATTACCATTTATGTAAATCTTTCCAATACCTGAGTCCCTCATACCAATGACAAAATACCACTGATCTGCTTTCAAGGTACTCAATGAAGTTACATAGCTTTGACCGCCAAACTCGAGTTTATTGTAGGGCGAGTCACGATTTAACCTCAAAAAATAAGAATTTGCGTTTGGGTTATGGTACTTAGACACAATCCCTGCCAACCAAGAGAAGGAACGTGGTTTAATCCAGGCAACAATAGTAAAATTATCGGTTAAATTCAAGCTGCTATTGTTACCGCAGTCGATATAATCACTGCTGCCATTGAAGCTTAAGGCACTATTGATTTTCCCTGAAGTGCTTAAAACAGAGGTGTTTCGCCTGGCTATGCCATGATTGCCCCTACCGCTGCTATCGGTTACAGTAGTATTAGATGCATTGTCATCCATCGTCCAATAAGCAACTAAACCACCGTCAAATATGTCAAATATATAGTCACTTTCACTATACTTGCCTACCGAGACATCAATACCGTCGGCATTATTAGTATCGTACAAATTTGTACAGAAAATCTTAGCTTGCCATGTTCCTGAACTAAGCTGGATTGGATCCGAACTTGTTGCACCAGTGAGTGGTTGAATATCCACGTTTTCATCGGTGTATTGGTTTTCCAGACGTAATCCAACTGAATTGGCATTTTGGTCATTACAGAGGTTCCACTTAAACGTCACAGGAGATGTCGTGCTGCCATTATGTTTTGGAAAAGTCAATACAGGTTGTGTTGTCGGCTGCGGAATAGAATTAGCTGTCCCAGGAATGCCAAACCGAACTGTAGTTTGATCCCTGGTGCTGTCTTTATAATACACTGTGATTTGATAGATGCCATCACTATATTCATCCAGTTCATCGCTGTCGGTAAATTTACCTTTATACTCCCAATGTTCTCTCGAACTCCAGATTGGCTGTTGACCAGCATATAATGCACTTATCTCTGCTTCTGACAAAGTCCTATTCAATATCATGACGTTATCAATTTCACCGTTAAAATAACGAGCATCGCCGTGATCGCCATAATCCATTCCTATGTACACCGAATCTGCACTCGATGATATCGACACCGGAGCCGAAGCATCAAGATTACCATTTATGTAAATCTTTCCAATACCCGAGTCCCTCATACCAATGACAAAATACCACTGATCCGTACCCAAGGCACTCAATGAAGTCACAAATTCAAGGCCTTTACCGCCAAATTCAAGTTTGTTGTATGGGGAATTGCGATTTAGCCTCAAAAAATAAGAATTTGCATTTGGGCTATGGTACTTTGACACTATCCCTGCCAACCAGGATAAAGAACGCGGCTTGATCCAGGCAGCAATAGTAAAATTATCTGTTAAATTCAGGCTGCTGTTGTTGCCACAGTCGATATAATCACTGCTGCCATTAAAAGTTAAGGCTCCATTGATTTTCCCTGAACTGCTTAAAAACGAAGTATTTCGCCTGGCTATACCATAGTTGCCCCTGCCGCTGCTATCGGTTACAGTAGTATTAGCTGCATTGTCATCCATCGTCCAATAAGCAACTAAACTGGCAGCGGTGGTAATATCCTCAGATGTTGTTCCAACCGGATAATGACATGTTTCGATGTTGCCAACTTGTGTATGAGAATCATTGGGAATCTGGAAGGTATTACCCAAAGGTGTTTTAAACTCCACATAGTTGACAGTACTATCGGTTTCAAGACCCAAAGAGAAATCATACGTCGAATCACTCCATATCTCAGGATCATTAAAATTCCAGCCGGTTGATATCTCAATCCCATAAGTGTGCAGAGCAACATTAGGCACCTTAACGACCTGCCATGTACCAGAATCAAGAATCGGAGGAAGATTTAGAGGAGATAACCTTAGCGAATAAGTACCTTCTATTCGACCACGAAAGGCCGTTCCCCTAACATCCAGCATACAGGGCACTTCCATAATCTGCCCATCTGTCAATACGGTTGCCAAACCTGTATAAAAGAAGCTCAAACCGTCACTCTCAGGATTGAATGAGAATGCGCCTGAAGGATTTATTTTCAAGCCCGTGCCCGGCACAACTGTCAATTCCCACCTTGCCTGTGTTGTGTAATCTTCACGCATGATCCAGTCGTAGATGTTGCCGATAACACGATAGTTTGTACTGTTAAATGTCCCCTTCCATACACCAAATGGCTTTCTCAATAGTGGATCAGCCCCTGTTGCGGTTATTGAAATATTATCAAAAGCTCGCCCATCGGTAGACCAGGAAAAATTATCATACTGTTGAAATTTGATACAAAAGTCTGAGGTATAGGTAATACCAGCCGCTTGAACAGCAGCATCCAAATCAAAAGACTGTCCATCGAAACTCGAGGTCAAATCAGTCACAAGATACCAATTAGTGCCATCATTGCTGATCGCGATCCCATCACCATTCAGATGACATGTGAATCTTGATGGCAAACTTGTATTTTCATCGTTACTGCTGACATGTTCCAAACTGAGCATAACACCACTTCGTCCAAGCAGATCAACGTGCAGTATTGCTTCGTTTAAAGAGTATGGATAACTATCCTGCTTATTATCCATACGCAGTTTTCCATCCACGATTTCTATCCTACCTTCGTTGTTGGAATAATATTCCCATCCCTCAGAACAATCAGGTTTGCCTCCCGTAAAATCCTCATAGTAAGGCATAGGCTGTGGTACTACTCCGATAGCAGCATTGTCAAAATATACCCAGATTTTCCATGAATCAATTTGTCCTTGATCAAACCTTACATAATCCGCGGCACATAAATACCATTTTCTGTTTGCTATTAAACCATTCCATGTAGTTAATCCCGTCTCCTTCTCATAAATATCATGTGAGCTTTCCCCCTCTCGGTTCCAGAGGACATAATTAATCCATTCGCCTTTGTTCTCGGTAGTCAACCAAACCTTCAGGTCACCCACCCACGGATGGGTTATCCAGTACTCGATATCCACGCCTTTGATAACAGCACCACTCGGTGCCCCCGTAAGATTTACCTCCCACACTGTTTTGCCTTCGTCGCCACCATTATCTTGAATTGGCTTGGCACCATCCTGTGTCTCGTAAAAAAGAGTCCCTAAATCGGCTTGCGCCTGTGCATTAATTGGTAAAAGCATCAAGATAAATAAGCAGGCAACAAACTTTGATTGTATTGAGTGTGGTGAAGGAATATTAATTGACCGCAAAGGTACCATTGTTCTTACCTCCCCCTTTTTGAGGTTTAACACTTATTTTCACAGCCTTTGAAATAACCAAAGTAACGCATAATTATTTACATGAATGGCTTGGTTATATAACTACGGACGAAACCTTTAACCAATAAAATATTTATACTGACACCCACACCGAAAGCCCAAGACAAACGGTTCAGATAATCCATTCCTCCAATACCTTTTGTGGGGTACAATTATCCAAGTTGCTAAGTTCACTTACTCCGCTATCGGCCAAATAAACGATAATAATATTAGTCCCTGGCGCATAGCATCCTTCTTTGCTTATAGCCAGCAGACTTTTACTACTAATCTTTTTCGGCTAATTCTCAATGATATTATACCTTTTTATGCAACATACGTCAAGAAAATTCCAGATGTTGTAAAACTACGAAAATATTACAGATAAAAACAGCATTATAGTCCCAATTTAGAATTATTTATAAAGAATATATCACTGTCAATTATGCCATTTAGACCACTGCTTCAACAGATGGCAGTCATTTTTAGTCTATAACATATAAAAAACAACTTGTGTGCATATACCCAATATTCATGATTTTACTACAATTTCGCTTCTACTATTCTTACCTTCTATTTTTCGGACCTCTCGCTCTGTAAATGTCTTCACTAACTCTAATAATTGATCATGCTCTGCAAGCTAAATGTCTCGTCGTTTTAAAGATTCAACAAAACATACTCAAACCTACATTGAGTTGCGCTTGCCCTAAAAAGTCCGAAAACACCGTATCGAAACCGATCAAGCGGCCAACAAAGACCCTGTCCAACACCTCACGTACCTTAAACAAGCCCTACTACGAATAAATCATAGTTAAGTACCACTAATAACGCTTCATATAACGCTTTTTCAGCCAGCGTCTGTATGATTAAAATGATATAGGCTAAATTCACCTTGCAATAAGGTAACGAGAAAGTAAAATTTAGCAGTCGATACAGTTATGATACCAAATATGATACGAGATATCTTAGTTTACGAACTGTTTGACCGGCCAAGACATGACAAAATTGATAAGTAACATTATTTTTACCAAGAATCGTCCTTTGCAATTGGATGGTTATCTTGAGAGTCTTTACCGGCACTTTCCAGACGAGCTAATCCGGACGTACATGCTTTATAAACCGGAACTTTTCAAAGAAGATTATAAGAAGCTTTTTTCCAAATACCCAAATTGCATAGTGATAGAAGAAAACGATTTCCATAGCAATTTGCTAAAAATCATAGACCAAATTAACCTAAAATTCATCTCGTTCGACATTGTCGATGTATTGTATTTTGATTCGGTCATATCAAAAAGGAAGGTGTTGAAAAAATCCCGGAGCTTGTAACAATACCTTAAATGACAAAAGCTAAAAGGAATTCCTGATAATGAAGGCGTTAGTTAATTTTATGTGTTGTTTTGTGCCTCTAAAAAAGTGGCGTAAAAAAATCAGATACAATCTGATAGACAATAAAAGACGGCGAAGAGAGTTTTTGGCCTGCGGATTCAAAATAGATGCCGGCATTATAACTACACCGAAAGGTATTCGTATAGACATTTCCGACGCGTCAGACCATCCCTTATATCTTGTTAAGGAGGTTTTTGTCAAAAGCGAATACAACTTAAATCTTGGAAAAGAATCAATACTGATTGACATAGGGATGAATCGAGCAGCCGCATCTTTACTTTTCGCTGCCAATGAAAATATAAAAAGGATATACGCCTACGAGCCGTTTAAACCGACGTTTGAACTGGCAAAAAAGAATCTGGAACTTAATCCGCAACTGAGCAAAAAGATAAATGCTTTTAACTGCGGGCTTGGTAAAGCAGAGGTAACGCTGGAACTGCCGTATATGGATAACGCAACCGGCGCTATGAGCACCACTCACGATGTCTGTAAAGGTCAAAAAAATATAAAAAAAGAAACAGTTCTCATCAAGGATGCTGCAAAAGAAATAGCTCCTATTTTAGAAGAAAATAAAGATAAGCACATAATCGTTAAATGCGATTGTGAGGGTGCAGAGTTCGAGATATTTGAGCGGCTTAATGAAGAAAATATTGTTAGCAGGATAGACGTAGTTATGATGGAATATCATTTTGAAAAACCTGACAGGTTGGTAAATATCCTTGCTGAAAACGGTTTTGCCGTACAGACAAAAGCCGGTTCGAGCAAATCACGAACGGGCTATATCTATGCTGTAAGAATGTCAGATAGGACTTGCTGATAATGAAAATACTGGTCAACCTCCTGTGCTGTTTTGTGCCCAGCAAAAAGATGCGAAAAGATATTAAACGTAGATTAATCGGCACAAAAAGCCGACGCGAAAAACTTTTGGCTCATGGATGCAAAATAGAAAATGAGGTTGTTACAACACCCGAAGGTGTCAAAATAGATATTTCCAATGTGCCGCATGAAGCAATGGGAATCACTAAAGAAGTATTTCTTAATAAAAGCTACGCTGTAAATTTTAGATACGATGCGGCCTTAATTGATATAGGACTAAATCGCGGCATAGCATCATTGTTTTTCGCCACGTATCCGAACATAAAAAAAATATATGCTTTTGAGCCGTTTAAACCGACGTTTGAGCTGGCAAAAAAGAATCTGGAACTTAATCCGCAACTGAGCAAAAAGTTAAATGCTTTTAACTTCGGGCTCGGCAAAGCAGATACAACTCTGGAACTGCCGTATATAGATAACGCGACCGGCGGTATGAGTACCACTCACGATGTTTGCAAAGGCGAAAAAAATATAAAAAAAGAAACAGTTGTCATCAAGGATGCTGCAAAAGAAATAGCTCCTATTTTAGAAGAAAATAAAAATAAATACATAATCGTTAAATGCGATTGTGAGGGTGCAGAGTTCGAGATATTTGAGCGGCTTAATGAGGAAAAGCTGATTGGAAATATAGATATTATTCTTATGGAGTACCATTTCAATAAGCCCGACGGACTGGTCAGTGTCCTGACAGAAAATGGATTTGCCGTGCATACAAAAGTTTTATCAGAAAAGATGAGTACAGGATATATATACGCAGTTAAAATGTCAGAAAAGCAATCTATGGTCTGACGTTTTTAAGCTGGGGTATAATGCTAAAAAAATTTGAAAAAGAATTAGAGCGTTTCAGGAACAGGCTGTTCTGCTCAGGCAAAAGGCATAAACAGCTTGAGGAAATTCAAAGCGAGCTGGAAAATATGCCTTACGAAATTTATGATAAAATTATAAACAATGGTTTCAGTGTTCAGATACCGAAAATAAAAAGTATAGAAGAGACGCTGGACAAGATCATAAATGACAAATGTTCTATATCTCGTTTTGGGGACGGAGAGTTTGCTTGTATGAACTACAGTAGAATATCTTTCCACGACCCCTCTGAAGACTTGGCCGAAAGACTGAAAGAAGTACTTTCGTCAGATCTCCCGAATTTACTGATTGGCTTACCTGATTGTTTTGGCTCGTTGGATTGTTATGTACCTTACACAAGAAAGTTCTGGAGAAAATATATGTCTAAAAAGCGCCAAATGACATATTCTTATCTCAATATGAACCGTGTTTACTATAATGCATTTTTTAACAGGTACTATTTGAATTTCAACAAAACAGACGAACACTACCAGAGATGCTGCACATATTTTAAAAGATTAAAGGAAATATGGAAAAACAGAGACGTAATATTATTTGAGGGCCAAGAAGCACGACTCGGAGTGGCTAATGATCTATTAGATGGGGCCAAATCAATATCACGTATCGTCTTCTGTCCCGTCAAAAACGCATTTAACAAATATGATCAGATTTTATCAGCATTTGATGAAGTCAATTCGGATGTGCTGATACTAGCTGCTTTAGGCCCGACGGCAACTGTTTTGGCTTATGATTTATGCAAGAAAGGATACCAGGCCGTTGACATTGGACATATTAGCGAGGAGTATGAATGCTTCTTGAGAAAAGAAACACCCTTAGAGCTAAAGAGCATGGGCCGCAATAGTAAAATGAGACATGCTTCTAATCCAGATGACCCTGAATACAAAAAACAAATCATAAGAAAAATAGTTTAAGCTAGTGCCTTAAAAGGAAATTTAAAATGTTTGCATGGGACAGGAAGAAAGTTTTGGTAACAGGCGCGGGGGGGTTCATTGGGTCTCATCTTATGGAGCGTCTCTTTGAACTCGGAGCTAAGATCAGGGCTTTTGTGCGATATACCTCAAGAGCTGACGAGGGCTTTATTAAGTATTTCTCTGACGATCTTAGAAAAAATATGGATATTATTTATGGTGACATTAGAGAATTGGAAACCGTAGCTAAAGCGATGGATGGCGTAGATATCATTTTTAATCTAGCCGCATTAGTGGGAATCCCATACTCCTATATACATCCCCAGGAAGTAATCGAAGCAAATACCATTGGGACATTGAACGTATTAATGGCGGCAAGAGATGTAGGTATAGAGAAACTGGTCCAAACTTCCACGAGCGAAGTCTATGGTACGGCAAGATATGTTCCAATAAATGAAGACCATCCCAAACAACCTCAATCTCCGTATTCTGCGAGTAAAATCGCCGCTGACGCCATTGCTTTGAGCTTCTATCATTCCTTTGATTTGCCGGTTGCTGTGATAAGGCCCTTCAATACTTATGGGCCGCGTCAATCCGACAGAGCTGTCATCCCTTCTATTATTTCACAGGCTTTAACGAAAGATAGGCTCACGTTGGGTAATACAACTCCTACAAGAGATTTCACATTTGTTACAGATACAGCAGAAGGCTTTATTAAAGTAGCAAAATCGGAAAAATCAGTTGGTATGGAAATTAATATTGGATCCGGGCAGGAGATTTCAATTGAAGATTTAATAAGAAAAATAATATCGCTCGTCGGACGAGATATAGTTGTAGAGCACGATAAAGAAAGGGTTCGTCCAGCACACAGTGAAGTGGAAAGATTGTGCGCGGATAATACAAGGGCAAGAAACGTATTGGGATGGTTACCAAAGGTCTCATTGACTCGTGGCCTTGAAGAGACAATCAGTTTTATTAAAAGTAATCCCGGTTTTTACAATCCTGATAAATATAGAGTATGAGGTGTATAGATGAAAGCTGTAGTTTTAGCTGGCGGCAAAGGTACTAGGCTGCGGCCTTTAACATTTTCAATTCCAAAGCCTTTATTGCCAATTGCTGAGAAGCCAATTCTTGAGATTATTCTAAAGAATCTCAAAAAGTTTGGCATAACAGAAGTTATTATATCAGTTGGCTATCAAGGCGAACTGATAAAGGCCTTTTGCGCTGATGGAGCAAGATTCGGCCTTTCTGTAAAATATGTTGATGAAGAAAAGCCTTTAGGTACAGCAGGGCCTTTGTCTTTAATGCGGGATTGTTTTGGCGACGGAGAAGAATTCATTTTGATGAATGGTGATATTTTCACTCAACTAAATTTTTCAAGGATGATTAATTATCATAGGAAGGGCAAATATTGCATAACTATTGGATATAGAACATACGAACATAAGTTGCCTTTTGGAGTTTTAGAGCTTGAAGGTGACAAGCTTTGTGGCATTGTTGAAAAACCAAGTACGACATTTAATGTGAGTGCGGGAATTTATGTATTAGATGCGTCTGTTATCGACTTCGTACCGGATAATACATTTTTTACAATGCCTGACCTTGCGAATAAGCTATTAGAAAAAAAACGCCATATTGGCGCATATCGTATCGAAGAATATTGGCTGGGAATAGAGAATATCGATCATTTCAACGAGGCCATTAAAGAGTTGAACAAAATTGAATCCCTCGTTAAAAAATGAAGTATTTGCGGTTCGTGGAGAACCTGATCATATACGTAGCGACAACGGTCCCGAGTTTGCTAACAAGGCCGTTAAAAGATGGCACGCAATATATGGAGTTAAGACTTTATTTATATCCCCGGGCAGCCCTTGGGAGAATGGTTATTTTCCGGAATTATAGATATGACTAAGCCAAAGAGAATTTTTATTATTGCTGATATAAAACAGACCCCCATAAAAACGTTTGTGGACCAAATACCAAAATTAGCAAAGGGCTTCATTCGTCTGGGTCATGACGTCCGCCTTTTCAGCTATTGCAGCACCTTGTCCGAAGTAAGTCCTTTGAAAAGCAAAACCCTCGCAGGGTTTTTTTTCAAATCCCGTGTTGATAACCTTCTGGCTGATCGAATCAAAAATTACAAGCCTGACATAATATATGTAAATTTCGCCAAAGTCCTGAATGCAGACACGATTAAACACATGCGGCAAGCAGCACCAAAAGCCATCTTTATCGGAGATGATGGAGACCCATGGCCTAAACTTAAGAAAAACAGGATAGAAACCGCCAAAGAATTTGACATAGTAAAAGCAACAAATGACGGAGAATTCCTGCAGGACTACAGAGATGCGGGTGTACCATTATGTGTATTTATGCCAAACACGTGCGATCCGGACACCGACCACCGATACGAAGTATCCCAGGAGTGGAAGATGGACATGCTCTGGACAGGCACAGTGAAACATCATGCCGATTCCAGCGAAACACTCAGAGAAGAGCTCGTTGAGAAGCTCGCAAAACGCAAGAACTGTGCTATTTACGGCTGCCTGGGTCGGCCCAAAATCGGCGGAATCAGTTACTTTTATGCAATTAGTGGCGCCCGAATAGGAGCCACCGTCAACGCCGTTAATTCGGTAAGACTGTATCATTCTGACAGGCTGACACATTATCTCGCAGGCGGTGCTTTTGTGCTGGCTAAAAGAGTGCCGGATACAGACCTTCTTTTTAAAGATGGCGTGCACTTAAAATATTTTGATACGATCGACGAGTTTTTTGAATTGGCTGATTGGTATCTTGCCCATGAGCAGATAAGACAAAAGATAGCCGATACCGGAATGAATTGGGTTCACGAACAGTTCAACAGCGTCAAAATGGCCGGATACATCCTCGATTTGGCGGAGAAAGGCAGTTACAACGCTCCATGGACAAGCTAAGCCCGAACTTTTCACTTATACAAAAACTAACGACACTATATTTGGAAGAGGCTCCGCCAAGAGTATTTTGACAATAACTCTATCGATCTTTTAATCTTACCCACTGATTTCTCACGGCCTTTCCTGTTAAAGGTCAAAGCTGCTAATATGTATTTAGCGATGTCTTTGCCTAAATCTATCAGGCTCTTAACGATAATCGCGGCTTTGAAAATACATGCAAAAGCGCCCGTAGCAAATTTACCCCGGTACTTTTTGAAAAACTTCAGCAGGCTTGTCATCGCCATTATATGTTTACCCGCCGGTATGTGTCTTGCTGAACGGCCTCCGAGGTGGGTAATCTCCGCTTCAGGGACATAAACTATGCGCCAGCCGGCTTGTTTTATTCTATAGCACAAATCGACCTCCTCGTAATACATAAAAAAGGTCTCATCCATACCTCCAAGCCGCTCTACCACCGACTGTCTTACCATCAGCGCCGAACCCATAAGCTGGTCAACGTCTAACTGCCTGTCATACTTAAAATCCTTCATTAACCATTTACCGTAATGAACCCTAAAAATATGCAGATACCGAAAACCTGTATGACGATAAAGAGCACCTCTAAACGTTGGGAACCGCTTAACCGACGACTGAATTGTACCATCAGAGTTTAAAAGCCTTGGTCCACAGGCACCTACATCATTATTATCATCCATAAATTTAATTAAAACGTCTATGGAGTGAGGATGTACAATCGTATCAGGATTCAAAAAAAGTATGTACTCGCCTTGCGCCTTTTCAATACCCTGATTATTCGCCGCTGCAAAACCGCGATTTTCCGAATTGATAATTAACCTAACTTCGGGAAAATCGCTCTTGATTGCATCAGCAGTGCCATCCGTACTTGCGTTATCAACAACAATTACCTCAAAATCCTGGGAAGGCTTATTCTTTTCTATCGAGCGCAGACAATCAAGCAGCTCATGGCAAACATTCCAGCTTACAATAATAATAGAAAATTTCATATTATTTTCAGTATCTTCTGGGACTGACAACCATTGCAAAGTGTTTATATTTAACATCAGCAAGAAAATTTAACAAGATCATATTCAGCACCTTAAACGTTCGACTGGAGGTCGGATGTATGCCCTCAATAAGCAAAATTTGAAAGTCTAAAAGGTTGAACATCTTGACGATGCTTTTGTATGTAAAAAACCTCAAATGTGTTTTGTCCAGTACACCCTGGTCCTTATAATCCCAGTTACCTTTTACAACTAAGTCAAAGAGCGTTCGGTAGTATCTGATATTTGGAATTGATGCTATAATAACTCCCTTCTTTGTCAGCTTTGTTTTCAATGCACCTAATAGAGAAAAAGGATCGATCAAGTGTTCTAAAATATCAAAGAGAATGATGCAGTCAAAATAATTATCCGGTAAATAATTAAGTGATTTAGCCGCATCGTTATTGATTACTTTATCTAATTTCTTTGCCGCATCCTGAGCTGCTTCCTTATTTATCTCAACCGCCCAGCTTTCGGTATTAAATCTCTCCTTAAGCAGAGAGGAAAATCCGCCAAATCCACAACCAAATTCCAAGGTTGTTTTCGTGTTTTGCGGTACGTATTTCAGCATATCTTCTCTTTTACTTTCATAATACCCTGACGGCTTGTTATACAAACTGACGACGCCCGTACTCATAAACTCAACCTATCATTTCTGAAAAGCCTTTATCTCCAATTGCACTGCATCTGAATTATTGTTTCCTGAGATTCTATTATAGTAGGCTCTTTTCGCTTCATCAAAGAATTTAAGCATATTAATGCACACCTTCCACACAATCGGCAGTACATGTAAAACCTTTTGATATGGACTGGAATAATCCCCAGAAGTGAAGCTCAACCATAAAATATGTTGATGCAGGCATAATATCTATTATGATATTTAGAAAATCGAACCTAAAACTTTCTTTTGAAGGGTCTTTAGGAAAACAACACCTAAATACCAAAGTGAATATAGATGGATACTTACTTCAAAATCAATCTGGAAAAGACTATTAAGGATAAGGATAAACAGTTAATCATCGAATTAGGCTGCGGCCAAAAGAAAAAACAAGATAGAATTACCATTGATAAAATTGACCTGCCA
>CAZRNB010000051.1:0-19967 GCA_964601355.1 uncultured Pirellulales bacterium
GATGCGAATTTTTCTATGTGGCAGGCCGACGGCGTAAATCCGCCGGTTGTATTTGCTTCAACTTACGAAGGTGGAATCACAAACGAGGATGTATTCTACATTTCAGCCGGCGGCCATACTCATATAAACTGGGGCTTCACCAAGCCAGGCTTATATGAGGTCGATTTCCAGATTTCAACGGTTTATAAGTGTGACGCAGCCCTGACCGCCGATATAGCACCAATAGGCAATGAATTTTACAGGGGAAATTGTATCGTTGATTTTGACGATTTTGCCCTGCTCGCTTCGCATTGGCTCCAAACCGGCTGCGGCGGAACACCGGACTCTTGCGAGGGAGCAGACATAGATGGCAATGGCGAGGTCGGCATCGGCGATTTGGCTATTTTGGCAGAGCAGTTGTTTCAATGCGGATACACCGGCTGCAAACACTAATATAGAGGATAGCGGTTAGCATACAGGAAAATATCTTCTATCCGCTGAACGCTAAACGCTGTACGCTGTACGCGAGCAAGCACCGCCCTGCCTCTGACAATCGAAAAATAAATTATCGACATCGTTGAACGCTAAAAGTAAAATTCAGGTTATGAAACCTTACCCGTTGAAATTTAAGCCGATATTCAAGCAGCGAATATGGGGCGGCCAGAAGCTGCGTGAGGTATTCAATAAAGACATCCCGCCTCTTGAAAAGACCGGCGAAAGCTGGGAATTGGCTGACCTGCCGAATGATAAGTCCGTAATCGCAAATGGCGAATTGGCTGGCCAAACGCTTAGCTCGGCAATCCAAAAGTTTCCAAAAGAAATAACAGGCGATAAGAATTTCAAAGGACCTTTTCCGCTGCTGATTAAATTTCTTGATGCTGAGGACATCTTAAGTGTGCAGGTCCATCCTGACGCAGAAACTTGCAGGCGTTTGGGCAAGGGCGAGCCAAAAACTGAATGCTGGTATATCATATCTGCTGAACCTGGAGCGGTAATTTACAAAGGGCTTAAACAAGGCGTCACGAAACAGAAATTCACCGAGGCGATAAAAAACGGCACGGTTGACAAGATGCTGCAAAAGGTTCCTGTCGAGGCCGGCCAGTGTCACTTCCTGCCTGCCGGCACCGCACACAGCATCGGAGCAGGCTTATTGATTGCTGAAATTCAAACCCAGTCAGACACTACGTATCGCGTCTTCGACTTTAATAGAGTCGATGAGACCGGCAAATACAGACCGCTTCACATTAAAGAGTCACTTGAGAGTATCCATTTCGATTTAGCCGGTAACGAACTGTTGGTCACAACAGTAGGTCGGCTGATAGACTGCGAATACTTCAAAGTCGATAAAGACCACCAAGCTAAAAACTGCGAGGTTCTTCTTTCGCCTGGCAAGATGAAAATTATGATTTTTATAACCGGCTTTGGAACAATCCTACCAGCCGGAGCACCAGACCAATTGTCAATCTGTGATTCTGATAGACGACAGAAGACAGAAGCCCGCCCTGAGCGAAGCCGAAGGGACGGAGGACAGATGACCCCAAGCGACAAGCTACGAGCAACGAGTTACGAGCGACGAGTCACGAGCGACGAGTTCAGAGCTGGTGACACGCTTCTTATCCCTGCTGTATATGAAGGAGCGATACGCTTTGCCGAGGATACACAATACTTGACAGCAACCATCTAAATTAAGGCGGATTTTCTACCGGCGAGTTTCTCAGTAATTGCCCCAGCGACAAGTGCTGGGGCTAAACATTCGAGAAACAATTAAGGCGGGATTTCCACAGGTGAGCTCTTCAGCCAGTTAGAAACCAATAGATAAAGGTCAGCAGCGTTAATAATCCCATTGCGATCGAAATCAGTCAGGTTCCGTGACCCGTGACTCGTGATACGTGGCTCCACAGTAAGGTGTCCTGCGGAGAGCGACGAGAGACGAGCGACGAGAGACAAGTCCGTTTGGGATGCCAGCCAGCTCATCGACAGGATAACAAAATCATAAAGATTAATTATATTATCCTGGTTGGCATCACCTTCCAAAAGTGTGCATAAGCTCACTGATGTCTTCGGTGCCGAAATGACTACACTTCTTTTGACATTCATCAAAGTAGTCTCACCACGCACGGTGATATCATAAGTGCCCGGCGCAACGCCAAGAGTTTCGCAAATTGCCGTGTTAACATCGACAGACTTGGTAGTTGTTAATTGGAAATTATAATTCGGAGCATCCGTTAATACATTCGCTCCCGGCGGAAAGAACTTGACGGTCAATGGAACTACCCAGCCTTCATCGGGTCGGCTGTTTCCTTGAAGAGCCACAGAAATAGACACCTGTGCTGCTATTGGACCTATGCTGACTATTGCCTGGGGGACGTTTGTTGCAGGTATATTTGTGGCGGCTCGAATATTACCCTGCTCACCAGAAGTAAATTTGGTCTTAAAGTGACAGCCTAAATCAATTGCAGTAGCCTGGATAAGCATATTGCCGGCAACGAAACCCGTTTCTAACTGGGCGTAATGCAGGTCCTGACCCGTATATGATGCTGAATTAAGGCAAAGTATGATATAACACGGCGCCTCAGGTAAGCCGCTAACGGCAGAGCGCAGAGCGCCTCTAACATCGGCAGGAATCTCTCCGCCTCTGGCGCCGGCGGAGCTTAATTGCTCAAGCCTATGGTCCCTTGTAGCCAGGCTCGTGACAGGATTTCTATTATGATAACGATAAACGCCACTTTCGTTCACTAAATAAATGCTCCGGCTCAAATAATAGTTAGCAATGGCTGAAGGAACGGTTAGGCCCGCCCTGCTATTAGTTGTCGTATGAGCGGAGCAGCCATATCCTGCCCATAGAATCTGGGAAATCTGCTGGCTTGACAAATTCGTTTGGGTGAAATTACTGACGTAATTAAGATTTGCTAACACTTCTTCAAGGCTGTCTCCGCCCGCAGTACAAGGGTCCGGCAGCCAGCCAGGCTGGCCTTGTGGTACAGAAGAATGTGCTACCAATGCAGAGGTCAGCTCTTTAACTGCCTTCACTCCAAAAATCAGCCTTGTCTTTGGGTATCCCATTCCTTTCGGGCAGCTTGCCACCGGCGATTGGGAGCTGCGGCATAAGGAAACAGACGCGAGCATCGCCGGCATAAAAGAAAGACCACCATCGAAATCAAGCTCGCTTTCATATCTAATCGCGAAGGAGCCATCATTCGTCACTTCACTTGAATACCAGCTCAGTGAGTGGTTGTTTGGGTCGTATAAGTATGTCCCAGCCGGCGCGACAAGATATATGTTTCTATAAGAGCCTGTAATCGGAGCTCTTCCTGCAGCCCATAGGATATTACTTAGCTGCTGGTTGCTTGCGGCAGTTCCACTGATGGAATGCTGTGAGTACCTGCTATTCATACAGATTTCCACGGAATTTTGTGTAACTATCGGCGGAGGGAGAGGACCAACATTGATGCCCTGGGCCTGACATAGCATAGAGGATAAAGTTAAAGCAAAGATTATTGATATTATCCTTTTCATTTCTTACCCTCACAAAATTGACCATCATTTGGTGCTTCTCCTCGCAAACCTTCATTGAACGTTAATATTATAACATGTCTCTACTCATTTTCAAATAAAAAGTGAAATTTGCCCCCTGGGAGAATATCGCTTTGAACGGACCGTCAGGTTATCAGAGTAACAAGTTATCAGGTAATGGGCATCAGGTTATCAGAATATTAGGTAATCATAATGGTTTTATTTCCTGGTTTCCTGATAACCTACCCTCTGATTCTCTAATAACCTGATTTCCTGCGCGGCAGGCTCCCCGCAGCCCCTCCATTTTCAGGTAGCCCTTCCTCCATACAATTAAGCCGGAGACTACAAAAACCACGATATACACACCTGCCGCATACCAGGTTCTTATCTGGCTCATAACCAAACCAATCACCGCATACATACCGGCAAGGCCATAACAAATAACAACTGTCTTTTTAAGCGGTATTCCTCTGTCAATCATCTGGTCGTAAATATGTCCGCGATCGGAGACGAACAAAGGCCTGTGATTCAGCAGCCTTCTGACCAAAGCCACTGCTGTATCAAGAATCGGCAGGCCGAAGACTACGATTGAAGCCATCCACCAGCGAGGGACACCTTCGGCGAATAAGAGCATAAGCGAGGCCACCATAAAACCCAAAAGCATGCTGCCGGCGTCACCCATAAATATCTTGGCAGGATGGCGATTGAAAGGCAAAAATCCGCAGACGCCTCCAATAAGGCCGAGGCAAATTATAATCCGGACAGGGTCGCCGACTTCGCTATAGCCCCATGTTGCAAGATGGATAGACAAAAGCAGCATCGCAAAGGACATTATGGCTGTCACTCCTGCGCAAAGCCCATCGAGTCCATCCAACAGATTGAGCGAATTTGTCGCACCGAGAACAAAGAATATTACTATAAAAATGCTAAAGAATATTTCGAGATTATGAGGTATCGACAGATTCAGCGGGATAGCGATACGCTGCCAATTCGGCGTAATGCCGACCAGCAGCAGCACAACCGCAGAGGCAATTTGGCCGAGAAATTTTTGCTTCGGCTTCAGGTTGAGTATATCATCGGTCACTCCGACAAAACATGCTATCATCCCGCCGGCTAATATTGCCAGAAGCCTTTTCAAACCTGGCCCCGCCAACAGGGTAATGCCAACCAACGCACCGATTGCTAAACCAATAAATATGCCGACGCCGCCAAGATATGCGATAGGCTCTTTGTGAGTTTTTACCAAATTATCAGGCCGATCAACGATACCAAATTTTATAGCTATCTTTTTGCACAGCCAGGTAGCCGCCAGCGAGCCGACAAAGGACACCAATAATACCGGCCAAAAGCTAACTACCCACGTTACCGACCTATGCGGACCTATTATATGGTCAAACATCCTTTAAATCCTAAAGTGAGCTAAAGTGCCTAAAGTGATCTAAAGTTATAATTTTAGGCACTTTAGTCACTCCAAATTTTAGGCACTTTTAAACTTCTAAAGTAAGCCAGACTTCGCTGTCGTAGCGAAGCATAATTAGATTATCTCTGAAACCATCGAAACGGATATTCGCTGGCTTACCGAGTAATTCCTGCAATATCCACTTTGGAAAGTTGGCGCCGGCTTTGATTGATAATGGGACGCCGCCACCGAACCGCGGATTTATTTCGATAAACTTAACTTCATTACCCGGCGTTAAAAATAACTGCAAAGTGATAACGCCAGGCCCTGCTCCAAGAGCCTCGACCAATCTCGCAGATTCGTTCATAATTTGGGGCTGCTTATCTACCTGCCCTTTACTAACCTCACCGGCTCGCGCCTCAATGCGTTTTCTCGGCACAACACAACGGACCTTCATATCGCGGTCAACATAGACGTCACAGGTATATTCAGCACCCCTGACAAATTCCTGGCAGATAACATTTGGTATCCTTTTCGCAAAGAACAATAACTCCCTTCGGTTCTTCACGACAGCGTTACCTTTGCTGGCATAGCCATCCCACGGCTTCAGAAAACAGGGAAAGCGAATACTTTTGACTCGTGACCGGTGACCACGATGGACGAGCGACGAGCATGCCGAGTTAATACCAACAGTAATAGGAGTATCAAAGCCGTTCCTTATTAGGAACCGGTACGTTTTTCTTTTATCCTGGCAGATCTCGATCACTTCCGGACTTGAGACAAGAACACAACAATTCAATGCTGAAAATTTTGACTTGTTCTGTGCAAGGAGCTTCAGGTCCAAATCAACGGTAGGAACAAGCAATCTGACTTTGTTGGCCTTTACAATTGATAATAACTGCTTTATATAGCCGGAGTGAGTTATCGGCTTAACTAAAAAACCTTTATCGCACAATTGCAGAGCAGAGCTTAGCTCGCTGGTATCTGTGCCAAAAAAGCGAGCGTATATTTTCAATTGCCTTGCTGCCTGATGAAAGCTTTTGAGCAGGGAGACCCGTCTGCCAATGCAGGTGAATAAAATGTTAGCGCTATCTTTAACCATAAGAAATCAGGAACTAAAGTGACTAAAGTTATAACTTTAGGCACTATAGTCTTTATTCTCAAAATTTATTCTTTACTATTGTATCTTGACCATTTTCATGATAAGTATAATAATTTTACTAATTAATTTGACTAATCGACTAAAAATTATAGCCGGTTTAAATAGGAGTATTAAGTTGCTGAAAGTCAGTGAAAATCCACCTCTTACATGGCCTCAAGGACAATCAATCTGCGATTTTATCGGTCTATGGTGGGTTGCCCATACGAAAAGCAGAAACGAAAAGGCCCTTGCGCATGACTTGATCGGTAAAAATATAAGTTATTTTCTTCCAATGACCTGGAAAGTTCAGCGTCGAAGTCAGAGAACAATACGGTCGCTTCTGCCGCTATTCGGCGGGTATCTTTTCTTCTGCGGCGAAGAAAATCAACGAGTTGAGCTGCTGCAAACCAACCGCGTGGCTAATCTAATCGAGGTCAAAGACCAGCAGAAATTGCTTAGGGAGCTGCTGCAAATCGAGCAGGCTCTTGCCGCAGGGGTTCCTTTAACGCCTTATAAGTACCTCAAATCAGGCCAGCAGTGCAGAGTTATAGCTGGGCCTTTGATGGACTTGCAGGGTATTGTCATCACAACTAAAAACGATACGCGTCTGGTCCTGCAAATAGACATACTCGGCCAGGCCGCAAGCGTTGAAATAGACATCGATATGATAGAACCTGTCGAGGAACAAATGGACAAACCCCGCGATGAATCGCGGGGCTAAACGTTTAGCCCCCCAATTTATTGGGGGGTCATTCTGTCACAACGGGAGCTTATTAAATGAAAATCTGCGTCGTCGGGATTGGTTACGTTGGACTTGTAACCGCAGGCTGCTTAGCCGAAGCGGGCAACAATGTTGTATGCGTGGATAACGACGAAAAGAAAATCGCACAGCTAAAAAACGGCGTAATTCCCATTTATGAGCCGGGCCTGGCCGAAATAGTCAAACACAATGAGGAGCTTGGCCGGCTGCATTTTACCACCGATTTAAAATTCGGAGTGGATAATTCTTCGATAATTTTTATCGCAGTCGGCACCCCCTCAGCACCGGACGGCTCATGCGATTTATCAGCGATTCTTTCAGTTGTCACCCAGGTAGCCGAGAGCTTAAGCGATTACCGGATTATTGCCACAAAAAGCACTGTGCCGGTAGGGACATATAAAAAGGTCACAGAACTTATAAAATCCAGAACGAAAATAGAATTCGATTATGTCAGCAATCCAGAGTTTTTGAAAGAAGGCTCTGCCGTGGAGGATTCCCTCAGTCCCGACAGGATAATCATAGGAACAACAAACCAGGACGTTCAAAAGAAAATGTCCCAGCTATACAGTCCATTTATGCGAAAGGGCAGCCGAATCATATTTATGGACCCGGCATCGGCGGAAATGACAAAATACGCAGCCAACGTCATGCTCGCGACAAGAATCTCATTTATGAATGAAATCTCAGCATTATGTGAGAAAGTTGGTGCGGACGTCGAACTGGTCAGACAAGGTATCGGCAGTGACTCACGAATCGGACGGTCATTTTTGTTCTCCGGCGTGGGCTTCGGCGGCAGCTGCTTTCCAAAAGACGTTCGGGCGATGATTCACACCGGCTATATACATGGAGTTGAAATGTCGATCGCTAAATCCGTCAATCAAGTAAATATAACACAACAGGAAAGATTCGTAGCGAAAATTATAGATTACTTTAAACAGAGCCGCGACCGTCAGGGAGCGGTCAGCAAAGGGCCACAAGGTCAAACCGTATTAGCCGTCTGGGGACTTTCTTTCAAGGCAAAAACGGACGATGTAAGAGAATCGCCGGCAATCTTCTGCATAAAAAAATTTCTTGATTGCGGAATGCAGATAAGAGCTTATGACCCTGCTGCGGCAGCGGCGGCGATGACAGCCTTAGATGGTAAAATCCAAACCTGCCAAAACGGATCCGACGTGCTGGACAACGCCGATGCCCTGATTATCTTTACCGATTGGCAGGAGTTCCGCAATCCCGATTTCGAGCTTATTGCAGCGAAATTAAAAACGCCTGTTATTTTCGACGGCAGAAACCTGTATGACCCCGAAACGGTCAAAAACGCAGGAATTGAATATCACAGCATTGGAAGACCCCCACGTGAAACGTGGGGCTAATTAGCCCCCGGTTTTACCGGGGGTTATTATAGTTATATTATGAAATCACTCGTTACCGGAGCAGCAGGATTTATCGGCTCACATTTATGTGAGAGGCTTCTCACAGAAGGTTGGACCGTAATCGGCCTTGACAATTTCGATGACTTTTATGACCCCGGGATTAAACAATGCAATATCATCGACTGCCTCAAAAACAAAAACTTCAATCTCATCGAAGCGGACATCCGTGACATCGCAGCAATGGATAAGGCGATAGATAGTGACATCGAGATAATTGTGCATTTGGCTGCTAAAGCCGGCGTTCGGCCTTCTATCGAAAAGCCTCTGCTCTATGCCGACGTCAACGTGAATGGAACAACGGTCTTGTTAGAGGCAGCCAAAAAGCACAATGTCACCAAGTTTATCTTCGGTTCAAGCTCAAGTGTTTACGGTAATAACGAAAAAGTACCTTTCTCAGAGACGGACAACGTTGATTTTCCCATTTCGCCTTACGCGGCAACCAAAAAAGCAGGAGAGCTTATCTGCCATACGTATCATCATCTGCACGGAATCGATGTCACTTGCCTGCGATACTTCACGGTTTATGGGCCGCGTCAGAGGCCGGATTTAGCCATTCACAAATTCGCTAAACTTATCGAGCAGGGAAAACCCATACCAATCTACGGTGACGGCTCTATGATGCGCGACTTTACGTACATTGATGATATAATTGACGGGACAGTAGCTGCGATGGAAAAGTGCGCCGGTTTTCAAATCTATAATCTCGGCCACTCACATCCGATAAGCGTCAATTGTCTGATTGAGGAAATCGAAAAGGCAATTGGCAAAAAGGCAATCAGAGAACATCTACCCCCTCAGCCGGGCGACGTTGAACGAACCTACGCCGACATCACTAAGGCTGCCAAAGACCTGAGCTACAATCCCTCAACCACAATCCAGACCGGCCTGTCAAAATTCATTGCCTGGCTAAGGCAGTAATAAGTGACACAACAATCCACGTAGTGTGGCTTGCGCCACTAAAACTTTTCAATAATTCTTGAATTTTGCCATCCAGCCGTCGCCGTAGTTTCTCCAGTCATCCGTAGTGACGCCGCCGGCGAGCGTCCAGGCATTAGCTCGGTTGAAACCCTTATGCCAATTGATCGTCCACAGCTCCTTCAGACCAACTCTTCGGACGGTATAGTCCAGGAAAACGGCATTTATTTCGCCATCGTGTCGATTGAGGCAGTAACGATTCATCGCATTGGCATCATTACGATCCTGCCAGCCATCATATTGCGGAGGTGTATCGTCATCATCCGGCCAGCCGCACCAGAAATAATCATCCATGAACATCGGTATATCGGCTGCACCTCGAACGTTAGGAGTTCTCCAGAACCTTTCAGCAGGTTTATAAACAACCGCCTCACCCGGCACATGTACATAGCCATTTATCCCATAGCTGCCGAAGACACCTACCGTACGGCCTCCACCGGAATCCCACGCGGGAACCCTTCCCCAGGCTAAAAACGTGTTACCCCACCAATCGACGCCGGTTGTCATCTCAGGGTTGGCAATCTTTGTAACAAGAGGACATAATCGTATTTTTTCGTTGGACTTGTAGTAATCCATTAAAACGTCTATCCATCGGCCGGAACTGGTTGTGCGTATGGGGAAGTTGCCGTTGTTCTGGTCCGTGTACATCATGAATATTGTTCCCCATTGCTTGAGGTTTGACTGGCACATAACTGTTTTCGCCTGCTTTTTGACCCTCTGCAATGCCGGCATTAGAATTGCCATTAATAACGCAATGATGGCAATTACGACCAAAAGCTCAATTAAGGTAAAGCCTTTTCTTCTTCGCATCATAGGTTCTCCTTTCCTCGAACCATCTATCTTACCGACCTTTATCATTTACCGCCCTTCCCTTGTAATCTTATCCCATCCCTTATAATAATGCAACTTATTTATTCACAAAAACAATAATCACATAATTGGGGCTTATACCCTGCCTATCGGCATAAGCCCCCAATATGCTTTACAATAGTACCGCTTCTTTCACGTCTTCTTCGATCAAGACGTTTATATTACACCTTGCTCACAAGGTAAGCAGCCTCGCGTGGGTTCTACTGACGCGGTGGCCGATATAGACGGACATCATCAATGAATATTGTGCCTTCACCGCCGGCCTGCGTACTGCTCTTGTTACCTAAACCAATACCAAAGCTGCTCACATTAGTAAGGTTCACACCCAAGTCTGTAAACTTCTTAAGGGGAATCGACCATTCATTCCACTGGTTTATCAAAGCTGCATTAGGATCTTCGTTATAGATTGTTTTACCATTGATCACCATATACATCGGTTCAATTTCATTGCTCTTTATACCTATGTCTATATCTTTCCATGCCTGCGAAGTAAGAGCAGCGTTGCTTGGAAATTGAACATTGGAGAATTTGGCCTCATACACTTTAGTAACGTCGTGGCTGGTCACCGCTAAGCCTATATATATAGGCATCTTCATCGTTGGTGCTTGCAAAGTGAACATCGTCCACTGGGTGGTGCCGTTAGGCGAACGATATGCCCTGATAAGCCCACCAGCCGAGCGCTCTAATCTCAACCAGTAAGGTGCGTGAACATTCGGATCGAGATCGGCATCTCCTCTTGTTGTGGTACCGGCGGTGGTTATACGATACTGGAACCGCAGCCCTCTGTCAGGGGCAGGTGTGAGCACTAGTGCGGCATTTACCGAATTCGCGTCAAGTGAATCACGAATCATCACGCCCGCCTTCGTATCCATTTCATTAGGGTCAATATTAGGATCCAGACTTTCGACCTTTGCTATAATCGAGCAGGCGCCGCTGGTAACCTCTTTATATGCGAAGTGGAACTCATCTGCCGTGTCGTAGATATCCTTGCCGGTGGATCTTATCGTGTAAGTGCCTGCCGGTGCTTCCACAAAGCTGCCGACATACGCAGGATAACCTTTGTACCATAACGATAAGGAATTAACGTCTTCCAAAGTCCAATTCTGGGTAGTCGCCCATTTGCGTTCGACTTCAGAATAAAACCGTGTTCCGGTCTTTTGATAGGTCGTTCCATCGTTCACGGTACCATCATTATCATAACGCAACGGCATAGATTGTTTGCCACTGTGATATAGACCTAAAGTTTGCTCAATATACGGAGCATTAAAGTAGCCCGCGGTCATGCCTGTACTATTAACAGCGTAATCCGACCACACGCTAAATATCGTATTATTGACGTCGTAGATTTCAAAGTCATCCACAAGCACAAAGTTACAAACTGTAAAGCTCCAGACCTGGCCCGTGTGTATAGTAGTACCATCCGCCTCGATCTCATCAATCCGCCAGTAATAGGTCGTGTCCCAATCAAGAGTGTTTAGCGGAAAAGTCGTAGCGGCCTGGTTTTGGCCGACCAGCACGCCGCACGGATTGGCTACAGCGGCTTCGTTGACATCGTTGAAATCTCTTCCAAAGTACACATTATGCTTAGCGGCTGTGTCTCCGCCAAACCATTTAAGGTCCGCATCTCGAGGCACATCTTTTACTCGATTTCCAGGCTCAGGCATAGCGGCAAGAAGGCTTAGGGCCGGAGTACCCGCTATAATATCCCGAATTTCTGCTTGTGTTATTGCCCGCCCATAGATTTGCACCTCATCGAGTATGCCGTTGTACACACGCCCGCCACCTGCCATCTTGCCCAAGAACATGTTGGTAAGCGGATAGCTGGGTGTTAGAAAAGCTGCGCTTTGTAATAATTGGCCGTCCAGGTACAGATTCACATTACCGTTATCGTCGCCCCATGTGCCTGTAACATGATGCCATTGCCCATCATTGACTAGAATCGGGCTGACAGGAGCATTTCCTTGTTGAGAAGCATCACCTTTATTGGGATCGGAATGGAGGTGAATTGTAGTAGGAGTACCATGCAAAACACGGAAGCAAAGCTCACCGCCGCGCCAAATATTTGCCACGACAACTTCGACGTGGATGTGCATTTCATTTTCCGGACCCATGCCGCTACCCGTTGTATTATCGCCGCCCCACCATATCGTATTAATGCCCGTTCCCATACTTGACAAATTCATCCAAAATGCAACTGAGCCTGAATCTGAACGCATTCCCATTTTGTATGCAGGTATAGTAATGCCATTGGCGTCGACGGGGCCGGTGGTAGCGTTGGGGCTGAATCTCAGCCCGCCGCCAACCACGCCGGGCACCCAGTTCGGCTCACCAGTGACTACGCCATCGTTGCCTTTGCCGCTTGCGTCTAAGGCAGTGGTGCCTGAAGTCTCATTGAGCTTATAGTGCACCATAAGCTGGGCTGAGGCGCTACCGGCTATGCTCAGCACAAGAACAAAACAGGTCAAATAAAACAACTTTTTAAACATGGCAAGCCTCCTTTAAAAAATCTAAATGATTACCTCTGCGTTCGCTATTCAATAAAAGAAAATAAAAACCTTTCATACTCTCCACACTGATATTGTATTAGACCAGGAAAATGCTGCACGACTTGGCTCTGCCTCCTTCCTTTGAAATCAATTTTCATCCAAATTAGGTAAAATTTACTTCCGGAATTTGGATGACCGGCAATTTTAGAATAATCTTGTTTCTATCCTTTTTTGAAAAATTGGCGAATACTACAGAAATTCCTCCCGTCTCAAGACGAAAAAAAACGTGGAAACTCACCAATATAATCAAAGAACCTATCAAAATTATTTATACCAAATTATGCATCTATATTGCAATGAAAAAAATTGCTTTTTCGAGAAAATTATAGGGCTTTTTGGCAAGAATAATGTAGTGCGATATGCAAAAACCGCCCTTTTTACATAAGAATTTGACATATAAAGCACAAAACACGCCACAAACGAAAGAGATCTATTCAAATAAACCACGGATTGAACGGATGGACACGGATAAGGTAAATTATTATTGTTTAGCCGTAGCCGGACTTGTACTACGTAGCAATTTGCGAAGTAGTAACGGCGAAGAGCAATATAACCGTGCTCATGCTACATAGCGAAGAAGCTTCCACCATCCGCAGTGCTTCCGGCCTTCGCAGCCGCTCTCGCCTTTGCGTAGCCGCTTCGGCGGAGCGAGGTCGGCGGAGTAGGCACGGAGGACGGGTTTTTACTTCGCAGAGCAGCAGCGACTGGCAATCTCAACTTCAGGATTCAATATTCCTTGTACGATGCTCGATACTGGATACTCGTACTTCATGAAGCGCATTCCGTGAAGTATATTGAGTATTGCATTATATAGAGTTTCCGGTTAGAATTAATCGGAAAGTTTTTGTGAGACCTTTGATGAAAGAGAAACGGAAACACATAGCTGAGAAGATAAGAGATAAGTTATTAGTTGACGCAATGCATCGTTGCTGCCTTTGTCCTCAACATGAAAATATTGCTGATATTCACCATATTGTGCCTATAAGTGAAAAAGGACCTGACACAGAAGATAATCTTATGGTCGTCTGCCCAACCTGCCATGCGAAGATACACCGAATACGAACAATGTACACTCCAAAGCAGCTTAAAATGTACAAAGAGAGATGGGTTAATCTTTGCTCTAAAGGACTTACACTTGAAGAACGTCTGAAAGAAGCACCTGGAATATCTCTTTCCCTCGAACCGAGTCTGCATAACCAGACGCCGCCGGAGCCGAACTTCGTCGGTCGCACAGAGATGCTTGAAACCATCACCGAATGGTATAAGAATCCAAAAGTACGAATTGGAGCTTTGATTGGCTGGGGTGGTGTAGGAAAATCAACTCTCGTGCGAAAGTGGTACGATAAGATGGAAGATAATAAAATTCGGCCGGATGGGATATTCTGGTGGGGATTTTATCGTAATGCCTATCTTGAACAATTCTTGAATGCCCTTTTGCGATATGTCAGTGGCGGCCAAATCGAGCCGGATACCATAAAAAGCACCTGGGAAAAGACAGACAGGATAAAAGAATATATCGGCCAAGGAGCCTATTTAATAATTCTGGATGGCCTTGAGGAGATGCAGAAAGGACAGACAAGCGGCGAGCAGTTCGGCTGTATGGAGCACCGTGAATGCGCTGAAATGCTAAGATTTTTGGCGGATACAAAAGGTAATGGTTTGTGCCTGATAACCACACGGTATCCACTGACAGATATCAAGAATTACCAAGGCATGGTATATCAAAATATAGAGGTAGAACGTTTAAGTATTGCCGATGCCAGAGCCTTGTTCAAAAAGGTAGGAGTTAAGGGAAGTCCGGAGGAAATTGATTCTGTTATAGAGGAATATGATGGGCATGCCTTGAGCCTGACGCTTCTATCTAAGTATCTTGTCGAAGATTTCGGTGGTGACATAAAAAAGGCAAAGCAAATACCTCCATTTTATTCAGATAAAGAAGCCGGCGGCAAGGCCCACCGAATCCTTCTATGGTATGCCAAACATCTCAGCCAAGAGCAGCAGGCTTTTATGAAGATATTCTCACTATTTAGAAGAGCGGTAACAGAGAAAGATTTCCAAGGGGTATTCCGCGCCAAGATGGAAACAAAGATGAATCAGGCATTGATAAATATGCCAGCCTTTTCATTTAAACGAATGGTAGATAACCTTATTTGTAGGCGGCTCATATCAAAGGCCCAGGATAATACGTTCGCTACGCACCCATTGATAAAGAACTACTTTGAATCTATATTCGATAAAGAGGATAAGAAATTATGCCATAAACGAATCTATCAGTATATAGGCGAATATGCGCCGAAGAGGCCTGAGACGTTAGAAGAGATGCAGCCATTATTTGAGCAGGTCTATCACGGCTGTGCAGCAGGTCTTTATGATGATGCTTATAATATTTATAGATATGGAATTGATGATAAGCGCTTGACCTATGTTATTGGTGCCTGGGAAACAGACCTATCTCTTGTAAGGACATTCTTTCCAGAAGGTGACCTTTCACGGATGCCAATTGTAAATAAAAAGACAGACCAAAGCTGGCTTCTCAATGAAGCAGGGCTGGCACTTCTTTATACGGGCAAGCCAAAAGAGGCAGAAGAAATCTATAAAAGAAAATTAGAAATGAATATAAGAGAGAAACAATGGGGAAGTGCCTCTGTGAGTTATCAAATCTTGGCTGACCTGCAATTTCGAACAGGTAAGATTGAGTCTGGTCTTGATAGTGACCAAGAAGCACTTAAAATGGCAGAAAAAGCAAAGAATGATTTTGGCATTTGGGTTACAAAAGCCTATCTTGGTTGGATACTTTATCTTTTGGGTAAAACCAAAGAGGCGGAAAAGGAGTTTCATGAGGCAGATGAGGCTTGTATAAAAATTGAAGGTAATCGTCTTCGCACTTTACCAGGAGTTTTTTATGCCGAACTTTTTTTATCAATGGAGAGAATTGATAAGGCCTTTGAACTGACAAAGCATAATCTTGAGCTTTGTGAACGAAATAATTGGACAAATGACATCTCAAGCTGTTATCGATGTTTAGGTTCTATTGAAAAGATAAAGGGAAATTATAAAGAGGCGGAAGCTCATCTTCAAGATGCCCTTGAGATAGCTCGTAAGGTCGGTGTGCCATTTCTTGAAATTGAGGCCTTGCTTGAGTCCGGCAGACTGAAATTAGATATTAGAGAATATAAAGATGCTGTTGATTCTGCAAGGCAGGTTTTGAAGATGTGTGGTCGGACAGGATTTCGGTTCTATGAGCCGGGGGCGGAGCTAATTTTAGCAAAGGCGTATCTGGCGCGAAAAGACTTCGAGAAAGCGGAAATAAATGCAAAATCAGCATACGAAAAGGCCATTGTTATGAAATACCGCTGGACGGAAGGTGATGCAGGGCATTTGCTTGGAGAAATCTATCTGGCTATGGGTGATAAAGCAAAGGCCCGCCAGCAGCTAAAAAAAGCTTTTTTTTGCAGGAAAGAGATTTTAGATCCAAAAGTGAAAGAGTCAGAAAATATGCTCAATGATGTGAGGTTATCAGGCAATCAGGGAATCAGGTAGCAGGGAATCAGAAAAGCAGGAGATCAGGTAATTAACTCAAACTGACCGTTTTTTTACGAGAAATATTCATAAATGCTTATCCAACAATTGGATATCGACGAATGTCATTCCCGCGCAAGCGGGAATCCACTGCTACGATACGGTAAATGGATACCCGCTCCCCGATCAGGTCGAGGACAAGCTTCGCGGGTATGACAATACGAACTCGTCTTGGCGACTCGTCTCTGCGAATCGCTTCGCCGAAGCGAGAAGGTCAAGCCGTAGCCAGATCGGTCAGTTTGAGTAATTAAAGAACTGTTGAATTAGTGAATTAGAGAATTGCTTAATTAGCTCCTGTTACGGAAAGAATAAAAACGAAGATGTCATACCTGCGAAAGGGCTTGTTGCTAAAGTAGAGATTGCTTCGTCGCTTCGCTCCTCGCAATGACAAATGCGGCGTTTTCATGTCATTGCGAGGCCTATGAAATAGGCCGTGGCAATCTCAAACGCGGGAATGACAAAAACCGGTATCCGAAACAGATATTAAATAACAGTTTAGGCTGTAAGGTCATTTGAAAATTACAATTATCAAAAAGCACTTGTCTTATGAATTATCTTGTATTAGAATATTATCAATTAACGGGGCGTGGCGCAGTTTGGCTAGCGCGCTTGCATGGGGTGCAAGAGGTCGCAGGTTCAAGTCCTGTCGCCCCGATTTTGTAGTATAAAATAATCACACTTCTTTCTTACTCGAAAATTCTGCTCCATTGTCTTTTTTCTCTGCTTTCCCAATCTCGTCTGTGATATATATAGCTCACAATTAAAGGCAGGACACTTGTAGCCTCTGCATAAACCATCTGCTCATAGCCTGTACCGACCTTGCCCCACGAGGACGCCTCCTTAAGTGTGGAGCTTGAGCAGGCTCCATCCCTAACGTCGGCAACCGTAATCTGGACGGCATATTTGTGCACCGGTACCTGCTTTCCTAAGATTTCCGCGCAAACCACCGCATCCTGGGCAAAATTTTTGGGCACGCCGCCCCCTATCATAAATAGGCCCGAGACCGGAGACCTGATTTTAATCTCAGTAAGCTCCCTGAAATCCTTTACAGAATCAATAGAAATGTGATCCTTCGGGTTCCCCTCCTGGTGCTTTACAAGACCAAAGCCGGCGCTTGAATCCGAAAACGCAGGACAAAATATCGGGACATCATTTTCGTAAGCCGCCTGAACAAGACCACAGTTTTGAGTTTTTAGTCCCCTCGACTGCGCTCGGGGCAGGCTTGAGTTTTTAGTTTTGAGATATTTGCCCATCTCCTTAATAAATTCTCTCGATGAATATGGCCTCTTCTCCAAAGCATCGGCTATTTGTTTTATCGTATTGTCACAAATTTGTAACTGTTCTTCGTCGATAAACGTGTCATAGATTCTGTCGATATAAAGGTCTCTGAGCTTTTTGTCGTCAACATACGGACTTCCTTTGAAATGGCGAAATCCCAGGGCTTCAAAGAAGTCCATATCGACAATTGCCGCACCAGTAGCGACAACGACGTCGGCCATATTATGCCTGACCATATCGGCATATATCTGCATACACCCTGCCGCACTGGAGCTTCCGGCTATGCACAATATAATCGTGCAATCCTTATCATTTATCATCTCACTAAAAATATCAGCGGCTCCGGCCGTTTCGCGGGCAGTAAAGGACATACCTCTGAAGCCCTTAATTATCTCAGTGGAGTCAAAAGATTTTATGTCGATATGTTTAACGGGTTCCTTCAGAAAATCTTTTTTTATCATTTGATCCTCGGAATTTATAGCTTAAGAGCTTGTAAACCAGCTTTGCCGCCAGGAAATCCGGCGCTTTGATTCTCTCATTCGGGCACAGCTCAACAACATCAAAACCAATAATGTCTCTATTATCGGAAACCGCCTTAAGAAGCTTCAGCATATCGTACCATAACAAACCTCCCGGCTCCGGCGTTCCCGTAGAAGACATTATCGAAGGGTCAAAAACATCAAGGTCGATGGTAACATAAACTCTGTCTGTCAATTTTGAAATAACCTTGTCAATCCAATCCGTTCTCGAATAAATATCTTCTGCGAAGAAAACATTTGCACGATTCATAAGCTTCTTCTCGGAGCTATCCATGCTTCTTATGCCCACCTGCACAATCGGGCACATCTCTCTGGCTCTGGCTATCACACAGGCATGATTGTATTTAGAGCCGTTATACTCGTCTCTCAAATCTGTATGGGCATCAAGCTGCAAAACAGTAAGACTTGTGTTTTTTTCGACGTGCGCTTTGATAGAGCCGATACTGACCGAGTGTTCGCCACCCAAGACCACAATGAATTTTTCCTTCCCGATATATTGCCGGACTTCTTCACTTACCTTTTCTATCATATCCTCAGGCAATAGACCCCCTACCTTCAAAGCATCAGCCGTAAATATACCTTTGCGGTAAACCTCGGAGTCTGTCTCGATATCATAAAGCTCCATTTTAGCCGAGGCCTCTATTATAGCGGCCGGCCCCTTGTCGGCCCCTTTTATCCACGTGCTTGTCTGATCATACGGAACAGGAATTACAATTATACGGGCGTCGCTTAATTTAGAATATTCGCCCGGCAAATCTCCAAAATTACCTGCCATCGACATGGTAAGACCTCAAAACTAGAGTGCCTAAAACGTTAAATGCCTAAAGTTAAAAATTTTAACGTACGTGTTTAGCCGGATACGAATTACACGGCCATCCACAATCTTGGACCCCGCACCGCGGGCTCTTGAACTTGAGGCTGCCACCCAATAAAACCGTTCGAGGACGCGTGGCAGCCTCAAAGCCGTAGGCTTTGGGGATGGTTTTTCCCTTGTCTAAACACGTACATTTTAACTTTAGCTCACTCCCGTAAGGGATGGCTGATGCCATTTAGACACTTTACACTTTAGCTCACTTTTCTCTAAACTTTTTTATTCTAATATAAACACTGCTATGGCCACAACTGTAGTCCATACGTCTCTTTTGCCGCGAGCGGTCTGCGTTATGCTTGAGGTCCTGATGATGGTCCCGCTGGACTTATAAACCTGCTCTTTTTCCGACCAGGCCTGGTTCGGATCAACCTCTATCCCCAGCGTTGTGCCAAGCATCTCCGCCGCCAGGTCTTCAGCCATATCAGAGGCTTCTTTCCTGTTCATTCCATAGTTATGCACCTCGCTGAGATACCCCCACCTATTGCTGTCTTTCGGCACAGCCATTCCTACTGAGGACGCAACCAGCCTTCCGTTCTCATCCGTATCGGCCCTGGCCATAACGCAGAAACATATTGCTCCCGGAACTAACTCCTTCAGGCCTTTCTCGCGACTAATAATCTTGCACTTCGGCGGCAGAATTGACGACACTCGAACAAGGTTCTGATGCGCTATGCCCGCCTTCTGGAGCGCCTGCTCAAAGGACTTCAACTGGTACTTATGCCGTCCAATACCTTTAGTGAGAAATACCTTAGTAGGGACTCGATTCATTTCCATTCTCCATACACTAAACTTAGTTATAAATACCGTCGGTTATCTCACGTCTTCTAAAGGCGACGGTTATAGTTTTCACTACTATCAACTATGTCTCAAGCAGGAAACACCCACTTGCGGCTAATTTTAATATCCTCTCCGACAGTTTTTCAATAACTTAATCGTTCTTAAATCTTTGAATCTCAACTTTTATCAGCACCAGATAACGGCCCATGCCGTTTAGTTATTCTCTCAGGCATTAAACTTTTAATCAACAAAGTTAATTTTTGGTACTCACTCATGATATTGGTAAAGAATAACAAGAAAATTGGGCATA
>CAZRNB010000052.1:0-19937 GCA_964601355.1 uncultured Pirellulales bacterium
TCGACGACACACAATCCAATCGCGGCGTCGAACCGCTTCCCAATCTTGAATTCAAATTCGTCTGCGCAAATACCCTGATGGACCTGGGCGGTGATATGCTCTTAACCGCCGAAGCCGCCAAGAAAATAAACGAACTTAAACAGGTTAGAGAAGAATACCTCAATAGTTACGGCAAAGAGAAAAAAGACCTTGAGAATAAATTTTTGACCATTCGCAGTGAGTTATCCCGTCTGGCCCTCGATTGGAAAGATGGAAGCGAAAAGGCACTCGAACTTGCCCAATGGAATCCCTTTGCTTATGAATCCTGCCAGTGGTTCGATCCCGAATGGATGTTTGGAATTAAGGATGGATTTCATATAGTTATAGGGAATCCACCCTATCTAGAGTCTCGTAGCCCACAATTCACCGATGGCATGAAAGATGCTATCCAAAAAGCCTATAAACACCGTTGGCCCGGTTATTCACCCCTTCCAAGAGGTTCCGACCTTTTAGTTTATTTTATCGAGGTCAGTATCTCCATAGTGAATGAATCTGGATACGTTGTTCTTATAACACAGAATTCTTGGCTTGACACCGACTATGGCAAAAAGCTGCAAAGCTTTCTTCTTAAGAATACTGAGATCAAAGCTATCATTGATAGCGATTATAAATACTTCGATAGCAGGAGCGGTCCAAATGTTAATACCGTAATTCTGATTTTCAGAGGAAACCACGCTTCTGATGATAGCAAAGTCTGTTTTGTAAGATGCCACGAGGCATTTGAGCGACATCCATTTTCTGTGGGATTCATAGAACGATCTTTCGCAAGTAACGAAGTGGACTGTTATGTCTACAATAACGGAGATAAAGTACTACATAACACAAAATGGGGCGTTTTGTTGGCTTCTGATACTTGTATTGTAGAAGTGCTTGAAGTTCTTCAGGAAAAAGGGGTACCTTATACAGAGATAAGAGGGTCCGATATCAAAATCGGGCAAGGACTTAATTTGACAAGTGAATATTTCATTTCACCTGATCTTATATCTGATATCCCACTTCCCAAGAATGCATGGATTCCAATAATGACAAATTTAGATGGTGCTGTTTTTGAACTTTCCTCCACTTCGCAATATCTTATAGATAAAACCAAACTGACCTCCGAATATAAAGGTATATTGGATGAGCGAGGCATTAAGTTATTTAATCCGGATTCCACTTCTAAAGATAAACCCGTTTTGATTCTACCGAGAGGTGTTTCACGACATTTCTGTGCAATGAATACTATAAATGCTTTTTCTTCAAGCTATGTTGATATTTACGCAGGCCACTGTAAAAAAATAGAGAACGTTGTATGGAATTTGTGGTTGTTTTTAAATTCATCGATACTCTGGCTCATAAGAGAAATTGGGGGCCGCAAAAATCTTGGCGGTGGTTTACTTAAAGCAGAAGCAACCGACCTTAAATCTTTCCCAATCTACTTTGATTTTGGAGTGATAGATAAGATTAAAAATATATTCTCGACACTTCGATCGAGGGAGGCCCTTAATACTATAGAAGAGATCTATACAAATGAACATAGAGAAATCGACCAAATTGTATTTGACCATCTTGGATTGAAGAAGGCGCAACGCGAAGAGATTATAAAAATACTATCGGAAATAATATTAGCAAGATCTGCAAAATCCAAGACGTAGTATTTTCAAGGGAAATGAAGAAGCAAATCGACCAGATGGTTTACGCCCTTTACGGCCTGACCGACAACGAAATCGCCATTGTTGAAGGGCAAAGCAAATAAGATTGACGAGACAATCAACACCCACACCGGCTGGCCAATAAAATAAAGATTAGCAGGCCATATCAATCATAGGGACAGTTTGAAATGGATGAACAGGAAGGTAAATACTTCGATGATGGGACTGAGATTAATCAGGAATTAATTTTAAAGCCGGATTTATGTATTACATGCAAAAAGAACGAGCTTTCCGGCGAAGAAGAGATTTTATGTAATTTGACGCGATCAGATCAGCAAGGCCAGGACGAGTTTATATGTGATGCATACGAACCGAAAAACCAATAAAAACAATCGACACCCACACCGGCTGGCCAATAAAATAGAATTTTTTTGGAGAGGAATTCCTATGTGGCGGAATTATTCACCAAAACGTCCCTGCGACAAACTCCCAATATACGGTGTGTATCGAGCGGCGGTTGGCTGTGAGGAATCAAGAGTGACAAAGTAGGGTAATTACAAATGCCTCAGATTCCAGGATGCTTAAAATGCAGGACATGGTGAAGCCAAATTTGAATGACATTAAAACCTTAATCGAACAAGCTGAAAAACTCAAGCAAGAAGTAAAGCAACTTAAAAAAAAGAGCTTTCTAACACCATTGCAGTCTGAAGCTATCAAGGCTGGCACAGATACCGCTCTTTATATTCTTTGGTTAAGCTACACCAATAAAGAAGAATGCTGGAGTAATTTCGGCACAGTAGATAGTTATTTTACACCAACAGGATCAGTGAACAGGGGCCGATTTGCCCAGAATCTTAAGCTCCCATCTGCCGTTGATTACGGGCCAGAGGAACCCGAGCGGATAGAGTGGTATAACCCTAACAAGCATGCAGGATTATTTGTAAGATATGACTTTGACGAAAAGGAGTTTCGGAACTTCCTGAATCAATATACAGCCAAACAAAGACAACTCTACTGGAAAAACCATATTCAGCCATTGATAATTCAACTGGATACAGATTTAACGCCTTGGTTGCCCTTTATGAAACCTTATATTGACACAGAGGGAATTCAGAAAGCCATAAAGACTGCTGAGCCAGTAAAGTTGTCTGATGCCATATACGAACTTAAGAAAATCCAGAAGGTCATAGAGACGGAATCAAAGCAAGCGCCAGTAGAAACTGAGCAGGCTGAAGCACCATCAGAGGATAAGTCGATAGAGCAAATCGCTAAGAAGGCTGCCCAAGTCGCTCAGAAATTAGAGAAGTGTATTACGACAGACCCTGTGACTGACAGGGTTCCTCCAAGATTAGGCTACTATCAGAGAGCTATTAAGTCGGTCGAATGGTTTTTTAGCACTGACTTGGTTGTGCTGCGCTGGCATAAACCAGATGTCGCTAAGTGGGTACAGGAGAAGTATGATAAACTTCTTACAGACATAAAAGCAGTCGACCAAGCGATTGCTAATAGCCGAACAGAGCTTCGGCCTTCGATCGCTTTAGAGAATCTACGACAGGATATGGCCAAGTTGACGGTGGGTCTACGAGATATAGCAAAAATGGCCAAAGAGGAGTCGGCAGCCGAAAAGTCCATAGAAACACGTCAAAAAGCTCAGCCTGTCAAAGAGACACCAAAAGAAGCTGAAAACATTTTTAGGAAAGATGGAGACTATTGGCAGGTCGCGTATCAGGGCAGTGCTACAACAACAATTAAGAATAGCAAAGGGATGTCTTATATTCACCGTCTTTTAGAAAAACCTGACGAATCAATAGCAGCGATGCAGTTCTATGTAAAAGGTGAAATTATCTATATGGATTCGGCAAATCAGCAAGATGTAGCAGACAGTAAAACAATTGCTGATTGCCAAAAACGGCTTATTGAAATTGATAGGGAATTGGATGAAGCTAAAAAGAATAATGACTTTGCAACACAGGACAGGCTTAATAAAGAGCAAGAAGAAATACTTACCTTGCTAAAAACTGATACATTCGGTGGAAAAAGTGCCAAGTTTTCTGACAATAAGGAGAAGGCACGTATAGCTGTTACTAATGCAATTAACAGAGCACTCGATAACATAAAAGAACATAACCAATCTTTATATCAACACCTCAACAATTCAATTCTGCGTGGCTCAGATTTCACATACACGCTCGACAAGAAAATCAACTGGGAATTATAAAAACTCCACAAATTTTTTTATTTGTTACACGCTTTGTAACATTGTTACGCCATTTGTAACCTCCTGTAGGTAGTTAAAGACATACGGTAATTTTAATTACAGGGGTAAGACAAATGGCAAATAACGAAACTACAGAAAAACTACTTACAGCGAAAACAGTAGGTGAAATGCTGTCCTTGTCGAAACGACAAATTTTCCGCCTCAACAGTTGTGGAAAACTACCCAAGCCCTTACGAATCGGCGGAAGTGTGCGCTGGGCAGAAAGCACAATCGCAAAGTGGCTGGCTGCCGGTGCACCTGACAGAAAAACCTTTGAATCAATCCAGGAGGCGCAAAGATGAATCCACAAAAAGCAATGGCCATTGTCTTAAAAACATGTGAGGCAATGGCCAACAAGAATAATTTGCGAAGTCAATTCTATAACACTACAGAGAATTTTTCAAGCCAAATAGATTATTTACTGGCCGGTTTTGTGTTTGTTTTGCAAGATCATAATTTAAGTTCACCTGAGCAGGCTACAGCTCTAATCTTTCTTGACAGTTTATTGCGATTGAAAATCGGCTTCAAACAAGCTGAGGGGGTGCGCTGTGGCTGAAAAAAGAATTGTTGCAACTTACGATTACAAAGATGAATCAGGTAAGCTTCTGTATCAGGTTGTGAGATATGAACCCAAAGATTTTCGGCAGCGGCGTCCTGACCCTGATAACCCAGGGCAATGGCTCTGGAATCTTGACGGTGTGAAACCTGTTTTGTATCAACTGCCAGAACTGATAAAAGCACCAATGCAGGATTGGATTTTCATTGCTGAGGGCGAAAAGGACTGCGACCGGTTACACAGTTTAGGATTTACAGCGACTACTAACTCCGGTGGCGCGGGAAAGTGGTTGCCGGAATACAATAAGTTTTTTGCCGGTCGATTAGTTTGTATCCTGCCTGACAATGACACCGCTGGCCATAAGCACGCTTTGCAAGTTGCTAATTCTTTGTATGGCATAGCCGGAGAGATTCGCATTGTCAATCTGCCAGACCTGCCACAAAAAGGAGATGTGTCCGACTGGCTTAACAATGGCGGAGATACCGCCAAGCTAATCCAACTGGTAGATTCAGCCAAACCGTTTGAGCCGCAGATAGATAACTTTGAATCGCAACACGAGCATCTTCAGGACTGGGAATTGCCTGCTCCGTTAGGACAATTTGACCTGCCGGGATTTCCATTGGAGGCGTTTCCGGGCCAATTACGCGTATTAAGCGAATTCTGCGCAGCGATAGCAGAATCATATCAGGTTCCGGTTGACCTGCCAGCGATGCTTGTCTTGTCGGTTGGAGGTGCTTCGCTCGCTAAACGGATCGTTGTTCACGTCCGGGGAGACCACTGGGAGCCAGTTAATCTGTTCACAGTCGTTGCCCTGCCGCCAGCAAATCGCAAAAGCGGGGTCTTCCAAATCGTAATGGAACCACTTGCATTTTTTGAAAGACAGGAAGTCGAGCGGTTGGCGCCGATGATAGAGCAGAGTCATAATCAGCGAATTATCCTTGAAGAGTCTTTGAAACATGCCCGTAAACAAGCTGCCAGTTCAAAGAAAGCAGAGGATGGGGAATATCATAAAAAACGCGCAAAAGAACTCGTAGAAGAATTGAACGGACTGGAAGTTCTGAAAAGCCCTCAGTACATAGGAGATGACGCAACTCCTGAGAGCGTAGCATTATTGTTAAGCGATAATGCGGGACGTTTTTCATTATTAAGTCCGGAAGGTGATATATTTGACCTTATGGCAGGTCGTTACAGCAGCAACGGTGCTCCGAATCTTGGGGTTTACTTGAAGGGTCACGCAGGTGATGATATTCGGGTAAATCGAGCTAATCGTGATTTTTTGCCAAGATACATAAATAAGCCTGCACTTAGCATCGGGGTTGCCGTTCAGCCTGAAGTCCTTCGAGGTCTCACGCTAAAAAAAGGATTTCGCGGACGCGGATTGCTGGGACGTTTTCTTTATTCATTGCCCAAATCCCTGTTGGGTTTTCGAAAAATCAATCCTTGTCCGGTTGAACCAGGAATAGCTGCCAAATACCATCAGCAGATTACCAATATTCTCAGACTTGAGGTAAACCTTGATGATAACGGCAAGCCCTGTCCTTACATAGTAACTGTTGGCAGTGATGCGATGAAGGAAATAGACAGGTTTGCTATACAGGTTGAACAACAGCTTGGGGCAGGGGGTGATTTTGCATCTATAGATGACTGGGCAGGTAAGTTGGTTGGTGCTGTATGTCGCATAGCCGGTATTTTCCACGGCTTGATTTATGCTACTTCGGGTAATCCGGCAAAGGCTCAGGTAGATGCTGAAACTATGCTGGGAGCAATCGCAATTGGTGAATACTTGATACCACATGCAAAAGCCGCATTTTTTGAAATGGGTACAGACCCATCTATTGATTCGGCTCGGAGAATACTTGACTGGGTATCCTCTGAGCAAATAACAGAGTTTACCAAGCGTGAGGCATTTAATGCCCTTCGCGGCGGTATTCAGAAGGTCGATGAACTTGACAAGCCTTTAGGGATACTTCTTGACCATGACTATATCCGAGAGATTCCACAAGACCGCTTAGGTCCGGGTCGAAAACCGAGCCAGAAGTATAAAATAAATCCGTTATGGCTCGCGCAGAATACGCACAATGCGCAGAATTACCAGCCAAGTACGAATTCTGCGTATTCTGCGCAATTTGCGCAGGAGGTAGCTATATGAATTTTGCTCTTGACCGCCTAAGAGCTTTGCGGGCTGGAAGAAGTTTAGACTTTCCAGACTCAATTGATTTAGACAGCCTATCTATGGACTGGCGGATAGAATACGAGGAGCGTGCCGCTATTCTCGAATATGATGGTGGTCTGACCAGAGAAGAAGCAGAAAGGCAGGCTTTGCGGGAAATAACCGAGAGAATCAAGACAGATACAAAAAGGTTGGAAAATAATATATTTCGCAGTTGACAAATATAAATGACTGATATAGAATAAGCGTATGAAAACGGAAACCAAAAATATAGAAGCCCAGTTGAGGGACGCAATTCTGAATTCAGAAATAAGACGCTACAGGCTTTGTAAGATGTCGGGAGTTACGAACTCGCAACTGAGTTACTTTGTTCGCGGTAAACGGTCTTTAACGCTTGGATCAGCCGCTAAAGTTGCACAAGCTTTGCGGTTGGAACTCGTAGCAAAAAAATGTAAGGAAAAATAAGGTGATATTATGGCAAGCATTTTTAAGCGTAAGCGGAGAGTAAAGTTGCCGAACGGCAAAACCGTTATCCAGCAATCGGCGAAATGGCATATCAAGTTTATTGATGCCGATGGTATAGAACGCCGTGCAGTGGGCTTTAAGGACAAAACAGCCAGTCAGCAGCTTGCAGCCAAACTGGAGAAAGAAGCGGAATTGGCAAGGGCAGGGATTATTGACCGCTATAAAGAGCACCGCACCAGGCCGCTAATACAACACCTTGAGGACTTTCGCCAGTCGTTATTGGCAAAAGGCTGCACGACCAAACACGCTGACCAAGTAACATCGAGAGCAAGGCGAATAGTTGAAGGCTGCCAGTTTAAGACGTGGACGGATATATCCGCAAGTAAGGTGCAAGGATACCTTGCTGGCCTGCGAAACAGACCGGATGGCATATCTGCTCAGACATTCAATTTCTACCTGAAAGATATAAAGCAATTTTGTCGCTGGATGGTGCAGGACAGACGAGCCAGCGAATCACCACTTGAGCATCTCAAAGGTTTGAATGTGCGAACCGATAGACGACACGACCGCAGGGCGCTTGAACCAGATGAGGTAAGGCGTCTTTTAGAAGCTACGAGGGCCGCTGGGCCGCGATTCGGGATGGATGGGTATCAAAGAAGCCTGCTGTATCGTTTGGGTATTGAAAGCGGCCTGCGGCGGAACGAACTAAAAACGCTTACGGTCGGGTCTTTTGATTTTGAAAATTGCACTGTAACCGTTGAGGCTGCTTATAGCAAAAACCGGAAACAAAGTATCCTGCCCTTGCGAAAAGAGTCTGCTGTTGCTTTGCAGAGCTATCTGGCAGGTAAAATGCCAACTGTTAAGGTATTCAATATACCCGATAAGACCGCAAAGATGTTCAAGGCCGACCTTGCCGCTGCCGGTATTGACTATGTCGATGAGGCCGGACGATACAGGGACTTTCATAGCCTGCGACATACGACCGGCAGCTTGTTAGCAGCCAGTGGAGTGCATCCTAAAGTTATCCAGTCGATTATGAGGCACGGTGATATAAACCTGACGATGTCTCGATATACCCATATTTTCAGAGGACAGGAATCAGATGCGGTAGCCAAGCTACCAGATTTTTCTACATCGAGCAATCGACAACAAGTTGCTACCGGCACAGATAATAAACCGGTCGATGTTGCTCAAAATAACCCAGAAAAATTGACACCCCAGTTGACACCAACTGCTTTCTCTGGCTGTAACCAATTGGCAGCCGATGTCAGCTTACTTTCTATCAGACCGGAAAAAGCGGATAATCACAAGCCCTTGCAAAGTGAAACGTTATGCACGGAAAGTAGGGGATTGTCACCACGTGTCATCGACAAAAACAAACTACGCCTGAGGGGATTCGGACCTCTAACCTTCGGTTCCGTAGACCGACGCTCTATCCAATTGAGCTACAGGCGTATACAACTTAACCGCTTACATGATCACAACATAACAATCGGCCAGACATAGTGTCAACTGTCATCATTGCGAAATCACAAAAAAAACCGAACAAGAAATGAAAACCTTTGAAATTGCCCTCTATTTTGTTTAACATATCCTGTCAAATCGGTATTTATGAATTGTTGCGGATAAATTTGACGGAGGCCGAAAATGGCAAAGATAATTGACTATAAATCCATAAAGCCGGCTGAAAAATGCCGATACGACGGCGTATCTCTGGGTGAAGTCATGCTCAGATTAGACCCCAAAGACGTTCCGACGGCGAGGGTGCGTGACAATATCAGAATCTCACAAGGAGGCGGTGAAACCAACGTGGCCTGCGGCTTAGCTTATACATTCGGCCTGCGAACAGCGGTTTTGACCGCTCTTGTTGATGACCCTGTTGGCGAAAACATTCGCAATCAAATGAGAGAAGCCGGTGTCGATACAAGCAGAATCATCTGGTGGAATACAAATAACGACGGAAGTAAATTCTCCACCGACAAAAAAGGCACGGTATGCAACGGCATCAATTTTACCTATAACGGCTCCGGCGTTCTGCCGTCAGACACAACCTATTACCGCGGCAATAGCGCATCACGTCTTCTTGAGCCGGGAGACGTTGATTTCGACGAGCTATTCGGCCAGGCAGGCGTAAGAGTTTTTAATACCGGCGGAATCTTTACCTTAATCGGAACTAAAACTGCAAACCTCGCCATTAAAGCCGCACAAAAAGCAGCCGAACATGGCACCTTTGTCTCAGCCGATCTCAATTACAGATCAAAGGTCGAGCCTGACAAGCAAAAGGCAAGGGACATAAATCGAAGGCTTGCACCATATATAGGCATGTTAGCTGGAAATGACTCAGACTTGTCTGACGCCCTCGGCTATGAAACCAAAGTTACCAAAGGCGCTTCATATAAGGAATGGGCGGAGGCGTACAAACAAACCGTTACCAAAGTCGCGAAGGATTTGCCTAACTTGAGCTTAATCGGCACCCAGTGGAGAGATGCGCACAACGCGGACGTGATTAGCTGGGCGGCTATATTATATGATGTGCGAAACAATATTTTCCATGAAGCTCCGCTGCGTGAGAATGTCCCTATAAGAGATAGAACAGGAGGTGGAGATTCTTTTGCCTCCGGCGTTCTGGCAGCACTACTGAAGGGCAAAGACCTGCAAACGGCGGTCAATTGGGGCGCCGCTCACGGAATCTTAGTGCAGGAAACACCTGGTGACATTACAATGGTCAGCCAAAAAGCGGTTGAAGCCGAGGCCAAAAGGGCACTGGGTGCTGGTGGCGTAAAAGCTGTCCGTTAATAGTCTTTTTCAAAACTCACAATTCATGGTATGAAGATGGAAAACAAGAATAAAGTATGTCTCGAGCGTGGTAAAGGATTTCGCATTGAACACGTTGCATTAAACGTTAAAGAACCCGTCACAATGGCGGAATGGTATTGCCAAAACCTTGGTATGAGTATTATTAGAAAAGGGCCTGCACCGGTAAACGCGCGCTTCATCTCAGATGCGGGAAAAAATATGATGCTGGAGTTATATAACAATCCTCCCGACGATGTGCCTGATTATTCATCGATGGATCCTCTCGTTCTTCATGTTGCATTTATGGTCGAGGATGTCAAAGCAATACGTTCAAAGCTTATGGCTGCCGGGGCAACTGCCGTCGGAGAAGTAACCCTGACACCCGGCGGCGATGAAATTGCTGTACTGCGGGATCCATGGGGTCTTGCCATACAATTTATCAAACGGGCCGAGCCAATGCTTTCAAAACCGTAGGTTCTCGTATGATACTTAGTTCAAAAACAATAGCCTCCGGTATCGGCCAGCTTATGGATGACTTGGGCAAAGCCCTTGCCGAAAGCGGAAATATACTCATGCTCGGCGGAGGAAATCCGGCGCATATCCCAGAGGTTCAGCAGTGCTTTCGCCGGAGCATGACAAAACTGCTGGAAGATAAAGACGAATTTGAGCAGACAATCGGAAATTACGACCCGCCTCAAGGTAACAAAAGATTTATCGAAGCAGTCGCCGCCCTGCTCAATAACGAATTCGGCTGGAATATAAAATCTCAGAATATCGCACTAACCAACGGCAGCCAGTCGGCATTTTTCATCCTTTTTAACCTGTTTTCCGGCGGCTTTGAGGGCATAGCCAATAATACGCGGTATGCCTGCCGGAAGAAGATATTATTGCCGCTCGCCCCCGAATATATCGGATACAGTGATGTCAGCTTAGTCGATAATCCATTCGCAGCCAACAAGCCGCAGATTCAGCATATCAACGACCATATATTTAAATACCATATTGACTTCAGCCGGCTTAAGATTACCGATGAAATCGGCGCTATTTGTGTGTCACGTCCCACCAATCCAACCGGCAACGTTTTAACCGATTCAGAAATTGAAAAACTCGGCAGTCTCGCCTGTGCCAACAATATTCCATTGATTATTGATAACGCCTACGGCATCCCCTTTCCAAATATAGTTTTTACCGATGCCAAACTTATCTGGAATAAAAATATTATTTTATGTATGAGTCTTTCCAAGCTCGGCCTGCCGGCAGCCCGCACCGGAATTGTCATCGCCAACGAAGAAATCATAAATATGGTTTCGCAGGTCAATGCGATAGTGAGCCTCGCTCCGGGCGGCATTGGAGCAGCCATAGCAACGAGCCTGGTTCTCAGCGGAGAGATTATTCGTTTAAGCAGGGACATAATTAAGCCCTTCTATCAGAAAAAGGCAGCCGATGCCGTCGAGCAATTGTCAGAGCAATTAGACGGCATTGATTTTCATATACACAAGCCCGAAGGCGCATTCTTTTTATGGCTGTGGCTGCGAGACCTGCCTATCACAGATGATGAGCTTTATCAGCGACTTAAAAAAAGAGGGGTTCTGGTTGTCCCCGGCCATTATTTCTTTCCAGGCCTTGAGGAAAAATGGCAGCATAGGCAGGAATGTATTCGTATAAATTACTCGCAGGATAAAGAAATAGTCAGCAAAGGACTTGAAATTATAGCCGACGAAATTAAGAAGGCTTATAAGACCACATAGAAATTGCAGTTTGTCGCCGGTGCGTTTTTCCCTTTGATATTATTTTGCATCTTTTTGCAGTTTGTATTCAACGCTATCGACAAGGGCCTGCCAGGAGGCTTCGATAATGTTTTCTGAGCAGCCGACCGTACCCCAGATAGATTGTTTATCACGCGACTCAATTATTACACGCACACGGGCAGCGGTTCCTGCTTTTGCATTTACCACACGAACCTTATAATCAATCAGCCTGATATCATTGATGCCCGGATAAAAACCCTCCAACGCCTTTCGCAAAGCAGCATCAAGCGCATTTACAGGGCCGTCGCCCTCACCGACTACGTGCTCTACCTTGTCGCCGACCTTTAGCTTGACCGTCGCCTCTGTAACCAAATCACCGGTCGCGTGTTTTTCAGTGGTTATGTAATATTTTATAAGCTCAAAAGCAGGCTTATATGTGCCCATAACCTTCTTTACAAGCAGGTCAAAGCTCGCATCGGCAGCTTCAAATTGGTAGCCCTGACTCTCCAGGTCCTGAACCTTGCGGAGGATTTTCTCAGCTAATTTCCTGTCTTGCACTATCTTCGCCTTTTCCAGCTTGGCCAGGATATTTGATCTGCCGCTCAATTCGGATAGAAGAAAACGCCGTTCGTTGCCAACGAGTGACGGGTCGATGTGCTCATAAGTACGTTTATTCTTCCGTAGAGCATCGATATGCAAGCCCGCTTTGTGTGCAAATGCGCTTTCGCCGACATAGGGCATATTCATTACCGGCGTAAGATTTTCTATCTCAAAGATGATGCGAGAAACCTCGGTCAAGGTTTTAATTTTTTCGGGGCTGAGAACATCAAAGCCCATTTTAAAAGCAAGATTAGGTATGACCGTGCATAGATTGGCATTGCCGCATCGCTCGCCAAGCCCGTTCATCGTGCCCTGGACCTGCCGAGCACCAGCTCGAATCGCAGCGAGAGAGTTGGCCGTAGCACAGTCGATATCGTTATGGGTGTGAATGCCAACAATAAGCGTGCCGAATCTGTCGCAAACGGTTTTTGTAATCTCGTACACCTGATCGGGTAGCGTTCCGCCATTGGTATCGCAAAGCACCAGCACATCAGCACCGGCCTCTGCAGCCGCCTGCAAGACTTTTAATGCGTATTCAGGATTATTTTTATAGCCATCGTAAAAATGCTCAGCGTCAAAAATAACCTCAAGGCCATGCTTTTTCAAATATCCAACTGAATCGGCACAGATTCTCAGGTTCTCATCCAGAGAACAACCAAGCACATCTGTCACGTGCAAATCCCATGTTTTGCCGAACACGGTCGCAGCCGGTGTTTTACAGGCAAGTATTGCATTTAGCGATAGATCATCCGAAACGGTACAATCGGCTCTTCGGGTGCTGCCGAAAGCGACTATCTTTGAATTCTGTAAATCCAGCTTATTGGCTTCAATAAAGAACTGCATCTCCTTCGGATTGGAAGCGGCATATCCGCCTTCAATATAGTCCAGACCGAACTGGTCAAGGCATTTTGCGATGGCGAGTTTATCATCCAGCGAAAAACTTACACCTTCAGCCTGCATACCATCGCGAAGAGTTGTATCATAAAGTTTTATCTTTACCATAGCTAATTTCACATTCACTGCCAGTCTATAAAAAATTAAACTGTTTCACGCCTGTAACATCCACGTTATTTCTAATATTTAATTTTACCCTCCTGTAAAGGTATGTAAAGTTGAAAACAATAAAGAAAATTTATGCCAAATTATTGCAAACACCTCTATATTTGGTATAATAAACTCTTTTATAATTTCTGACAAATGTACGATGGATTAGGCTGAATAAATATGATTCTAACACAAATATTGCATCCAGCTTGTGTTAAAGTACCAATTCAAGGCAAAGACAAATATGCCGTGATAACTGAGCTGGCAGATTTACTTGATGCTGATGGCCTTTTGCTGGATAAAGATATTGCCTTAAAAGCAGTATTTGATCGTGAGAAAATCCGCAGCACGGGAATCGGTTCCGGAATTGCCATCCCTCATGGCAAATGCCAGGCCGTCAAGGAGCTCGTTATGGCAATTGGAATTGCTCCTGAACCGATCGATTTTGATAGCGTCGATGGCAAACCGGTATTCATCGTCATTTTACTGGTTTCGCCGGCAGACCAAACCGGCCCACATATCCAGGCTCTCGCCAAAATAAGCCGGCTGATGCTCGATGAGCAATTCAGACATTCACTTGAAAAAGCCAGCTCCGCCGAGGAGGTTTATGAGCTGCTAAACAGTAAAGAAAGTGAATGACGCCACAGCTTATGCCCCTCAGCTTTATGATGCTTTTAAGTTCGACGGCCACCCATTTTCTATTCAAGCATTTTGCTGCGCGGCCGTGTTTCCCCATAGAATAAGCTGCAGCTCGTAGGGATTTGTAAAGTCTGGATGGCTGGGCAGTACCCGTACAGCTATTCCGTGCTGACCGGTTCTCCTGCAAAGCAGTAAACCGGCAAACCAATGTTTGTTTTTTTGCTCACCGGCGCTGACATATCCCATCTGCACTGCTGAGCCGTCCCTAAGATTGCCGCTGCCATCGACGGGGCCGTGGTAAAGCTCTACCGACACATCGGATGGATTAAGCCCACCCAGCTCAACTAAGGCTCTAACACGTAACTGTGAGCCGACCTTAAGCTGAGGTCGCTTGTGATTTAGGTGTGTATAATCACCGCCGTTACTGACTTCTACTACGATATCCTCTACTGTAAGCTGATGCCAGGCCTTTCTAATATCCGCCTTCCAGCTGGCAAATGCCCGGACTCTGCTGCAAGCTGCAGCGGTTAAATACCGCCATTTGGCTGCCGCAGGATTATAGAATCTTCGTGTGTATTGAGCAACCATTCTATGCGTGTTGAATCGAGGTGCTATCCACTTTATGGAATTTTTTGCCCTGCGTATCCATGCTCGCGGCAAATTATCGGCTGAGCGAGCATAAAATAATGGTATCACCTCATTTTCCAGGATGCTATAAAGTGACCGAGCGTCCATTTCATCCTGATAATTTCCATCATAAACATCCTGATCAGCACCAATAACCCATCCACCATCGGGTTGATAACCTTCGCACCACCATCCATCCAGAGTGCTTATATTTAACACGCCATTGAACGCAGCCTTCATGCCGCTTGTGCTGCTGGCTTCCATCGGCCTGCGAGGATTACTAAGCCAGACGTCAACGCCACTGACCAAAACCCTGGCTATATCAATATCATAATCTTCGAGAAAAACTACACGGCGTCTAACGTCGAGCCGAGCCGCGAAACGAATGATTTGCTTTATGATTTCTTTGCCCTCGTTGTCTCTGGGGTGAGCCTTTCCCGCAAAAATAATCTGCACGGGTTTATCCGTGTCAGTAAGCAGCTTTACAAGACGATGCGGATCCCTGAGTAAAAGATTTGCCCTCTTATAACCCACAAACCTCCGTGCAAAACCAATTGTCAGTGCCTCCGAGTCGAGCACTTCGTCAGCTTGATTCAATTCCGTTTGACAAGTTCCCCGACGCTGCAACTGTGTTTTCAGCCGATCACGTGCAAAAACGATCAAATGCTCTTTGCACCGTTGATGAGCCTGCCAGAATTGCTCGTCGGGAATTTCATCTATATTGTTCCAAACAGGATTGCTAAAGGCTCCATCAGACCAGCTCGGGCCGAGGTATTTTTCGTACAGGGAGCTCATCTCATCATCTAACCAGCTTTTAGTATGGACGCCATTGGTAATTGCTATTATCGGCACCTCTTTAACTGGTACGCCAGGCCAAAGGCTTGACCATACTTCACGTGATATTTGGCTATGCAATTTGCTCACGCCATTTATGAAACTACTAAGCTTCATCGCCAGAATCGGCATCTTAAATGGCTCGTTTTCGTCATCAGTAAAAATTCTACCTAACGCTAAAAACTGGTTCCGATTTATTCCAAGTTGCGGAAAATAGTGACCGAGGTACTTATCCATCAGCTCCACCGGAAACTCATCGAGTCCAGCCTTTACAAGTGTATGCATTGTGAAAACATTGCTTGACCTTGTAGCCTCTATGGCCTCATCAAAGGTCATACTTTCATCAATTTGTAGCTGCCGGATTCTTTCCAAGGCTAAAAAAGCAGCATGTCCTTCATTCATGTGACAGACGTCAGGCGTAATGCCCATAGCCGTCAGTGCCTTTAATCCTCCCATACCCAATACAATCTCCTGACGAATTCTCAGCTCAACGTCACCGCCATAAAGGCTGGCAGTAATCATACGATCTGCGGGTGAGTTAATAGGGATATTTGTATCCAGCAGATATAGTTTAATCCTCCCAACAGAGACACACCAGATTTGAGCTGAGACGCATCTGCCTGGATAATCGACGCTAATTGTCAAGGGTCGTCCGCTGTCTTTGTAAACAAGCTCGATAGGTAAGTTAAAAAAATCATTATCTATATACATTTCCTGCTGGCGACCATCAATATCCAAATTTTGGCGGAAATAACCCTTCTGATAAAGAAGACCAACTCCAACTATCGGCACACCAAGATCTGAGGCACTTTTGAGGTGATCACCAGCTAAAATTCCCAAACCCCCGGCATAAATAGACAGACACTCGTGTAATCCAAATTCGGCACTAAAATAGGCAATAACAGGTTTGGTTGTTTTGGAACAAACATTATCAAACCAGGTTGTTTCCTGGAGGTATGACTTCAGCTTTTCTACACATCGCTGTAATTCACATAAAAAACCCTGATTGTCTGCCAGAGCTTCCAAACGAGACTGCGAAACAGTGCCAAGAAACCGGATGGGATTATGACCCGACGCATTCCACAAGCTACCATCAATGCGTTTGAAAAGCTCTATAAATTCAGGATTCCATGACCAAAACATGTTCTTGGCGATTGTTTCAAGGTCATTCAAAGAATCCGGCAGTGCAGGTAGAACCGTGAAGTTTCGTACCATCGGCATTTTTTAGCTTCCCACAATATAAGTCTTTTGATGTCAAACACTAATAAAAATAATATACCATTGCAAACCCTTATTTAATCGGCAAATGTAGTCTAAGGCTTAAGCCTAAAAATCAAAGCAAACATAAGGTTTATAAGTTTTATTCAGATGATTTTCCCCTCATTTATAAGCTAAGAGCTGGAAAAAAGAAAAGGCCTGTTACTACAGGCCTTTTGTAAATTGCCAAGCTTTCCTCCACATTTGCCGTAAAGAAAGGATTTTGAAAAGAACCCATTACATCCAGGTGGGCAATCGTTGCTTGCGTCCGAAATTCCTATCGTGTAGGCTTTTCCGATCCGTCAAGGCCTGATTTCCCTCAGTAAGGGTATCGGTTCTTTCAAAAGTACAACTTCCTTTACGTACAATGCAGGGGTAAGCCCGCAATAAATACCTTTATATAATATCTCAATCTGAAAGTCAAGGAAAATACCGATAACATATATGATAAATAATTCCCCATTTTAACGTTATCGGTTCTTATAACAAGCACAGATGACTTTTTTAAGCCAAATTCATTCTGAAAATACGAGTTATAATCCCCGGCAACAGCAATTAAATAGTTCGTAGCTCCCCTGCGATTGATTCAGATAAGCTCTGAACAATGTCGGCCTGAAAACGATCAACAGTTTCATGAGTTAGAGTACCATCCTGGTCTCTGAACCGCAGCGAGAGCGTGACACTCTTTTGGCCGGATGGGATACCCTTGCCATGGTATGCGCCGACAAACCGAATGTCTTCCAATTCTGCAGGAGCTTTATTCCTGACCGCATCAATAATGTCCGTCCATCGAATTTTCTCATCTACGACAATCGAAAGATCACGCTCGATAGCAGGAAATCTTGGAATCAACCTAAGTTTTATAGGACTTGTCTGAAGGACCATAAGCTGCTCAAAGTCCAGTTCCGCACCATATAGACTGAGGTCTTTGAAATCAAATTCTTGCTTGACCGCCTGTGAAAAAATGCCGGCATTACCAAACGTCTTTTGACTTACTATAATCTCAGCACCAACCTCTGCCCAGACCAGGTCAGCAGGTCTAAATTCGATTTCAGCATCTCTTTTTATACTCTTTATCAAACCTTCAATTACGCCTCTCAGGTCTCTAAAGTCACTATCACAAACCAAAGACAATTTGGCCTTTTCGATTGGCAGATTCCCCTTTTGGCCGACCGGAAAATAAGTATCTGCCAATTCATAAATCCTGCAAGGACGATTCTTTACATTAAGGTTGGTTTTCATAACTTCCAATAATGAGCCTAAAAGGCTTTGGCGGAGCAGATTCACACCTTTTCCGGTTTCATCTTTTACACTTAGATGCTTTTTAATATCTTTTCCTGTAAAAAGCTCAGCAACAGAATTACTGACAAAACCTACAATAATAGTCTCATAAAAACCACAGCCGCTTAAGTACCTTGCGACCGAATCGGTTAATTTCTGACGAGAATCAACCGGCACAGCCTCGATTTCGATTTTTTGCTGTGTCGGGATTTTATTATAGCCATATACGCGTATGACCTCTTCAATCAGGTCAACCTCACGATAAATGTCGCTACGCCAGAAAGGCACTGAACAAGTGACTAAATCACCATTAAGCTGTGGCTTGAATTTCAAGGCTAAAAGGATTTTAGCTATTTCTTCGGTCGGCACTTTGATGCCCAGCAGCATATTTAAACGAGAAAGGCGTAGTGTCACCTGTTTTTGTGTTGGCTTACGAGGATAAACATCCACCACGCCCTTTACCACATTGCCGCCAGCTGCTTGTATAATCAATTGTGCGGTACGTTTTGAAGCCCAATCCACCATCTCGATGTCAACGGTTCGTTCGAACCTAAAGGCCGCTTCTGAAAGCAAAGCAAGCTTGCGAGAGGTTCTGCGGACGCAAACGGGGTCAAAATAAGCATCTTCCAGAAGAATAGTTTTAGTTGCTTCGCTAACCTCTGTATCCAGGCCCCCCATAACACCAGCTATGGCTATGGGTCCATGCGCGTCAGTAATAATTAACATTTCAGTATTCAATTCACACATAGTGCCATCGATACTTACTATACGTTCGCCTGCGATGGCTTTTCTGACGATTATTTTGCCATCGGTAATTTTGGCATAATCGAAGGCGTGCGGCGGCTGGCCAGTCTCCATCATCGCATAGTTCGTTGCATCAACGACATTGTTGACGCTCCGCAGTCCCACGGCTTCAAGCCGATTTTTGAGCCAACCCGGCGATGTTCCAACCTTGACGCCTTCAATAACACGCGCCGTGTATCGGCTGCACAAATTTGGCTCGATGATTTCAACCGAGGCAAATTCTGTGACGTTTTTGTCTGAATCGTCCAGCTCAACGACTGGAATCTTTAATTCTTTGCCGGTCGCAGCAGCCAATTCGCGGGCTATGCCGATATAGCTTAAGCAATCGCCGCGGTTGCTGGTTACCTCAACATCAATTACGGCGTCGTCGCCGATATAATCTATTCCCTCACAGGGAAGGCCTGAATTGCTCAAAGTTTCTGCGACCTGCTCTGCGGAAAGGTCGGTTTGTATGTAATCTTTTAGCCAGCTTAGCAAAATTTTCATATCGTAAGTACCATTAAAAAAAGTATAAAATACAACAATAACTTAACCGCAGGCTGTAATACTGTCAACAATTGCGCAACAAAAAACATATCCTCGGAAAATTTTGGATTTCTATCTTCGCAATATTTCTTTATAATGCGCTATTCGAGGCAAGAAAACCCCGCAATAAATTGCGGGGCTAAATACACAATTTGAAGGAACAAGATATGAGAAGACACAGTTCAATCGTCATTTTATTTATTTTACTTTTTATGAGCTTATCACTTACGGGTTGTGTTGAACGCAGATTGACAATCAACACCAAGCCTCAGGGAGCAATTATCACGCTGAACGATGAGGAGATAGGCATTTCGCCGGTAACAACTTCGTTTGAATGGTACGGCGATTACAATGTCAGGATAAGTAAGGAAGGATACGCGACTTTGAATACACACCGCGATTTGAAATCGCCGTGGTACGATTCCTTTCCGTTTGATTTCTTCGCCATGCTGAATCCAAATAGAAAAGTCGATTCTTATGAATGGACATTTGAGCTTGCCCTACAACAACAACCAACAACAGAAGAGCTAATCCAGAATGCAGAGAAACTTAAGGAACAGCTTACAACCGCGGATTCCACGGATTGAACAGATTATTCATTGGCGGAAAAACAGAGCCGCGACCGTTAGGGAGCGGTAAGACGATTGTCGATTGTCGATTGACG
>CAZRNB010000053.1:0-9798 GCA_964601355.1 uncultured Pirellulales bacterium
ATGAGAGAGGCGCTTCTAATATGAAAATCCTATCGCTTATCTTCATGCCATTCGTAAACGTTCCTGATTATCCCGCCGCAGAACCGTTACTAAAGTATTTTTTGCTGAACACTCAAATTCTTTGCCAAATACGGTAATCCCAGACCATTTTGGCGGGATCCAAGTCAATGGCGTTCACCACGATGTTCCGAACGAGTCCAGTTTGTTCTATGAATTTAATTGTCAGCTTCTCTATCTGTTTCAGTTCAGCCTTATAAACCCTGAAAAGTAAATACACAGTCTTCGTCTCGTTCTTTGGAAGCGACCCCACATATGGCAATGTGTCTTCGGGGCTAATTGCGCACCTGTATTTTACTTCATGATCACCTTCCCGTACTACCCATTGGGACGTGTCGGGCCGCATCCAGCACCAATGTCCAGAAAAAGGCTCGGTCGAATCCTCGTAAATTACCTCCACTTCCACATTGGCAATATTGAAGGCCTTATTAAGGGAAACCACGTTGAGTTCTGTGAAGTAGAAAAGACAAGGCTCATTCATGAAGGTTCCCGAATTATCTACTTTGCAAATCATCCGCCCCTCAAGCTTGGGTTTGGTGATTTTTTCGAAGACCCAAGGCGCTGCCCATGCAGAGGCTCCAACCAGAGCGATAAGCAAAGTCAAGCCCTCTTTACGTCCGATGAAGCGAGTGACCAGCGCTAGCCAACCTGTGCCTGTGATCACGGCGATGAATAGAGTTAGAAAATCCATAGTTTTGGTCTCCTTAATAGTTTTGGTTAGTTGTTTCACAAGTATCACTCCATAGTAGGTTGTCGAGTTGAAGGCCGCCGGTGAACAAAATAGGGATGTTTATCTATTGATGTTACATTATTCAGTCCTTCTACTTTTGTTAATTTGCAGCTTCGGACGCCTTGACGAGATACGAGATACGAATATATTTACAGCTTCGGCCTCCATTTTCTTCTTCGCACGTCCTACTGGGCATGAACGAAGGTGAAAATGGCAAACGGCACTAACTATTCTTACTATTACTCAGAGCAGTGCTGTTTGCGAAGAAACTTTATAGCTGTCCATGATTCAAATGTGACTTTGCATTTCAGGCACTGTACTTCGGGATTATCTATTCTCCCAGATGCAACAATGCGGCATTTGTTATGGTCGACATCAAAGCACTTTGTGCAAAAAGGACCGTCAATAAAGTCACCAGTTTCATCAGCAATAAAATATACTGAGCCTTTACATATGAGCTTTCCTTTTAATGCCAAAGCTTCCTCGATATGCTTAATCATTTCGTCTTTGTTCTTCAATTGTTCGGTCAATTCCATCGCTTCGCGCTGTAGATCTACGAGTCGTCTGTAAAGGTCCACGTTCTTCACTTGATCTACAAGCTCGAGTGCCCCTTTGGCTGTATCGATCAATCCCATTGTTCTACTCCATTTTCTATGCACTGTCCCGAAGCCAATATTAGAAAGCATAAATCCCAGATGTCTCGCTTCGTTGCTCGCATAAATTCGTATGTCGTATCTCCCTTCGGCTGCGCTCAGGGCAGGCTAAGGAAGCGTATCTCGCGTTTGGATTCCGCACAAGATGCAGAATGACAAGCGGGCGATTCGAGGAAGTTTTGCGCTCAGGGGTGTATCACGCCTTTAGGGACAAAATACACAGAAACAAGTAAAAAAGCAATAAAAATGTCAAAAAGTGCACAAGTGCATAAGAGTACAAGAACATAAGCCATAAGTGCACAAGGCACAAGACATAAGAGCAAGATTTCGTGGCTCGTGACCCGTATGTCGTATGTCGCATAGCAGGTAGCGGATAAAGATTGCCATGCCGCGCTCGCAAATCCCCTTGTTTGTCACGCTCAGCCCCTTCGGCGGAGTTTATCCTGAGCGTAGCCGAATGGACTCAGAGCCTGCCCTGAACGCAGTTGAAGGGGTAAACTGTGCCGAAGCCCTGTCCTGAGCTTGTCGTAAGGGATCTGGCTGCGGACGATAATCGTCTTGCGTTCGAGACCGGATTTCTCCGCTGCGCCCCCGTTCTGTCTTCGACAGAAGACGCGGGGGCTTCGGTCGAAATGACCAGAAAAGAAGATTGCCGCGGACCTTCGTACCTCGCAATGACCCCTCACAAATTTACGGCGTGAGCCTATCCTTCGGTTACACTCAGGACAGGCTTGGTACGGGGCAAGCGGCGAGAATCGAGATTAGAATTGTGTTAATATTCTTTGACCCCGTTAGAATGCCCCCATGGCTTGCCACGGGGATGAAAATATTTAATTCCGTTGTGTTAAACACAGGGTTTAATGCCCCGTGTGAGTAACGTTAGAAAGACGAAGGGCTTCTAACGGGGTTGACTTAACCGTCGGGTTTAGTTAACCTTTAGCAATTATGAAAAGATTGCTGACATCCTGTTTTGGTCTCGGCCGGCTGCCGGTCGCACCAGGGACATGGGGGTCACTGCCGCCGACAATAATCTTTGCCTTGATGTGCCAATTCGGCACATCAGCAATATTTTTATCAATTGTAATGGTTGTTTTGGCCTTAATTGGTTCTTTTATTTGTGTCAGATTCAGCCCTTCTGTAATCGCCCTTGTCGGGAAAAACGATCCTCGAGAAATAGTCGCAGATGAGATAGCCGGCCAGGCGGTGACGTTTTTGGCCGTTGGTTTTTTGTTCACAGTTCGTAGTTCATCGATAAACAACGAACTCATAACAATGAACATTAATACCTGGCAAATTTGGGTCACCGCAGCACTTGGTTTTCTGCTTTTCAGGTTTTTTGATATAGTTAAGCCCTTTCCCGTACGCAAACTCGAAAAACTGCCTCAGGGATGGGGCATTCTTGCCGATGATTTATTAGCAGGTGTGTATGCCGGAGTATCTTTGCTGCTCTGTTTGAGATGTTATGCTCATTGATTAGTGGAATGAGTGAAATAAAGTGAGCTAAAGTGAACTAAAGTGAACTAAAGTGAACTAAAGTGCCTAAAGTGGGCTAAAGTGCAAATTTATAATTTTAGGCACTTTAGTCACTTCAAACTTTAGACACTAAATAGGACAAAACGTGGCAGAAGAATATTCTATTGATGTCTGCAAAATACTTGAAGAGAGATTTCATACGGCGCAGCTATATCGGCCGATGCGGGTCAGCCGTTATGAGCCTGGCACTGAACTTACTTATGATATGACAGGCGTCAGCCAGGCAAAAACGGGACGTGTGCATCTTGTTGTTGAGAAATTTGTAGGCGGAGGTTTTGCCGGTCAGGTCTATAAGGTAAAGGTGCTGGGAATCGAAGCAAATGACGGATCGATAGACGGTCTCGAAGCAGGCCGGGTTTATGCGATGAAGATTCTTCTTCCGTCCTCAGCTTTTGGTCGGATATTTCGTAATTTTCTCTATTGGATAGGCTTTCAAGGGCCGTTTCAATTACAGGTCAATCCGGCAGCGGCCAGGGCGGGTGCGCTTTGGCAGAAATTTATCCGCAGAGGCGCCAGGATTCGATTTGGCGACGAGAATACGGTTGTCGATATTCACGCGACGTTTGTGGATAATTCGCTTGGCAGCTGCGGTGAGCTGAGTGAGTGGATCGATGGCCGCACCTGGCGGCTGGAGGTAGATGAGCATTTAGACCTGCTTTCACGCTGGCGAAGCGGTAAGCAAGTGAGCACAGATAAGCTGGGTTCGCCCGAATATCGTGCTAAGTACGAGTTTATGCACAAATTTGTCGAGCTTCTGCACGATATGGGTGGCTTCGAGTTCGCCAGGCAATATGAATGGACGACCTGCAAAAGCCAGCCGAACTGCCTCAATCGCCATGGTTTAGCCTCGGCACCTGTGGCCGAGGCAGCCCCCGCCACAGGTGCGGGGGCTAATTCCTCGTCCGGTTTAGTGGCGGTTGATTTTAGGGCAGGACTTACACTGCTGCCGTTTCTGCCGATGAGTCCCGGGGACTTTAAGCTCATAGCTAAAGGCATTATGCGTGGCTCTTTAGTGCAGTTCGACCGAGGCAGTATCAGCAAGCTGGAACAATTCATTAAGGCACACAGCAATGAATTTGCGGGCTGTGAAAAAATGCTTGATGAATTAAAAGCTGCTGAAAAAATATATCGCAACTCGATTCTCGACATCACGCACAATCACGTTCGATTGCTATACAGCCGTCAGCTTTGGGCAACCATACTTAATAGTGCAATAACAGGCTGGAAGGTTAGGAATTTTATCGATGAACAACATGAGCAGAAGTTGCGTTGCAATAAGTTATTAACATTATTGCTTATCCTTATTAGCCTTATACCTCTGTTCGGCCGCTTTTTTCTCAAGATTTGGGGCCGGGCCGACTGGCGCAGGCATTATTTTGCGCTGCTTACGAGCCGGGATTATCTCGAACGGGCGGTGCAGGGAAAAATAGCAGAAAAAGTTATTGTATGGCACAGAGCGGGACGAGTTGGCGAACAACGTGCAATTAAGATTGCCAATGAGAGCTGGCGGTTCTTTTGTCATTTGCCACTTTCGATTTTGCCTGCCGGGCTTCATCGATTCCTGACCGATAGAATTTTCAGAAGAGAAAAATTTGTATCTATTTTTGTCCGTCCAATTCGGCTGTACTTTAATGCAAAGATGAGAGAGCAATGGCTGCACGATATGGTCGCCGAAGGCCGGAAAAAACAGATGATTAGCGATGACGACGCAGGGGTCATCCTTTCACAGATTAATGAGCCATTTATCCAGAAGTATCTGGTAAGTCTTGTCGTGCACCTTTGCACTTTGCCGGCATCGGAGATTACTTGGGTAACCTGCGCTTTTATTTACTGGCTTACACATCGGGGTCAGCCGCATACATTTGCGGTTGTCGCAGGAATTGTCGCTGCTTTCCAGGTGATTCCGATTTCGCCTGGCTCGCTGATTCGGGGATTTTATGTGCTGTACCTGATAATACGCGAGCGGAACTTTAAGGACTACAATATCGCGGTATTTTTAGGATTCTTCAAGCTTGTAGGCTACCTGGCGTTTCCGATACAAATGACGTATCGCTATCCGGCGCTGGCGAGGTTTATGGCAGCCCACTGGGCAACCGAGGCGGTACACATTGTGCCGGTGTTTGGCGAAAGCGGTGCGCTGCTGGAGCATTTTGTATTTCGTTTGTTTTATAACTGGCCATTGACTATACGGCGTAGAATGCGCAGGAGAGCCAAGATTCGCGCATCTTTGAAACCTCGATATTGGCATATTGGACTGTGCGCCATTGCTATAGTGACGATATTTAGGCTCGCGGATTTTATTTACATTAGCAAGATGGGAAAGCTGCCGAGTTTGGGTAATATTTGGTGGCTTGTTGTAAGTTTGCCGCTGATTTGCGGCGCGGCAGTGACATTGGGTTGTGGCGTAGCTGCATTAGGCAAACGCATTGCCGCAGCAGCTATTTGTGGCGTGACGGCAGGCGCCCTATATATAATAACTTTAGCTATACTATCCTATCATAATGGTGTTACTCTGGCCAATGATATTCTAATAAGCGGTGCATGGCGGATATTTATCATTACTATTCTTTCAACCATTGGTGCGGTAGTTACAGAATTGAAGCTGCCGGAAGCCGATTAGCCATATTTTAAAACTCAGAGCATCTTTGGGAAGTTAATTTTTACACAAAATTGCCGGAATAAAATCTGGACTTTTTTGCAATTCATTGTTATATTGTCTTTCTGAACTATGTTAGCTTGTCTTAAGGGGAAATTTCAAAATCGTTAGTTAGTGTGTGCTTAATATAGGATACCACGTGGGCAGCAGTGACATACGCCACACCGTGTGTAGGATACCACATGGGGTATTCCACTGTGGTTTGAGCAGGCTGATATTTTGGCTTGCTATGGATAAAAGGGAGTCAAAAATGAAACCACAAGTCTTATACTCAACACTAATCGCGATGGTAAATCACAAGCACCTCAGAAATATACTTGCAAAGAAAGTCGATGAATACATCTATAAGAAAATCGTTGACGATAATTCTGAAGACTTAAAAGAGGTGGCGGTCAAAAGATACCAATTCCTCTCAGCAATGCTGCACTGCATGATCAAAAACATAGATAGAGGATACGTCTGCCCTGAAATTACAAAGAAAATCGTCAGCGTGCTCGTCCAAAATAATTTGATTCGAGAAGACCAAAACTATACGCAGGTCGTCGAAGGATTCAAAGTAAAATATGGTGAGTATCCACCAACTTTTATCGTTTTCTCTCCCACACAAAAATGCAATCTGAAGTGCATCGGCTGTTACGCAAACTCAGCGGCAGACACGTCTGCTACCGTACCATATTCCTACGTAGATAAAGTGGTCAGTGAGGTTCACGATTGCTGGGGCGTTAGATTCATAACCATCAGCGGCGGTGAACCGTTCACATATAGAAGTGAAGGTCATACCCTGTTGAATATCTATAAAAAATACAATGATATGTTCTTCCTCATATATACAAACGGCACTCTTATTAACGATCAGATCGCCAAAGAATTGGCTGATTGTGCAAATGTCACGCCGGCGGTCTCGGTTGAGGGCTTTGAGGAAGCAACCGACCAGAGAAGAGGTCGCGGCACATTTAAGAAAATCCTTGAAACATTGGAACGGTTAAGGGGCGTCGGTGTACCTTTCGGCATCTCCGTCACCGCAACAAATAAAAACGTGGATTTATTATTAGAGGATGAATTCTACGATTTCTTCTTCGAGGAGCAAGGCGCCTGCTATATGTGGGAATTCCAATTGATGCCTATAGGCAGAGGCAAAGATGAAATGGATCTGATGGTAAGTCCTGAACAAAGGTTCAAATTATATAGAAAATGGGAGACTCTGCTCTGCAAGAAAAAGTATTGTCTGGCTGATTTCTGGAACAGCGGCGCTCTTTCCAGAGGCTGCATTGCATACGGACGAAGCGGCGGCTATGCCTATATCGACTGGCACGGAAACGTAACGCCTTGTGCTTTTATTCCATATTACGTTGACAACATCTATGATTTGTATAATAATGGAAGGACGTTGACGGATGCTTTATTCTCCGATTTTATGAAAAACGGCCGAAAATGGCAGAAAGAATACGGCCTTGACAACTGGAAAAAACCGGAAAACTGGCTGATGCCCTGCTCCATAAGAGATCATTATGAGATTTTCAGAAATTCGGTTCTGCCAAAAAATGCACGGTCAGAAGACCAGAAAGCCCAAGAAGCTCTTGAATCTGCTGATTACTTTGAGGTAATGAAAAACTATGATAGAAAGCTAAAGAGCCTAACTGAAAATGTTTGGAAAATTGAGTATCTAAATGAGGAGGCGGCCTCCGATAAAGCCAAATATCAAAATGCAGAATTAAAAAGTTACAATCACTCACCGATAATTCCGCAATTTTGATTTTGGAATTTTGGCTTTTTCGCTGGCGCTAGTTTTGAAAGGCTGTACCAATATGACGTTAAATAGATACCGTTCTCTGTGCGACGAATTTTACCTGGATATGTACATAAATACCAGGCTGGACATGCCAAACCAGCGCGATACCATCCTGGCATTCTTCGAGCGAATACAGAAACAATTTCCTTCCATGAACCACTTTTATCGATCGGAAAATAACGAGTATTGTCTTGAAGATGGACATGACACTAGCCAATGCCGCTGGATTACCCTTGAAGTAAACCGTGTTGGTTCCGGCGTTGTTAATCCCTCAAACTTTGAGGAGGCTTTCTGCCAGGATAGATTAGTGCTCGAGATCGTCCCTTATATGCTCAGCATAAATCATCTTGACACGGATTCATTAGATGTAACTTTTGCGATGGATTTTGATTGCCAAGGCAATCACGATGAGGTAATTGCTGAGGCATTATTAGGTTCGAGTGCCTTTAGCTGTCTTTTAGACCTGCCCTCTGCCAGGCCGATAGCTTTCTCCCCCTCCATGGTAGTGGCCTTGTCCGACGATGAATGTACACAGGCTCGAATCAGTATAGAATCAAAAAAAATTCCTGATTTAACCGGCGGCTACGACTCCAGAGGTAAAAAGCAAGGCCTGGATGACGATGCGATAAGCCTGTTTTTTACCGTACGGCAGTATCCACGACCCGATGCAAAGTTTGACATCCTAAAATCTTTTGAGTATCAACGCCGGTTAGCTGAGGAGCTGATGGCTGAAAAAGTTGGGCCTAACTTCGTACTGCCTTTAACCGAAACCATAGCACAAAAACGCTTATTGTAAAGTTCATGGTTATTAGTTCATAGTTTGTTGACAATGAACAACGAACAACGAACAAAGTTCCAAGAATGGTTATCGAAGCACCATATAGCAAATACTACAAAAGTAATTTCAAAATCGCCATTGCCGTTTGCATCGGAGTTGCGATTATATTTGCTTACGACGGCTATCTCAGTAAATACCAGTGGTCGTTACGACACAGCTTCTATGAGGAGCACGTCAAAGACGGCAAAGCAGATAGCGATCTTGTGTTTAATCAGAAGGCCCCTTTGGTGCTTGGCCCGCTTGCCGCTGTTTTAGCTGCACTGTACTGGGTGCGCAGAAAAGGAAAACTCATAGCTAATGAACTTGAATTGTCGATCTGCGATTGCCGAATGACGATTGAAAATCGTAAATTGAAAATCGTAAATTGGAATTCGGAGAAGATTCCTTATGACTCCATCCAAAAAATTGATAGAACTTACTTTGGCTCTAAAGGATACTTTGTTATTACTTATAAAAATAAAGACGGATTTGAGGTCAACCGCAAGCTAAATGCCGGAAAGTACGACAACTTGAAAGCCATTTTGGACCATCTGGTGGCAAAAATCAGTTGAAAAGAAAGTGCCTAAAGTGTAAAGTGACTAAAGTGCTTAAAATTATAACTTCAAACTTTAGCTCACTTTAGTTCACTTTAGCTCACTTGTCTTCAGAGGATTTATACCGAATGAATTTCTGCGTTGTCGGCTTACAATGGGGCGACGAAGGCAAAGGCAAGGTAGTCGATATCCTTGCTGAGCATAGCGATATTGTCGTCCGGTATGGCGGTGGGGCCAATGCCGGTCATACTGTCGTTATCGGCGACAGCAAGTTTGCGCTGCATCTTTTGCCCAGTGGTGCCGTTCGGTCCGGGATAAATTGTGTAATCACAAATGCTGTAGTAGTTGACCCGGAAGTTCTCATAAGCGAGATCAAATCGATCGAACAAAAAGGCATCTCGCTGAAGGGACGTCTCTTCATCAGCGAAAATGCACACGTCGTCCTTGATTATCATAAAATAGAAGACCAGCTACGAGAGGAATCGCTCGGCAAAAACAAGATCGGCACTACCATTCGCGGAATAGGTCCCTGTTATGCAGACAAGGCAGGCAGAACTCATGCCGTCCGTATGGGTGATTTAAGGAACCTTCAACAGCTCAAAGCAAAAATAGAAGCCATTGTTGATTATAAAAACAAGGTCTTCGCTGCTTTCTATAGAAAGGATTCAGGGATCAGGGATCAGGGATCAGGGGCTAGTTTTCTGACCCCTGACAACAGACCCCTGACCCCTGAGGTTATCTTTGAAAAATGCAAATATTACGCCGAAAAATTACTCCCCTTTGTCACCGATACGACTGAATTTCTGCACAAGTCAATTTCAGAGGGCAAATCGCTTCTTTTTGAAGGTGCGCAGGGGTCACTTCTGGATTTGGACCACGGGACTTTTCCTTATGTAACCAGCTCGAACTCAAGCTCACTTGGAATGCCGGCCGGATCCGGCGTGCCGGCAAAATATATTGATAAATTCATCGGCGTAGTCAAGGCCTACACTACAAGGGTAGGTGCCGG
>CAZRNB010000053.1:9898-19914 GCA_964601355.1 uncultured Pirellulales bacterium
ATATTGATAAATTCATCGGCGTAGTCAAGGCCTACACTACAAGGGTAGGTGCCGGGCCTTTCCCTACGGAACTTGTCTCAGGGATCGGGGATCAGGGATCAGAGATTAGTTTTCTGACCCCTGATAACAGACCCCTGACCCCTGAACAAATTGGTCAATATATCCGTGAGCGTGGACACGAGTACGGCACCACTACTGGACGACCCCGAAGATGCGGCTGGTTTGATACCGTTGCCGTATCATACTCTGTAAGAATCGGCGCTATAGATGAAATAGCGATAATGCACCTCGATACTTTGGCCGGCCTGAAAGAAGTAAAAATCTGCACGGCTTACTCATTCCCGATTTCCGATCTCCAATTGCCAATCGAAAATCGAAAATTTTTTAAGTGGTTCCCAACAAATGCGGACAAACTGTCACAAGCTCAGCCCTTTTACGAAACCCTCCCCGGCTGGGACGAAGATATTACCGGCGTGACGGACTTCCGCAAGCTGCCGGCGAATGCACAGAACTATATTTTTCAGATAGAAAAGATAATTGGCAAGCCGGTTACAATCATTGGCGTAGGGCCGAAACGCAGCCAGACAATATTCAGATAGTTCATTGTTATTATTTCGTAGTTAATCGATAATATAACAACGAACAAACAATGAACAACAAACAATGAACAACGACCAGGAAAAGCTCAAGCAAACCGCCAAACGGCTGGGACTGACGCTTAAGCAGATGCCGCGACATATCGCCATAATTATGGACGGTAATGGCCGCTGGGCAAAGAGAAGGAATCTGCCCCGTGTTGAAGGGCATCGCAGGGGCGCACAAACAGCCGAAAAGATAGCTCAGTGTTGTGTTGACCTCGGCATCGAATCACTGACTTTATATTCTTATAGTATGGAAAATTGGAGCAGACCCAAAGCTGAGGTCGATGCCCTTATGCACCTTCACACCCAATACCTGATAGGGATTCGGCCAAATCTAATAAAAAACAACGTGAAACTACGTCACTTTGGCCGATTGGCAGGATTACCTTCGGCTGTGAAAAAGGAGCTTCTGAAGACCATCAGTGTAACCAGCAAAAATACCGGCATGGTACTGGGTCTGGCCTTAAATTATGGCGGAAGAGCCGAAATCACCGATGCAGCCCGACAAATCGCATTAAAATACAAAAAAGGACAACTTCGATTGAAAGACATCGACGAATTGTGCATAAGCCGACATCTATATACAGGGAGTGAGGGGTCAGGGGTCAGGGGTCAGAAGTCACAATCCCCGAACCCTGAACCCCGATCCCTGATCCCTGATCCGGACTTGCTGATACGCACGGCAAATGAGATGAGGATCAGCAATTTTCTTCTATGGCAGATTTCCTATAGCGAATTCTATGTCACTAAAACCCTTTGGCCGGATTTTAAAAAAGCAAATTTGGAAAAGGCAATACTGGCCTATTCAAAACGTGACCGACGGTTCGGATCTATTCAAAGTGCAAAATGTAAAATTAAGGAAGTCATCGCCCCTTAGGGGCGATTCCATAATTTTGATTTTTGCACTTTGATTTTTGATTTCTTATGCTCAAGAATAGATTGCTATTTGGAACATTGATGACGATAGCTTTTACCGGCCTTGTTATCTTCGACGGCTGGTTAGCTCAGGTGCCAGGGAACAGGGTTCAGGGTTCAGTTGCCCTGATCTCCGAACCCCGATCCCCGATCCCCAGTGGAACAATTCTCGGCCTTCTCATTGTCATACTAATTATTTTGGCTCAGCTTGAGCTTTCAGACCTTGCCGCATCAAAAGACTTAAAAATTTTCATTCCTATTTCGACAGTAGCTTCTATTTTGTTGGCAACCACGTGGTATTGGCCTCAAATTATTGAAATTGCACCTCTGATTTACCTATCCTTCGTGATGGCTTTTACATTGTTGGGACTGTTTCTGTACCAATACATCCGCTATGGTACCACGGCAGTATTAGCCAACTGTGGGATCAATTGTTTTTCCATTATTTATCTTGGACTTTTAAGTGGGTTTGTATTGGCCATGCGGATAGATTTCGGCCTTCGACCGCTTCTGATGTTTATTTATGTTGTAAAGTGTTCCGATATAGGAGCTTATGCAATTGGGTCCTTGTTTGGAAAACACAAATTTTCGCCGAAAATCAGCCCCGGCAAGACATGGGAAGGTATGGCCGGTGCTGCTGCCGCCGCGATAGTAGTAGCTTTGGCATTTGCAGCAGGTTTTGATATAATGGTATGGTGGTTGGCACTTATATTTGGCTTTTGTTTTGCCTGTATAGCTCAGGCCGGTGATTTGGCCGAGTCTATGATGAAACGGGACGCCCAAAAAAAAGACTCCGGCAATAAGGTACCGTCATTCGGTGGTGTGCTTGACATTGTTGACTCACCTTTGGTGGCCGCGCCATTTGGGTATCTGTTCTTTATGTTTAGTCGTTAGGGATTAGTCGTTAGTATTTAGTCTAACGACTATCGACCAGCGACTATCGACTAACGAATATGGAAGTTACAATACAATTGGATCCCAGCGGCAGACAGCTTGAGCTGTTTGGCCCTGCCGATGGTCATCTCCGTCTTCTACGTCAGCTCTTTGGCGTTCAAATCGCAGCCCGTCAATCTGATGTGATAATCAGCGGCATGGATAAAAACGTCAATAAAGCAGCCGAAGTTATTGACAAGATGCAGAAACACCTAATCAAGCATCGTTTGCTCACCGCTGCGGATATAAATGCTTTTATCCATTCAAATCAATCTGAGCCAGGTTCGGATACGAGTGAGGCGATTACTGTTTATTCCCATACGAAGGTTGTAAAGCCATCCACTGCGGGTCAGCAAAAATATATCGAAACGATGCTGGCCAACGACATTACCTTTTGTATAGGGCCTGCGGGAACGGGCAAAACGTATTTGGCGGTAGCAATCGGGGTCTCGATATTAAAGAGAAAGCAAATCAGGCGAATTATCCTCGCACGACCGGCTGTCGAAGCGGGCGAAAAACTGGGTTTTTTGCCGGGCGATATACAGGCAAAGGTAAATCCATATCTTCGACCGCTTTTCGATGCTCTTGAAGACATGATGGATTTCGCTCAAATGAGAAAATTCATAGATATGGATATTATCGAGATCATTCCGCTTGCATTTATGCGTGGCCGAACATTAAACGAATCCGTCATTATTTGTGACGAGGCTCAAAACACCTCGTCTCTGCAGATGCTTATGGTCTTGACAAGGTTAGGCCATGGCTCCAAAATGATTGTAACAGGTGATATAACGCAAATTGATCTGGAGCATCCGCAGAAAAGCGGAATGGTCGAAGCAATTCGACTGCTAAGAAGAATAAAAGGTATAGGCGTTGTAGAATTGACTCAGAAAGATATTGTTCGGCACCGATTGGTGCAAAATATCGTACGAGCATATAAAAAAAACAAAAGTAGTGAAAAACGCGAAGCACGATAGGAGTTAAAAGCACGAAGCACGAATATCGAAATCATAAACAAATTCAAATGACCAAAATTCAAAACGTTTTGGTCATTCGGCCATTTGGATTTTGAAATTGTTTCGTATTTCGTGTTTCGAATTTCGAATTTAAGAACTTTAGTATTATGTGGTTTTTTAAAAAGACAAGTCCCAGGCGAAGTCAGGTACGTAAGATTATATCCGCTGGCAGCTCTTTGCGACTGGGTCGGCTCGCCGACACCGACGTTATTATTTCGCTGCTGTTGTGGCTGCTCTTTGTTCTTGTTTGCATCCCCATTTTACATTTCGATTTCATCTATAAAACCCGTTTTCTCGATCTGATATTATTATCCGTAATAGTAATTCTTATATCCGTTGCCGCGGCTATCTATATTCACCATTACCAAAAGCGAATCATTAAAAATCACACCAGGGCCGTAGCTTTGGTCGGCCTTTTTCTTTTCCTGTTAGCCACGATCAAGGTTGGCATGTTATCGGCTGAGCATACTGCCTGGGCCACGGGTACCGCCGTTACTGCCGCAATCATTTTGGCTGTTTCCTATAACCAGCGTTTCGCGATGGGTATGAGCATATTTTATTGCCTGTTCGCATGTTTTGCCGTGGAACCATCAGCGAATATTATCGGATTAGCTGACGAATATCAGCTCACAAACTTCAGGCTTTTTTTGACAATAGCTGCCGGAGCCGTCATTTGCTGTTTTTCTCTGCGGGAAATCCGTACCAGAATGAAACTGCTTGAGGTAGGTACATTAGCAGGTTCGATTGTTTTCGTAATAGTGCTGGCTTTGGGATTTTTAGCTCACCCTCAGGGAGCCGATAAAGTCTTTATCAACGCAGGTGTCCATGCAGGGATTGTCATTAGTGTTTGCGTGCTCATTCAGGGTCTGCTGCCGCTCATTGAGAAGGTATTTCGTATAACAACAAGCATGACCCTTTTAGATTACAGCGATGCAAATCAGCCTTTATTAAAAAAGTTAGCTATAGAAGCGCCCGGCACATTCAGCCACAGCTTGCTAATAGGTTCCGTTGCCGAGGCCGCCGCGGAGGCAATTGGCCGAAATGGCCTTTTATGCCGAGTAGGCTCCTACTACCACGACATAGGAAAGATAAATAAGCCCGGCTATTTTATTGAAAACCAGGTGGGCCTAACCAGCCGGCATAAGGAGCTTTCGCCGGCAATGAGTCAATTGATTATTGTAGGCCATGTCAAAGATGGAATAGAAATGGCCAAGGAATATGGCCTGCCGGTCGTGCTTCGGCAGTTTATTGAGATGCACCACGGAACAACCCTTGTCGAGCCTTTTTACAATGAGGCAATAAAGAAACATGAAGCCGGCTTTGCGCAAAACGGTAGTCTTCCGCCTTCTGAGAGCGAGTTCAGATACGCCGGCCCCAAGCCCCGGACAAAAGAAGCTGCGATTGTAATGTTGGCCGACACCGTGGAAGGAGCCATCAGGTCTTTACCTGACGCGACGGCAACAAAAATAGAGACGGTTGTGCATAATATGGCTATGAAGCGCCTTCAAGACGGCCAGTTCGATGAATGTGACCTGTCACTGCGGGAATTAAGCCAGATAGAGGCGAGTATAGCAAAAACCTTAACCGCACATTATCATGGCCGAATTGCATATCCCAAATCGCCGGATGAGCCTGAAGATGTTAAGCGGCACGGGTTTCCGGCCCGTGAAAACTCGGCCAATGGATTCGACTCGTCTCGGCGGAGCGAGCCGGAGCGGGACAAGTCCCTTAGGGACAAGCCCGCCACAAAGATGGCCGAGCCACGGATTTCCAAGAAATGATAACCATCCAAATCACCCAAAGATTCCCTGACGTTAAAGTATCTTTGCCTAAGATAAAAAAGCTTGTTAAATCAATCTGCGAGCTTTTTAAGCTCTCAAATGCAACGGTCAGTATCGCAATAGTTGACAATGCTCAAATGCGCAAGATTAATGCTCAGTTTCTAAATCGTAAATTAGCGACCGATTGTCTGAGCTTTGAACTGTCTGATGAACTGGGCTCGCAAGCCGGCAAATCATTTGAACTGATAGTCAACGGCCAATTAGCCGTCAAAGAAGCGGATTTGCGGGGACATAGCAGTGAGGCTGAATTAGCACTGTATATCACACATGGCTTACTTCATAATCTTGGATTCGATGATTCCACCCCAAAAAAGGCCAAGGCGATGCACAATAAGGAAGATGAAATTTTGCGGCAATTTGGCTATGGGCCGGTGTATAATAAAAGTGCCTAAAGTTTAGAGTGACTAAAGTGCCTAAAGTTACGAATTATAACTTTAGTTCACTTTAGGCATTTTAGCTCACTTTTATCGAGCCTTTACAATGCTGACTAAGGACATGGGTGTTTGCATACGGGTTGTTGATTATTCCGAAACATCTCAAATAGTGACGTTTTTCACTAAGGCAAATGGCAAGATTAGCACCATTGCCAAGGGCTCCAAGCGACCCAAATCGGCCTTTGACGGGCCAATAGAAATGTTTTCCTTCGGCGAGATTGTCTTTTCTGATACAACTAAAGAAAAACTTGCAGCTTTAACTGAGTTCCAGCAGCACAACTACGCAAGCCTGACGAACAATCTCTTTGCTTTCAACTGCTGTCTCTTTGCTGACGAATTGCTAAATAGGCTGACAGATAACGACGACCCACATCCTGAACTCTTCGACAGTTTCCTGTTGTTTTTGCAAAATGTCAACGAGCAACAAACATCAATATCGGGGTTCGGGGATCAGGGATCGGGGATCGGTTTTCTGAACCCTGTCAAAAGACCCCTGACCCCTGAACAGATCGAGCACCAGCACGTTCTGTCATTACTTATACTATTTCAATTAACTCTGCTTATGGAAGTCGGCCTAATGCCGATACTGAATGCCTGCGCAAACTGCAAAACAAAATACGAGCATCGAGCATCGGGCATCGAGTATCGAGTTTATTTCAGCAGCTCGGACAAAGGCCTGATTTGCAGAGATTGCCAGGGAAGCTTTCCCGATAAGATTAAACTAAGCGGAGACGCTGCGGCTTGCTTAATTAACCTGGAACGGATTGCACAGGCGCCGGAAAGAACACTGCATGAAATTGAAAAGATTCTTATATCTCATTTTACAGAGCTGCTTGGCTACCGTCCCAAAATGGCAAAGCATATTTTGAAAAGCTAATCCTCGATATTAAATACTGGATTCTTGATTTCAGGTTCTTGCAGGTATCCAGCATCAGGTATCAAGTATCCAGGATCCAGCGCCGGGCAAACATTCTAAAGTTAATTCTTAAATCTGTCGATTTTATATATTAGGCCTGTTGCAATAGCGGGAGCACTGATAATGGATGATATAAAAGAACAAAGAAGAGAAAAAAGGCTGCGTCATCAATGGCCTGTCTGGTTTTCTGAGGATTTCAAGCTGGCAGTCTTCCAGGGCCTGATGGTGGATGTTTCCAGCGGCGGCCTGGCATTTACCTGCAATTTCGATGAGAATTGTCCGCAACCTGGGCAGCGGTTGATGACTCGTTTCAGCATACCACGTTTTGGAGATGACGACCCTTCCGCAATGACAAGCTTCACGCGATCCGGCCGTGTGCTTCGGATTGATATATTGGATAATCGCATCCGCCGTGTAGCAATTCAGTTTGACGAGCCACTATCTCTAAAACCCGCTGAACAGGCGGCAGTAGAGATGATGCACCAAAATAATGCTTGATACACAAAAACGATTTTTAACATAGCCCCCCACCCTTGTTGTGGGGGGATTTTTCTTCTTTCGTCAATGCCTCATTCAATGACCCGCTGCGGAAGCCCTGCAAATCAACTGTTACAAATTTAAATCCCAGCTTTTTTAATTTATTGGCTATTTTTGTGCGGATTGGCTCGGCTGTAACTTTCACGATGTCCCTCAGATTCACCTCGATTCGAGCAATAGTATCGTGATGGCGAACACGTATATCAGAAAATCCAAGACTTCGCAGGAACTCTTCCGCCTCGTCGATTTGTTTTAGACGCTCTTCAGTGACCTCAAGACCATAAGCAATTCTGGAAGCCAGACACGGAGAGGATGGTAAATCAGCAGTAGGCAGGCCAAGTTTTCTGCTTAACTGACGGATTTCGTTTTTACTGAGCCTGGCTTCAGCTAAAGGCGAGCGGATGCCGAAGACTTTCATAGCGAGATTACCCGGGCGATAGTCATCAAGGTCGTCGTAGTTGGTGCCGAAGATTACGTGCTTGTAGCCCTGCTCTTTGGCTATATCCAGCAAAACTTTACAAAGATGTGATTTACAATGGAAGCAACGGTCGGCTTTATTGGATGTAAATTGAGGATTGGAAAGCTCATCAGCCTCGATGATCTTTAGTTTCGCTCCGATACTCTTTGCAGCTTTTGCTGCTATATCAAGCTGCCTTTTTGGCTCTACCGGACCGATACTTATGCAAGCCAATACATTTTCTGTTCCCAGTGTATCGACCGCCGCCTTTAGAAGAAACGTGCTATCCACACCGCCTGAGAATGCGACAATGACTTTACCGAGCCGCTTTAAAATATTCTGTAGCGAATCGTATTTATCCTGCACGGTCATAAAGATATTACGTTTGCGACTGTGATATTGCCCGCTGGAGAAGCTCATTCAATCCGAGCTTAACTGCCCACAGAATTAAGTACTCAAAATCGAGGTTTTTTTTCTGCATAGCCATGACGCCTAATACATCCGACCACTGGCGTTCTGATGTGCAGCCGGCTTGATTGTACCACCTCAACTTCAATAGGATAATATCTTCAGGTGAAACAAAGGAAAGTGGTTTTTCAAGTAATTCACTTATGTTTATCTTTCTACTTCTTGCCAGCATCTGCTTTTCAAAATCATTATCAGCCTGAACAAAGATATCGATTTTGAAAGAGGTCTCGAAATGGATAATATTAAAGCTGCTGCGGGAGTTTAAGGCTTGGTACATTGCTTGCTTACTGATGTAAAAATCATCTTTTAACATTTCATAGAATCTATCAGCAACGAGGTAAAAAAATTGAACGGTAATATCGGTATCCTGAGTAAAACGCACTTCTCCATAAATTGAGCTTGCCTTGGAACCTCCAATAGCGTAAACGATATTGAGCCTGTCAAAGACATCTGTGAGTCTTTGAAGTACCTGTAGCTCTTGTAGATTATCCATTCTTTAGATTCCCATAGACTTCGTTGTAGAGTTTTTCGCCGAGATGTTGTTTTCTCCAGATTTGTTTGATTTCCTCTTCGGTAGCCGACGGATTTAACATTTTTATACCGGCCATTGCAAGAATCTGCCCCATCTTGTAGGCGTCAAACACAAGCCTTAATTTTTTAGCCGGCGACATCCTCCGATACAATTCATATTGGATTTCGCGTATCTCTTTTGGTGTATCGTTTATGGTCATTGTATGCAAAACTTTCTATATGGTAGTTAAAATCAGGTCGTATCTGAATAAAGCCGATGGAGGGATTTGAACCCTCAACCCCGGCTTTACGAAAGCCGTGCTCTACCATTGAGCTACATCGGCCTATATGCCGGTTATAATACTGATCATTGCCTGGTTTGTAAACCCCATTAGAAAGTTCGGTTGGCGTATTAAACCCCGGCTCCGCTATTAAATGTGAAAAGAGTACCGTCTCCACCCAAAGGGTAGGTTTTCTAACGGGGTAAAGAGAGCTTATTCGGTCAATTCGCAGCCGTCGTGACCAGAGGACAGAGGACCGAGAACAGAGGACCGAGAACAGAGGACCGAAAATTGGCTTTGATTGGCTTTGTTTTTCCCTGCTTACATAGGCGTGGTTCATTTTCACAATCCTTTTGCAAATAGTAGTTTATGTTCATTCGGGCTTTTTGAAAATTGGCTTTGTTTTGCATAATTTATTTCATTAACGCAACGCTGCTTAGCTTTGTACGACTGGGTGGCACGCTCAAACGTAGTTTGGGCGTGGATTTTACCCTGATTTTGCTGATTGTCGAAGATTTGTGATTCTGCGGCCATCAGTAATCTCCCCCTAATTTACAATTGACTACGAACTATTAACTATGAACAGTCCATTAGTTCAATACCTATTATACAATATTATTTGTTTAGCGTAAAGTGAAATTTAAGAAAAAGAGGATTTTCTGCCTAAGACATCTCACAAAAATTAAGAGAAAAGTAAATGATCTTGGCCACCTTTTTCTCCAAAAAAGAATTGGAAGATTGCAAATTATACTTGATGATAAAGAACATATTGTATAAAATCATGTATATGTAAAATACATATAGATGTATTATTTTAAAGGCAGCTAATATGTTTGAAGGCAGCGGACTTGCAAAAAAATACAAGGTAAAGAAGTGCGAATGCCCGAGCGGAAAGATGACACGATTTGTCGAGCCGTGTTTATTGTTTTTTTTATCACAAGGGGATTCTTACGGATATGAGTTAATGGCAAAATTGGACAATTTCGGGTTTCCTAAAGCCAAGCCCGACACCGCGATGGTGTACAGAACGCTTCGATATCTTGAGAAAGAGGGATTTGTAGTATCGA
>CAZRNB010000054.1:0-19717 GCA_964601355.1 uncultured Pirellulales bacterium
TTCGGCTATGATGATATGGATTTCGACCTTGTGAAGCGCGCCAAACTAATGCTTTTCGGTTATCCGCCCTGGATGAGAAAACTGTATGAAAATACAGGCAAAGAGCTGACAAAAATCCTTAAAAAAACCAAAGAGCTGGGGACAACAACGGCTCTTGATCTTTCGCTGCCAGATGTAAATAGTTACGCAGGCCAGGTAGATTGGAAGGCAATTCTTAAAAACTGGGTGCCGCTGTCGGATATTATGGTGCCAAGCGCAGAAGAGATATTTTATTTCCTTTATAAAGAAAGATTCCTTGAAAAGAAGGCGAAGCTCACCCCCAAGGAAAGCGTGCTCGACCATTTGACCGTGAAAGAGATTTCCACCTTGGGAAGTGATTTAATAAAAATGGGTTCAGCGATAGCAATGGTCAAATGCGGTCACAGAGGGTTATATATTCGGACTGCTAATCAGGACCGGCTTAAGAAAATGGGAGCGGCAGGATGTTCCGACCTTGAAAACTGGGCTAATCGCGAACTTTGGTTCCCTGTTTATCAGGAGGAAAAATTTGTGGGAGCGCTGGGCTCCGGCGATTCGGCAATTGCGGGATTTCTTTCCGCGTTTGTCTGGAATCACACCATCGAATCCTGCTTGAGATATGCAAACGCTGCCGGCAGTATGAACGTTACTGTTCCTGACGGGCTGACGTGGAATAAAGGTTTTGATGATTTAACAAAACGGATAAAATCGGGCTGGAAAACGAAAGATTTGAAAATTGATGAGAAGGGCTGGAAGAAAGAGCGTGGATTCTGGGTGGGGCCTGATAATCGTGGTAAATGGGAATAAAAACCGAGCAAAAAAACAGGAGATAAAAAATGGCGAAAAAGAGTGATGCGAAACTCGTCTCGGCGAAGTGCCGAGCCGTAGCCGGAAGAGACGCGTTTATCAGTAAAAAGTTAGCGAAGATGAGCCTGGAAGAAAAGGTCGGCCAGGTTTTAACATTTACAAGGCGCGGCGCAATGATAACGCCAAGCGGAATTGAACAAATCACAAGATTGCACTGCGGCGGTCTTTGCCTGGAGCCTTATGCAGTTGAGACCTGCAAAAATCTTTACTGGGGCAATTCTCAGATAGATAAGAATTTCAAAAAGCCGAAGGATTATTTCACCATATCGAATACTTATTTTGCCGGCAAAAACTTCGGTATCAGCATCACGCCGGAGGATTATACAAAAGATTTGAATAGATTACAAAAAATTGCAATGGATAGATCCAGCGGGATTCCGCTCCACATGACCATTGATTTCGAGGGTGATTTTAAGAATGATTATATGGCTGGCGGCATAAGACAGTTCCCGCCTCCAATGGGCATGGCCGCTATCGGCGACGTTAAGCTGACTTATAAAATCGGCTTGACCATTGCCAAACAATTAAGCAATATCGGCGTGACGCAGATGTATTCGCCGGTCTGCGACGTAAATATAAATCCCAAAAATCCTGAAATCGGAGTCAGGTCTTTTGGTGACGACCCGCAGACGTGCGCAAAACACGCGGTCGCTTTGCTAAAGGGTTTTCAGGATGGCGGCATAGCGGCAACGGCTAAGCATTTCCCCGGCAGAGGCGACTCGGCAACCGACGCCCATGATGTGCTGGATGTAATACGAGCCGACAAGAAAAGAATGCACGAGGTTGAGCTGGTTCCTTTCAAAGCGGCAATCGCAGCGGGCGTTATGGCCATTATGACGGGACACTCCGTTTATCCGGCGTATGACGATAAATATCCGACAACTTTGTCTGAAAAGATTCTCACCGGCCTGTTAAGAGAAGAATTGGGCTTCGACGGCGTGATTGTTTCTGATGCTATCGGTATGGCGGCAATCTTGAAACAATGGCCGCTTCCACAGGCCTGCGCGATGGCGATAAAGGCAGGGTGTGACACGATACTCTTAAAGGCCGACGATGAATCGAGGTCGCAGTGCTTCTTTGGACTTTTAGAGGCCATCAGGACGGGCTTTTTGTCTGAGGAAAGACTCGATGAGGCTGTTACGCATCTTTTGAGAATGAAATACGACCAGGGTTTATTTGAAACAGCCGGCAAGAGAGACCCGAAGAAGGCCCAGGCTTACGCTATGAGCAAACTAGTCTCCGATTTCTCCTGGGACGTTGCGAAAAAGGCCCTCTTGATAATGCGGGACGACAAAAAGATGCTGCCTTTAAATCCCAAGCAGAAAATGTTGGTCATCGAGCAGCGCATTCCTTATGAATTCTGCGGAAAAGACCCGTATATGCACCAGCATATGTTCTGCGAGGATATGGTAAATCATTCGGAAAATCTAATCCTGGTCGATACGGAATTTTCAGCGCTTGATGATGAAATTGCCGAGTGCCTAAAGCTGGCGAAGCAGGCTGATCTTGTCGTTATGACCAACTATTACGCCCGAATCGTCAAATCGGGGAACAACCAGCTGCTTGCCAGGAAGCTCAAAGCGGCGGGGAAAAGAATAGTTGTTGTGACCAACTACCCATACGAGGAAGGCACAACGCTTGCTGGGGCGCCCCGCTACGCCAAAGGCTTCGCCGGCGGCGAGAAGCGAAGCGCAGACCAGAGGGAAGCTGATGCCGTGGTCTGCAATTTCTCCGGCACACCCGATTCGATAAGAGTTTCAACTGACCTGCTTTTTGGGAAAATCAAACCCTGCCCGACAACTAAATTACCGATTAAACTTGTTGACCAGAAATCCGCTCGGGGACGCCTTACGGCGGCTGTCCCTGTGAAAAAATTAAAAGCTCCGACGCCGACTGGGCTGCGTGTCCCTAAGGGAAAGCGAGAGAAACACCCTCTTGGCTTATCATATTGTTAGGCCGCGGAGAACTGCTATGACACGTGACCAATATCAAGATCGCTTGGGTGATCTGAATCAGAATATGTTCCGGCTGGTATCATCGTTTCCTCAGGCGGCGAGCGAGCTTGTCGATTTTCATTTCAAGAGTACTATTGAACAATACCTTGATGCCATCGCGGCGGTCGGTGGCCGGAAAGTTCTTTTAGTGTCACGAGACTCTGAAGAGGTCAAAAACACTCTGCGGAAGGTTCTCTTGCTCTCTAATTTAGTCGTCTTCAACTGCGGGAGCTATGTGAGATCACCAGCCCTGTCATTTTTCCCTATCCCAGACGAATTCCATAGTCCAGTGCTCGGACTAACACCAGTTCTTGATCCTGACACTCGAAAATACCGTCCGCCAAAGCCGGTCGAGGTAGCGTACCTCGTGTCAGCACTGGCCCAAAAAGCCATCGAGTCCTCAACCTCGATTCGTCTCTTGGGAATCGAGTGGAATGGGAGTGGCAGGGGCTGGGAAAGATCAGAGTTTACCAGGACCTCGGAGCCATATCGCAATGATAAGGGCGAGGAGTGCCACATAGCTGCAGGTCTAATACATGTCCAGATACCGAAGAATGACACCCTGCTCGATGAACTCCGTCTTCTGCTTGAAAATGGACGCGTGGCATTTACACCGTTTATAAGAACATCAGGCGAGACCACTGGCGTGGACGAGAGCACTCTAAAAGCAAGCTTGATCGATGCCGTGCTAACGGTACATGGACCAACAATACAAACCGACAGAGGATCCGTTCATCCTCTTACTTCTCTAAAGATACCGTATCTTGAAAAAGTTCCTCTGAGTTTACTCTCTCGAATTTTGGATGACGAGCAAGAATCGATAAGTGCATTCAGGTTAGCGATTGACCGGGCTTTAGAGGACATCGAGACCGCAGTAGATACGAGAGATGCTGCTGCCATGTTAACGCAGATTAAACGTGAGATTATTGAAGATGAGTTGAACAAAGTACGGCAAGTCTGCGATCGTGTGTCTCGTATGAATGCACTTGCAAGAATCGGTGCATACGTTGCAACGGGTGCGCTTTCTGTCGCCGCGATCCTTGGACTTGACCCTCCATCGGTCATTTGCGGTGCTGCTGGGGTGGCCACTGCCACGGTGGCTGAGCTTTACAGAAACTACGAGGAAAAAAGTGAAATTAGAAGATCACCGATGTATTTTGTATTTCGGCTAGAAAAATCTGTGAGATAAAAATGTCATTTATCGGATGGTTTTTCATTCGCTGCTGAATCTGTCTGTTAATAAGGAGAAAACGTAGTATGCTAAATTTAAAAATAAACGATGTCTTTACAATTTCAGGGGCACAAATATCTGATATTTATATCAAAAATAAAATGACGGTTCATTTTCAGGGAATGTCAAAAACCCTTCAATTCCCTCATACCATCGCCCTGCAAGGTGCTCCAACCCTTTCGATAGGCATATCTCCCGAAGGTTTATACAATAGACTTAATAACGCCGGCAGGATAATCTTATTAAATCAAAATGCGATTCAATTCGCCTCTGCGCCATTTATCCGTATTGGTGATAAATTTTTTATGCTCACTACAAGAAAGCCCGAGGCGGTAGAAGGTCCTGATGATATCCCAGCCATGAAAAATTATTATCATCCTCCGGTAGCTGAAAAGCAAACCTCAATTTCTCTTGCTACACCTTTGGCGGAAATGGCCTATAAACTGGGTAAAGTCAATGGATTCGGCAGGCTCACCACAAGAGTGACAAGAAGAATGATTTCTCCTTTCCTTTCCGGCGATGCCCAGGCCCTCATGCCTGTCGGCGTAGAGGAGTATGAGGTAGCCAATGTTACAAATAAGGCTCAGCAGATTACTTTGGTCATACCGAGACCATCACTTGTAAATCTCCAGGAAAAGGAGCTAAAGCCGACGGACCAGGACACTGTTTACATAACCTCAACGCCGGTAAAAGGCCACGTGCATGAAGATTTTAGCACTGCTGGCTTAAGGGGAGTGGTTATGGCAAGCAAGGAAAGCCCAGGCTTCGCCGTTGGCTCCGCCGCGGCAAGCCCTGACAGGATGGTTATCGCTGTGCCGGTGATGAAATCCGCTAGGGGATGCCTCACGGCAGGCGTAGAAATAGATACGCAACCTTACTTTTGTCTGAATCATCTTAAACAGGATTTGTTGCTGAATGACGATGGCAGCTTTTACGAAAAGAGAAAACCTATATTGAACCAGGATTATGGAGCAGCCATTAGCCTTACCTTCACATTAAAGCCAAAAGCAGCCATAAAAATACCGGTTGCCATCGTTTTAGACTTCCCACAACAGCGGTTTATCGACGGTAAGAAATTTGAACGCAAATATGTTAAAAGCTTCACGAATAAAAAAACCAGAGCCGTGGATATGGCGAAAATGGCTCTCGATAATTATCCAAAATGGCTGAGCCGGACAATAACAATCCAAAGCAGGATATTTAATCTAATCCAGCAAAGTCCATCCTATAAGAATGATAGGGCTGGCGCATTGAGATTGACCCGCCTGATTTGTAACGAATTTAGTTTTCCATTGTCAAATGCTGCGGTCTGGATTGAAGATAAGAATGGCAATGATTCCGCCAGGTTCTTAGAATGTTTTGATTACGCTTATATTAATCCATCAGACGTTGATTGGTATTCCATGGTGATGCTTATACTTTTTCCCAATATAGAACGAGAGCTGTGCCAGCGGTTCGTTGACTCGATTTTAGCAGAAGACCTCAAAGAGCGTTATTATCATTACCACGCCTCTTTTGTTGAAGCGAGAAAGCATTTTGAGGAATATCCGGAAGAATACCAGGGCCGGTCGCTAATCCAGATAAGAGATGCTTTTAAGATCAAGGGCAGCGTGGCACATGATTTAGGCGCTTTGCCGAAAGGTCATGCCTTGCGGAACGTCAGTGATTACGCCTGGTACAATAATAACTATTGGGTCGATCTTTTCCCCAAGCTGGCTACGAGAGTGCTGCGCAACGTTAAATTCTTAGGTGATACAGATTTTTTAAAGAAGAATTGGAAGACGCTTAAGTTTGGATTTGAATATTTAAAAAAGCTTGATATAGACGGAGACGGCGTCCCCGAGGGCAATCCCGATGAAGTGAAGAATACCTTTGATAATATCACCCTGTTCGGCGTAGATGCTTATGATGCGACTACTTTTATGGCTGGTTGTCAGGCAATGATTAGAATGGCAGAGCTGATGAAAGATATTGATGCCCAAAAATATTACCAGGAGTGTTTTGAAAAAGCCTCCGTGAGTTTTGAGAAATTATGGAGAGATGCAAAAAACAGCAGCGGCCGCAGACTGCAGTATTATGTCACCTGCCTTGACCCTGTGACAGGAAAAACAAACACAGATGTCTGGACCAATCAACTGGATGCCTTGTGGTCATTGATAGCAATGGGAGAAGAGCCTTTTATCTCTGGTGATAAGGCCAAAAAAATCCTCAAGACAATTTATGACAATAACCGGACACTTATGGGCTGGGCCATGTGCAGGACAGAGGATGGGGGAAAGGTAGAATCGGAACAGGGACAAGACGTCTATACAACATCCAATTATGTTTTTGCCCAGCTTCTTGATTATTATGGCCTGGTTAAAGAAAGTAAAGAAGTATATAAAGCAATGGATAAGGTTATCTTCCAGCATGCAAATTCATTAATATCCCCCGATAACCTCAGGGCTGAATTGGAACAAGAAGAGGGAGAATCAGCCCCAGGACCCCATTATATCGTAGCAGCTTATCCCAGGCCGGGCGCAATATTAACGCATATAGTGATACAATTTATTAAAGAGCTTCAAAAGCGAACGAATACTAAAAAAATAGACTCAAAACAATTGAAATCTTTCATAAGTGCTTTAATGAAGTAAGTCTCCGCTGCTTCTTGCGAAGCAAAATGCAGGGAAAGACAATTTCGCTGGCTATAAAGTCCGAAAATATAGCCTTTTACGACATAGAATCGAAAACAAATCATTTTTTTTCTTGACTTATTCGGACAAATCTATTAACTCTTGAATGGTTGTTATGGCGGCTAAATGTGCATAAACGTAAGAGGGTGAATATTGCTCCAGCCGCAGAGGAACGAGGGAAGAAGGGTGTTGATTAAGGAGCATATCTTGTGGTATCGGAGGAGTGGAAAAGCCAAGTTGAATTGCTCCAGGAGCTGCATGCGTTGCGCAAGCGCGTAGCAGAATTTGAGCAATCTTCACGTGGCGGTCTTACGCAAAAGAGCGATTTGCTGAACGAAGGTCAATCGACGCAAGCTGAGCCGTATATGACCAGACCGCTTACAAAGACCGAGATGAAAATCCTTCATCTTATTCTAAATGGTAAGAGTAACAAGGAAATAGCCAGCTTGCTCCACCGCTCAGTAAGGACGGTTGAAGTGCACCGCAGCCATATCATGCATAAGTTCGATGCTGATAATCTGATTGATCTTTTTAAACGGGCCGTTATGATGGGACTGGTTGAACTGCCGGAGAGTTCATAGACCTGTAATGCAAATCGCAGATAAATTGCCAGTCCCAAATGTGAATTTTCGTCTGCCGGGAGGCATCCTACAGAAACACGATCTGTTGAGCGTCTGAGATATGAGGATTTATAGATTGTGTTATTTTCAGACATTTGTGCAGACGAAAAAACTTGTTATCTCATCCTTTTGTTTGTCTCACAATCGCATGTTTTTCAAACAGTTACATACATGCACAGAGAATAATTCACAATGAAATTGTGAAATCATTCGAGCCGGAGGTTTTCTTTCCGCCGGTTTTTTTGTGCAATTTTCTCCTCTTCAAAGGTTTTTATTGAGCAATATCGGCGATTCTGCCCCTGTTAAAGAATACGTTGAGCGAAATTACGTAGTCTCCACAATTTTTTACATCTGGGTGAAAATCCCATAATTCCAAGCCGAATGATTTGTGACATAGTTAGGTTACTTGCCCGTAACTATCGGCAAAGCTATGTGTATGTTTGTTAGCAGTTACTCGTTTTTCGACAGATTCAGATGAAGGAATTGAAAAGGGAGTGAAAATTGTTGCGGCGGTTTTTATCGACGCAAAACGATTGAGGGGGAGTAGACCAAATGGCAACTAAAAAATATCTGCTGTTTATATCAATCTTGATGCTGATGATATTAATCAGTGATAGCTCCGCCAGAACAGTGCAAATCACCAATTCAGAGAATCAAGCTATTGCAATAATCGACAATGCAGTCGATAAGGCTATGACGCAGGTTATGGAATCAATAAATAATAATCCTGCTGCGGCTCAGGACACCATAACAGATGTTTTTGCCCTGATAAATGATGCGTTTGATAAAGCTATAGCTTTGATTCAGGGGGCCGTCACCGGGGAAATTCATTCTGTTGAGGTGAAAAGTGCAGTGTATTGCCCTTCGGCGGAGGAAATCAACAGCAATATTCAACAATCAATTGAGACAATAGCCCGCATATTGGCTGATAAGGCTATTGAGCCAAATGAAATTGATATTGCCGGCTCAATCATTGCCGGGATGGCCAGCGCTTACGAGCTGATAGGTACTAATACTTACAGGATTTCTGCTGAGTTGGCCGGGAAGAATATCATTTCGACCGCATCGGGTAATTTTAAGGGCGATGAGGTTTTTGCCTTAGTCCGCTTGAGCCAGATTAGCGATACTCCGTGTAATAACCTTTGGTGGACTGAATTATGTGATTTTTATCGTAATATACAGAATAGCGTTGGTGGAACAGAGGGTTATATCTCTCAGTTTGCAGATGCTGGGCCATCTACAGCAGTGTTCAACCTCGCATACTATACCATTTCGGCTTACTATGTGAAATCCGATGATAAAGAAATCTGGAGGAGGAGATTAGCCAATTACCTGGCTCAAATTGACGATGGCAGCTCTGATTTTCCGGTAATGGTGCTGGGTATGGCTACGTGGGCTTTGGCAATTACAGGAAAATTAGATGATACGCTTCTTGATCCTTCCGGAACAGGAGCTGCGTGCTGGAATCATAAGAAGCTGAAGGACTTACCAGCTATTCTTTTGAGCCACCATGTACCGGCCGGACTATATGCTGGCAGCTTTTTCCGGCGGTTTGACCATGGTGGTGACAATACAAACCGCTTATCAAACGGTTGTGAAGATACGATATTCGCCACACTTGGACTTATTGGTGCCTATCGAGGCAATCCGAATCCGGATGCAGAGGCGGCTATTACTGCAGCAAAGCGGGCAATTGTTGAAATGATAGATACCAATGGGACTCTGTGTCATCAATTGGAGTGTCGGTGTTTAGATAATTACCGGTTGCTTGCAGCAGAAGTTCTTCAAGCTCTTGGAGAGATGAGAAATGCCGGTGACATAGGCCTGTGATGGTTATTGGTGCCTTATCAACCTTGCGTTGTCCGCAGCCGGAAAGCCGGCTGAGAAAGTCAAGTGAAGAATTGAAATGAAGGAAAATAAAGAACAGGAGGAAATGATGAAAGAAATTGTTCTGTGGTTTTAATTGATTATGTGAGTTTGAGTTTAATGAAAAACGAAATTTACATTATGGAGGATGGCCATGAGTGAGTTAAGGAAAACATTTATCGAAGCTTTAGTGATTATGTTGTTAATGTCTGTAGGTGCCCCGTTGGTATATGGAAGTGGAACATACTTGCCTGGGGATGGGGCCTCAATAAACAATAACACTAGCGATGTGCTTAATACTAGTCAGAATCAGTATCAAACTACGTATGGGCCGGGTTATTCCAGCGCTTTAGGTGGAGCTTCTTATTCAGAGGGCGGTGATGCTTATGGCGGTGATTCCGATGCTTATTCATACAGCGGTGGATCAAATCCGGTTGCTGTTTCCAACATTAGTACTACATCGATTTCAGAATATGAAAGCAAAGTGCCGCCGATTTCAGTAATTCCGCCTTATTTGCCCTATTGGACACATGGAGGGTGGGGAATTGTAAAGGCTTACTTTCCCAATGGACCAAGCGTTTATGATTCAGTGTATGAACGGACGTTTAATCCCGGCGATCCTGGAGACATGAAAGAGCTTAAAAAAATTCTGAGGGCATTACCTTATAGCAGTCCGCTGAATCTTCTTGGAGGCGTTTTTAATGGTGTACGCGTTGTTTTTGGCGGGCCCGATTATTTCCATCGTGGCAGAGGATTTGAAATATCAAACGCCCTGATTCGTGAGCGCAGACCCCATAAAAAGCCTCTGTTGGTCTTTATTGACTCCAACGTAAGCAGAGAGCTTCTTCAAAGTGCCGGTTATGCTTACGTCGGAAGAGTCAGCCTGGAAGGTGACGTGGATCGCAACTGGGACCAGGTTTATGGCGCTTCCGTAGCGGAGGCTCTGCCGTGGGATGTTGATATACTGCTCATTGCCGGCGGCATGAAAGGTGTCACCGTCGGCTCGAGTCAGTCTTTTCCCGGAGCGGCTGGTGCCTACAGCCAGACAAGTTATTCTCTTTCTTTCCTTGGAGCTATGTCGGGTGGAATCACGGAAGGTAAGGGAAAAGCTATGGTCAGCGTCGAAGGTTTTCGGTTTTGGCCGCAGGCTCTGACTAAAAGGGGAATCCCCCGGGCGCTTTACGACAGAATTCACGTGAAGCCTGTGGCACAGGCACAGGAAGAAACGACGGCTGAGCAGCAAGCTCCGCCTGCCGCAGCGGCGGCAGTCCAAAAGCAGCCGGGAGTGCAGGTAAGCCGGGAGCTGTATGACCTTGCAGGATTTGAAGCGGGTCGGAGTGTGCAGAACCTGATGGTACATTAGATCTTTGTGTAAACTGGTGACATTTAGGAGGAGCTTAACGTAAGGATTTTACGGGGGAGAAGAAAGGAGGTGGATATACGGTAAAAATAGAAGGTTTGTATCGCGTAAAAAGGGGTTTTTAGTGTAGATTGCTTATGCGTATTAAGCAGTCAGGAAAAGGAATGTAGAAAAGACAATAAAGAAAAGGAGTTCTTACAATGCTTAAGAAAGTATTACTTTTAGTAGCGGTTGTTCTGTTTGTTTCCACCAGCGCATTTGCGCATATCTTTACCGCTGTTCCGCCCGTCGGCAGCATTCACCAGGAACAGGGATTTTTCGTTGCTGATCCTTTAAACCCATTCAACGCCGGTTTAAGCAGCATCGCGAACCTGTATCATGGAGCTTCTACTTCTTCTGTTGGTCAGGTTGTGACGATTACCAATACACATAGTGCATCATCTCCCGCTTACTGCCCTATGGGTCCTTGTACATTATGTTGCACAGATACAGGCACTCAGACACAAACGGGTCTCCTTGTACAGTCCGCTGTGGCTACTGGATCTTGCAGTGTTATGACCGTCAGTGCATTTCTTGATGCTTACGGTTCTCAGGACCAGTATGTTGGTAGCGCAGTTGGAATGAAGGATCAGGCACAGGGTCTTGGCGTGGTAGCACAACAGGCCATATTAGAGTCTGATGGCGCAGGAACTGGGATTTCCACCAACACTGCTGCTTTGGCACAGACTCAAGTTGGTAGTAATGCAGCCGGTGCTGCAACTGAGGCATCCGGCATAGGCCTTTCACAGATATCAACTGTTACAGGTGCTGCTACTTCGAGTCCTTCGACATTAAGCAGCGCAATTGTTAATACAACGCAGTGTCAGACGGTTTTTTAACCGGATCGCTTTCGATGATTGATGTTGCGGGGAGCCCTAAAGAGGCTCTCCGGGTTCGCCGGAGATTAGAATCTTAAGGGCTCCCTTTTGTAACCAAAATGTTTTTGTCAGCTTGCAAAAGTAATTTTAAGCTTAAAACTATAAACTTAAAACTTTTGTATGGCATGTTAAAAAAATAAGTGCAGAATGTGAAGAAGAATAGGAGTGTAAGAATGCATAAGAGATTTGCAATCACAATAGCGATTGTCTTTCTGCTGTCGTCTGGGGCCTTTGCCGAAGAGATCGGTCAATACCAGGGATTTGTTATTGGCGCAAGCAATATCGGCAATCTAACAGGAGCAGGGGCAAGTGGAATTTCGAGTATAACAATGGTCCCGGTAGCTAATTTCCAGCAAGTTGTCGATGGTTCCGGCACTCTTAAAACCGTACAGATGGGAGTTGCCTCACTGTTCCAGGGTGGAACAGCCACGGGTGCGTGTGGCCTTTACGGTTTTGATCAGGGTGCATCTATTGTCGGCGCTCAGTCGCAAATGTTACCTAATTATTTAAGCTTAGGTGTGCAGGAACAATCACTTGGGCCAGGATTGTCGCAGAATGTGTACAGAATGGGTAATTTAGGCTCTGCAATAGCATTTCAAAACTTTGTAGGCGGTCAGAATCAGCTTATTATTACTCCATACGGAGTCAACGCTAATGTACAGTATGTTGGTGTCGGACTGCTCGATGGTATTGGTGGTAACGCAAGCAGCATGTTTAACAGAACTCTCACCATCGATCGGACAATAATCTGGTAGGCGATGAACAAACGAATACAGAACGATTAAATCGGAGAATATCTTAATTATGGTTCGGTATTAAGGGGGGTCTTAAGGTAATGTCCCTTAATGGAGAGGGTTTATAATAATCTTAAGACTCCCCATTTTTTATACTTAACCATAAATGGCAAAGCTGAACTGAGTTGGTGATGGACAATATTCTGGTGAACACGTAAGTTTTATCTGTGTTGATTTACTTGCCGTCAAAGAGTAAATAAGAGCTATGCAAAGGGGAATCGCAACGTTTACTCTGGATACAGGCAGGTGTCCGAGGTGGTTGTTTGAAAGGATGGTCAGGCTCGGCAGAGAAATGAGCCGGGTGCTTGTTGCCGAGTTTGGCCCGGATGAGTTCATCCGCAGAATTGCGGATCCTGTCTGGTTCCAGTCGTTGGGCACTGTTCTGGCATTTGACTGGAATGCCTCCGGCCTTACTACCATATTGACCGCTGCCTTAAAAGAAGCGATACGGGGCAGGGAAAGGGAATTGGGCGTCTTTATCTGCGGCGGAAAAGGTAAGACTTCTCGTAAAACGCCCGATGAAATTACAGCCTGGGCAGATAAGATCGGCTTGCCCGACCAATGCGCCGATAATCTCGTTTATAACTCGCGGATGAGCGCAAAGGTGGATAATTGTCTTATTCAGGATGGTTTCCAGATTTACCATCACAGCTTTTTCTTTTCCAGAAATGGCTGTTGGGCGGTCGTTCAGCAGGGAATGAATCAGGTCAACGCCTCAGCCCGCCGGTACCATTGGTTTTCCGAAAATATCAAAGACCTTGTCTGTGAGCCGCACACTGGAATCGTCACGGCAGCCAAACGGCAGCCGTCGTTGAATCTAACCGCCCGTGACAGTGAGAGTACCAGAAAGTTAAGCGTGGAATTTGTTTCGTCTGAATATCGCTCATTGATGAAGGATATCGAAATTCTGCGTAAGCACTCATCTGATCTGAGTAAAATGGTATGTATGAGGATAAAAGGAGAGCAGCTAACTTTTTTAAAGTTGGAAGACACCGAATTTAAGTACCATCCGGTAATCCATGAGGACTTGTCGCGAAGTCGGTATCTTGAAAAAATCCTGCAGAAGCTCTGTGACACTCAGCCTGAAAATTATGAGAGGCTGTTAGCTTTTGAAGGGGTAGGGCCTAAAACGGTTCGAGCGTTGGCATTGGTAGCAGAAGTGATTTATGGAGCCAAGCCTTCGTATGAGGATCCTGCCCGATATTCTTTTGCTCACGGCGGTAAAGATGGAACGCCGTATTGGGTTGACCGCGATACGTATGATAAAACTATAGCGACACTCGTGCAGGCTGTCCACCGCAGCCGCATCGAGGCTTACGAAAAAGATAAAGCTATTAACAGGCTTGTCGCCGCTGAAACAGCAGGTAGGGTGGGGCTTGCTCCACCGTTACCTTATCGTTGGGCTTAAGCCCCACCCTACTATTCTTTTTCTAAGATTGCTTCAATTTCGTCCATAGTTCTGTTCATCACCGCTATTGTCTTGTCGAACGGCTCACGACCGGTCATATCTATCCCGGTTTTTTTCAAGATATTGATTGGATAATCTGAGCCGCCGGCTGATAAAAATTCAATGTATTGTTCAGAAGCGCCTTGTTCCTGGCTTAACACCTTCTCCGATAAAGCTGTGGATGCGGTAAAAGATGTAGCGTACTGATACACATAGAAATTATAGTAGAAGTGCGGGATATACGCCCATTCAACCGCGTACAAATCATCTATGTGACAGACTCCCTTATCGTGACCGTAATATTTCCTGAGGATGTCACCGTACATCTGACTAAGGACGTCTCCCGTTAGCGGCTCTCCTTTCTCAGCCTTCTCGTGGATAAGCAATTCAAATTCGGCAAATTGAGCTTGTCTGAAGACAGTGTTTTTGATTCCGTCCAAATAATTCATCAATAGCGACAGCCGAGTGTCTTTGTCCTTGATTTCTTTCAACATTTTGTGAATCAGCAAAGCTTCGTTGAGGGTAGAAGCGACTTCCGCGACGAAGGTCGAATAGTCGGCTGTCGCGTAAGGCTGGTTTTTATTGGCATAGTAACTGTGCATTGTATGGCCTAACTCATGAGCTAATGTGCTGACATCATCATATTGGCCGTTAAAATTCAAGAGGATGTAAGGATGAACATCATAAGCGCTGCCGTTGGAATATGCGCCCATACGCTTGCCGGGTGTCGGATAAACGTCTATCCAGCGATTTTCAAAGGCTTCTTTCACAACCCGGCTGTAATTCTCACCTAATGGTTTTGCTGCATCGAGCACAAGCTCTTTGGCCTGGTCAATTGTATATTTCAGCTCGACGTCCTTGACAACCGGAGCATAAATATCCGAATACTTTAATGTATCGACGCCGAGCATACGTTTTTTCAGGTTCAGATAACGGTGGAATGAGGCAAGGTTATTATTAATATTTTCAATCAGTGACGAATATACTTCAACCGGAATATTATCTTTGTCTAATGCGCTTTCTAATGAGGATTTATAATTTCGCGTATGAACGTAGAATATATCCTTGTTCACGTGTGCGAAAAGCTGTGTGCCGAAGGTTTGCCTGAATTTGCTAAAACAGCTCCAGAATGACTGAAAGACAGCTTCCCGATCATTACGATTCGGCAATGCTCGATAGCGGGCATAGCCGGCCTGGTTTAGCTTGGCTTTTGTGCCGTCACTCAATTCGATCTCAGGAAACGGCAGCTCCGCATTGCTGAAGACAGAAAAGATCGAATGTGGACCTTCCGCAAGCAGACCTGCCTCGGCTAAAATTCTTTCTTCTTTTTCTGATAGCTTATGGGCCCTTCTGCGCTGAATGTCATATAGGTACATCTTATAGATTTTTAGGCCGGGCTGCTCAGATAAAAAATTGTCGATTTTTTGTTCGTCCATAGCAGCGATTTCCGGCTCGATAAATGCCGCTTTGGAATTGTAATTAGTGACAAGCTGCTGCAGCTCCTGCTTTATTGCGAGATACTTTGAATTGCGAGTGTCTTGGTCCGATTTCATAGATGCGTAGCTCTGCAATCGATTGTACTGTTTTGATATCTCGCTATTAAACTCTAAGCAAGCAAATAGGTCCGATGCGGAGCTTGCCAATTTGCCTTTGTATTTGAGGATGTTGTCGAATTGAGCGGCCCAGCTTTTCTTGTCTTGCTCCCAGGCCTGATCGGAAGCATAAAGGTCTTCTAAATTCCATGTGTCATTAGCAGGAACTTCGGTTCTTTCGCGAGCCTGGGAAAAGACCTGAGTCTGATAAAATGCACAAAGAGCAATCATCGTAATAAAAAGCCTTTTCATAAAACCTCCTATTATGAAAATTTTTTCGTGTCTATACATCATAAGCATGTAACCACAGTTTGTGATTAACAGGTAAAAATATGCTGCATAGTGTAGGTTTTTTGGTATTGAAAAGCAAAGAAAACACGAATTTTTTTCAATCTCAAAAAAAATCTTTACCCTGATTTTATCTTGTTATCGGGTTTAAGCAGGGCAAGCTGTTTTGTTCTTATCCGGGGTGTTATTTGTTTCAAAGCGGAGTCTGCGAGGATTGGTAAATAGGTGAAAAGTTGTTTAAGTTTTTATAAATTTCCCAGTGTTAAAAGTATTGAAGCAGCAATGGTGGTGACACGAAAAAATATTCAAGATTGGAAATGGGATACGCCGATTCAATATTAGAAAATAAAAGCGTGGCTCTGTGAAATGGCCAAATTGGTCACGTTAGCTTTAACCTTGCGGCATCCATCTCTTGAGGTGGCACACAAGTCAGATGGTAATGCGGATAAAGCAGGCAAAAGGCTAAAGAGCAAAAAGGAAAGAGCCACTAACAATTTAGCTTGCCCCTGTGAAGCATAAGGCGAGTATTTCAAAAATAATAAAGAAGATAGATACAGGAATACGCTCGCCGGCTTAGACGCAGGGGCTTTTTTTTAGCTCAATAAAACAACTATGTTATCCATGTCGCTACTTTTCCAGGAACCTCGGAAGTTTAGCTTCTTGTTCAAGAGGAATTAAATAGTATAAATGACCATTGAACTGTCGTTGCTGCCATCCTTTTGGGTTTTGCCTGTATTGCAGCGGATCTTCCAGACCGTTAATGATGAGGTCCTGTTTCCACGATTTCAATTGTGGTAAAATTGTCGTGACGTTTTCGAGGCGATCTTCAAGTGATTTGATGCGCTCACGAAGTGATAGCACCTCCTTCTTCATCTCGGCTATATCTGCTGATACATCTTGTGAAGCAACTGGTGCTGCGCCTGTGGAAAATACCATAATGAGCAGGATGCAAATCGTTATAACTATTGCAATCATCTTTTTCATATTTCTTCCTTTTTTATAATACCAATTTCTGTTTTTCAAGGAACGCGGAAGAATCCCGTGTGAAACACGGGGCTAAATATTTATCCACCTTCGGGGTTATTTATTCTTCGTTGTTTTCTGTCTTCGTTTCATCTGCCGGTTTCATAAGACGTTTTGCTTTCGAGACCATATCGGCCAGCTCAATTACATCGGGATTATCCTTAAATTCTCTGTTGAGCTGTTGAGCACGTTCGAGCACTTTATCGAGGGTTGCACCTTTGGCCCAATAGCTTTTACGCAAAATCTCGGCAAATTCGGCGACGGTCGCAGCAAGCCTGAATTCTTTGCTTGATTGTTCAAAATTCTTATTGAGATTGTCTGTGGCAATGGAGCTTTTAAATTCGGTTACGGTTGTGGCTTCGGCGTCTTTATAGCGGACATAAGTAGTAGCGATATTACCTTTTTTATTCGGCCACAGCTTTAGCTCATAAAGAGCCGTTACGGAGTGTCCCGCGCCGGTTTCGCCGCCATCGTATTTGTCGTCACGGAATTTTTCATCGGGCACGTCACGGTTTTCGTAACCTATTAATCGGTAGCTCCGCACAACTTCCGGATTGAAGTCCACCTGCACCTTGACGTCTCTGGCGACCACCTGTAATGTGCCGGTCAGATTTTCTTCAAAAATCCGTTTTGCTTCGGTAATAGTGTCAACATACGCGTAATGGCCGTTGCCTTTGTCGCCCAGTTTTTCCAGCAGCACGTCATTGAAATTACCCATACCGAATCCGATAGATGAGAGTGTGATTCCTTTGTCCGCCTTTTCCTTGATAAGTTTTAGGATCTCATCGGCGGAGGTTTCTCCGACGTTGGCTACGCCGTCCGAGCAAAGTATAACACGATTGATAAAGCCCTGCCTGTATGCTTTCTCAGCCATTTCGTAGCCGATGCGGATGCCTTCCTCAGCATAAGTTGAGCCGCTTGCCTGAAGCATTTCTATCTCGGTTAAAATCTTGTCCTTTTCATCAAGTTCCTTATAGTCCATAAGTTTTGTGCCCCGGCTGCCATAGACGGCGATTCCAATCTGGTCATGTTCTTTCAGCTTTTCTACCAGCAGTCGCAAGGCTCTTTTTACAAGCCCAAGGCGGTTCTCTCGACTCATCGACCCCGACACATCTATCACGAATGTCAGGATGGCGGGCTTTCGGCTCTCTTCACTGACTTGTTTTGTCTTTAAGCCGAAGCGAAGTAAGAAACTGTTCTTTCGTCCGGTGCCAAATTCCCAAGGGGCAGCCTCAGCGTAAACCGCAAACACATCTTCCTGCGGAGCTGGGTAGCCGTATTTGAAATAATTGATGAACTCTTCGACCCTGACCGCCTTTTCCGGCGGCAGGTGACCATCCAGCAGGTACTTGCGGACGATTGTGTAGCTGCCGGTATCGACGTCCGTTGCGAAGGTGGACAAATGGTCGTCCTCGGTGTCGATAAACGGATTGACGCCGTAGTTCTCAAAGAACACTCCGTCATAGGCTTCTGCATTTGGCGGCGTAGTCCCGCCGTGCGCCATCGGATAGCTATATGGATGTATCTCGCCCCTTCGGAAGCCCATTGGTGTACCAACAAAAGCCGGTTCACGAGCATCTCTTAAACCGGATGCCCTTGATGTTATTGAGCGATTAAGCTCTTTTTTTGTATCCTCCACTTTTCCTTTCCAACCATACATAGTGTCGCTTCTAATTTCAGACATCGAAGATGGTTGATTATCCTTAGCTATAAGAGTCGTATCAATTTGTGAATCAAAAATAAGGTTGTCGGTTTTCGAGGATCGGATCTCAACATTTTTACTAATCCCTGATTCCTGGCCGCTGATCCCTGATTTATCGGCGTTATACTCAATCTTAGCCGGCTTCAAATCTCTCGACTCGGCTCGGGACAGGATTGATGATTCTTTTCCTGTGGTTTCGACAAGTCCCTTAGTCCCGTCAGGGACGCCTAATGGCGGGACAAGCTCGCCACTGGGCTGCCGTGCTGCTTTGTCAATTCTATTCTGTTTGGATATAAAAATAGCAAGTCCAATGCCGCAGATTACAAGGATAGTTGCTGCACAAGACAGGTATCTTATCCAGTATGGATTCGACAAGCTCACCACAGGTTTTCTCTTTGGATTTTGCCCTTTAAGCTCGCTAATGGCCTTATCTGTAACCGAATCTGTAAACGCCTTGCCCGGTTGATTTGGATCAGCGGTTAGTTTTACTAATCGCGAGATATTTTGCTCAAGAAGGCTATGCCTTAAATTGTTTTCTTTAGGCTTCATGGTATTTGCTCCTGTACGTGCGATGGCACTATTTTTTTGATTTCTTCGCGAAGGGAAATCCTTGCTCGATACAATAAGCTATGAACGGCTTTTTCAGTGACACCCATCTGCTGAGCAATTTTTTGTGCCGTCAGACCTTCGAGGTATTTGGCTTTCAATACAGCCTGTTCCCTGCCTTCCAGATTATTCAAAGCTGCTCTTACAACGGCAACTGTTTCTTTTTGCTCGAGCACTTCATCAGGTAATAGCTTATTGTCTATCGTCTGAAGATAGCAGCTAATATCACCATTGATATTGCTGTGGCTGGCCCGATTTCTTATTTCGAGGCGGATATTATTCCTCGCTATCCCGAAAATCCATTCTTCATTAGTGCCTTTCGAGGGGTTAAAGCTATTCCGGCCTCGCACAGCGTCAAAAACCGTCTTTTGCACCAGCTCTTCCGCAAGTGCCGGGTTCGGCCAGTGCTTCATAAACATTCCGTAAAGCTTTGGTATCTGGCAGTTTAGGAACTCCAGCCATGCTTCGGTATCGCCCTCGGTTATACCCTGCCGATCTTTTTGGTTATGCTCTTCTGCCACTTTGTTAAGCATTCCTTACTGGTACCAGCTTCTATTAATTATTATGCGCAGGAAGGGCGGATTACTCACAAAAATTTTATATTTGTTGTTTTATAAGGTGAAAAAATATGCTGATGTTTTAAGATGTCAGTTTTTTAGTAGTCTCTCATAGGTCTAAGCCATTCCGGCCAATCGCTCGCTGTAACACCGCCGGCTAAAG
>CAZRNB010000055.1:0-19706 GCA_964601355.1 uncultured Pirellulales bacterium
GGCTGCACAAGGATTTGCTGCGGAGAAGCTTATGGTAAAACCCCTAAGTTTGAGTCTTTTTCCCTTGACTTTTTAAAGGATATTGTATACAATAATCACATAATATGAGGATGGTCGCCAGAAGCTTGATTATAGATAAAGCTTTACACCTAAACAAGGAGACGACAAACGTGGGGGGATGGATACATTTTAAAGTAGTGAAGTAGTAATGCTGTAGCAAAAACATGGGTTTGGCATTCCTACCCGCAATTGTCTTGGGTAACGGAGGATGGAAAAGAGGCATTAATCTCTAATCTCATACCCTTTGTATTTTGGTAGATGTGATAGTATTAAGCGAACACTACAGGCTCAATGTTTTTACCTCACAGGAGGAGGTAGATTTTTTAATGTGGAAATGTAACTTACGGGGACGGAGTTTGCCCGGAAATGATTAATAATTGGGAGGTAGACTGATGAGCGATTATAAAAATTTAAGAATGAGAAAATTTTTAGTCATTATTTTGGGGATGCTTTTCTTCAGCTCGATTATGGGCTGTCAGGATTCGGCAACAGTCTCTGAGATGGAAGCTGAGCATCAAAGATTGACTGGTATAGTCCAGGAGCAGCTTGGCGTGAGAAGAGCCGGCTTGCTGAGTGCGTCTGAAACGGAAGCGGTGACCTATTCATCTTCATCACCTTCTTTACCTTCTTCATCTTCGCACGTAGCTTTGAGACCGGGCGATGAGGTTGAGCTGAAATTCTATTACACGCCCGAGCTTGATGTAACTCAGATAGTGCGTCCTGACGGCAGGATATCGCTTCAGTTGATTGGAGAGATCAATGTTCAAGGAAAAACCCCATCCGAGCTTCGAGAGGAGCTGCTAAAGCTGTATGTACCTCATTTGAAAAAGCCGGAGATAGCGGTCATAGTTCGGTCATTGCTAAATCGCCGCGTCTATGTCGGAGGCCAGGTAACTACTCCTGGAGTTATTGAAATACCAGCGGAAACTGACGTGCTGGAAGCGATTATGCAAGCCGGCGGATTCCTCTTGCCGGAAGCTGAGGCCAAAAATGTGATTGTTATTCGCCACAACAATGGGCAGCGATACGCATACTCGGTTGACCTCCAGCCTGCCTTGAAGGGTCAGACAACACAGCCATTTTATCTACAGCCGCAGGACATCGTTTATGTCCCCAGAACCAAGATTACCGAGGTTGGTCAATGGGTTGACCAGCACATAAATAAGCTCATACCAGGTATACCTATGTACTTTTCAAGAACAACGGGAAAGACAACAGTTGGTTATTATGGTAGATACTGATCTAAAGTTAAGTATAGTAGTGTAAGAAAGGGGAAAAGCAGATGACAGATAAAATAGTTGATATTGAGGAAAGACCGCACGAGAGGTCGCTGCGGGACTTGTATTACGTCTTCTTCCGACATAAATGGAAAATAATCCTTTTTTTCATTGCCGTTGTTGTTGTGGCGGCTATAGGCACTTTTCTTGGCCAGGAGATTTACCGTTCGGAAGCCAGGCTACTGGTGCGAGTTGGCCGTGAAACCGTGACCCTTGATCCCACGGCGACGACCGGTATCATCATTCCAGTTTCTCAGACACGGGAAAGCCAAATAGGCACCGAGCTGGAAATCTTAAAGAGCCAGGAGATTGCCGAAAAAGTGGTTGATTCTCTTGGTCTGGAAACGATAAAGAGTGGAGTACCACAGAAACAGGGTCTATCGGAGCGATTGGCACTGGCGCCGCAGCTAAGCGAACGTGATGCTATTGTGTTCGGCATTATGGATAACTTGCAGGTCAGTTACCAAAAAGAAAGCTGGATAATCGGCCTATCTTATGAAGCAAAAGACCCAAAATTGGCTCAGAATGTGCTCAACAAGCTCATAGATTGCTACCTTGAGAAGCACATCGAAGTGCATCGGACACCTGGGTCGTATCAATTCTTTACTCAGGAGTCAAAAAATTTGCAAAGCAAGCTTAATGAGACTGAAAACCAGCTTCGGGATTTGATGAACCAGACCGGTATCTCCTCGCTGGAGGGGCAGCGAGCGGCTATTTTGGGCCGCATAAGTACATTGCAGGCTGCTATAGATACCACGGAATCTGAGTTCGCTGCTTCAAGGGCAAAAGCACTGGAATTGCAGAAGAACCTGGCTAATACGCCGGATATGGTGGTGACAGGGGCGACTGTGGGCCTTCCAAACGCCGCCGTTGACGGTATGCGCGCCAGGCTCTATGAACTGCAGATTTTAGAGCAGGACCTTGTGTCCAAGTTTGAGCAGGACAGTCGTCAGGTGCAGGACGTCCGCCGGCAAATTGCTGCGGCACAGGCGCTGCTCGACAAAGAAAGCCAAACGCGCGGCACTCTTAGCAAAGGACTTAACGTGACCTATCAGGGAGTGCATTCGGCGTTGCTCACCGAGCAGGCGAATGTCTCATCGCTTCAGGCCAAGGTAAACGAGCTCAAGGGTAAGTTAGAAAGTGCAAAAACGGAGCTAAAATCTCTGATTGATAATAGTGTCAAATTCGCAAGCTTGACACGAGAAGTAGATATACAAGAGGTAAATTTTCGCAAATATTCTGAGAGCCTCGAACAGGCACGTATAGATGATGCTATGGAGACAAGGAAAATATCCAACATTAATGTAGTTCAATCGGCCACGTTACCCGTAAAGCCAGTTCGACCCCGTAAGATGCTAAATATGATGTTAGGTCTTATGCTGGGCATTTTTGGTGGAATCGCAGTCGCATTTTTCTCCGAATACTTGGATCACTCTATCAAAACCCCTGATGAGGTGGAAGAGAAGCTGCAGCTGCCAGCCCTTGCTTGCATTCCACATGTTAGGACAAGCAGGATTTCACCTGCAGCTAAATGGGATATTCCTGCGGCCGTAAAAGAAAACTATGAGAATTTTAAGGAACGTGTGCTGTTATGTCCCACCGTTTCTAAAAATGCACCGCGAGTATTTGCAATAACAGGTTCTCACCATAATGAAGGTGCTACCACTGTCGCAGCAAACCTTGCCAGGGCGTTAGCCAGGCCCGGTGATGGGCAGGTCCTGCTTATCGACGCGGACATTCGACATCCTTCTGTGCATCAAATATTTGAGTCGAGGCTTTCACCCGGTCTATCTGACATTCTTAATGACGGCCAGAATGTTGAGAGTGTCGTTGTTTCTTCACCCGTACAAAATCTTCATATTCTCTCAGCAGGCGCCGTGAACGGCGTTCTCTCAGATATCTTCGATTTAGAAAGATTTGCCGGTTTGCTGGATACAATCAAGAGCAGTTACCGTTTTGTGGTTATAGATTTACCAGCTGTGAGCGAGGCGAGCTGGGCGTTACCGCTGGCCAGGCTGTGCGATGGAGTCGGTCTAGTCGTAGAAGCAGAGCGCTCTCGTTTCGAGGTCGCGCAGAAGACGAAAGAACTGTTGCTTAAAGCAGACGCCAACATTTTTGGTGTTGTTATCAATAAGAGACGGTTCTATATCCCACGTTGGTTGTACCAGACTTTGTAAAAACCTTGTGGGTGAACGTTTGTTAAATGTCTTTAATAGCGTTTATGATAGTAAAGTCAATCTGGAGTTTGTAAATAAAATCTTAGGAAAAGACCCTTTATAGTTTTATAAATCATTGCTAATAAATGACTAACAATAATTGGTACAGTAGAGACAGTATATATAGAATATACCCAAATAGGTGTATTTTTTGATATATTGTTAAAAAATCGTAAAAAAAGTGGAAAAAAACTTGACAGGCAACATACGATGTACTACTATAGAAACGAGTCACATAGTCTTCTGAGGCATGAATATACTTTTCTATAAAGAGTAAGTGTATTAACCTCCAAAGGCTTGAATGATTTCAACGGAGGATAAGAACAAGGCAGGTGGGATGCCGGAGGAGGAGATTAAGGGTGATGGATGGACTAGGTTTTTGGGCTCTGCAGGGACAAAATCTCTATGTAAAAGAGGCAAGACCATCAGGTAATGTTAGCTCTGTGGAGCAATTTCATGCCATACTTGAGCGGGAGAAGGCTCGAGTCGAACGTAATGCACATCAATTTTCACTTATTCTTTTTGAGTTGGCCAGGAGTGGGAGAGAAAGTGTCTTTCAAGGGCGATATTTAACTGATTCGCTCGTAAATCGGATTCGCTGGACTGATGAAGCTGGATGGTATGACAACAGGCATATAGGTATTATCCTGCCAGATACATCTGTTGTTGGTGCTCACAGTGTGGCCGGTAGAATCTGTAAGGCGATAACTTCAAAAATTGCGGCACCGGTATACACTGTCTATACTTATCCCTCTGAATCATTACCCAACGGCAATGGGCATTACAAGCAACTTAGTTTCATAGATATTTGTTCCCTATGGGAATCAGAATCGTCTCGAAAATATTTAATATCAACTGACGTTAGGTACAAACGTAACAATCCGCCTGTATCTAAGCAGCTTTCGACGGAAATTGTATGTAACGAAGCTGCACAGTCAGCGGAGATTGAGCCGTTCTTCTGCCAAATGAGCCGAGTATGGAAACGGGCTTTTGACATAATGTTTTCTATGGTTGCTCTCATTATTTTATCCCCTTTATTTCTCTTTGTATCCATGTTGATTAAGGTTGTATCTAAAGGCCCTGTTTTCTTTAAACAAAAAAGAGTAGGGTACAATGGGAAAACATTCATCATGTGGAAATTTCGAACTATGGAGGTGAACACCGACGTCACGAAACATAAGCGATATCTTATTAAACTGATAAATGATGCAAAGAATACTACAAGTGCTGAAAAGCCAATGATTAAGCTGAATAATTGCAGCGAGTGGATTCGATTTGGCTGGGTAATTCGCAAGATGTGCATTGATGAATTACCGCAGTTGATCAATGTGCTTTGTGGAAATATGAGTTTGGTTGGTCCACGTCCTGCTCTGTCATACGAGGTGGAGGAATATCTGCCTTGGCATTATAGACGCTTTGATGTTATACCCGGCATGACCGGTCTTTGGCAGGTCAGCGGCAAAAATCGGCTAAGCTTTAACGAGATGGTGCGTCTGGACATTCGGTATTCCAGAGAGGTGTCATTTTGGCTTGACGTAAAGATATTATTAAAGACGCCATTTGCTATTATTTTTCAAATCATTGACGATATAAATGAAACAAAAGCAACGGAATTTAGCGGGGTGGAGAAATGCTTAACATTGCAGTAGTGGGTTGTGGATACTGGGGGCCAAATATTATTCGTAATTTTGGCTCTCTTTCTGATTGTAAAGTAAAGTACATTTGTGATATTAACACGGATCGGCTGGTACATATTAAGAAACTTAATCCCGGCGTTACAACCACTTCTAATTTCGATGAAATAATCAATGATACTGAAGTAGATGCGGTTGTGATAGCGACGCCGGTATGCCTCCACTTTGAGATGGCCAGGAAATGTCTGCAAGCAGGCAAACATACTTTAATTGAAAAACCGATGACTAACTCAGTGCAGCAATGCGAGGAGCTATTAGAATTAGCCGAAAGCCGCAAGTTAATCCTCATGGTAGGCCACACTTTTATCTACTCCACTCCTGTCAGGGTAATCAAAGAAATGATTGCCTCGAAGGAGCTTGGAGAAATTCAGTACATAAGTTCCCGACGTTTAAACCTTGGCCTTTTCCAAAAGGATATCAATGTAGCCTGGGACCTTGCGCCTCATGACATCTCTATCATTCTCTATGTGTTGGAGGAGACTCCTTTGTCTGTTAATTGTCAGGGCAAGAGCCACCTTACAGAGGGGATTGAGGATGTTACTAATATGACGCTTAATTTCTCCAACGGCGCTTTTGCTACAATCCAGAGCAGCTGGCTCGATCCCAATAAGGTTCGCGAGATGATGTTCGTTGGCAAAAAGAAGATGCTTGTTTACGACGATGTAGAACCGACAGATAAGATAAAGATATACGACAAGCGGGTGGAAATTCCGCCTCACTATGATACATTTGCTGAATTTCAGTATTCCTACCATTATGGGGGTATGTACGCTCCATTCCTTAAGATGGTCGAACCTCTGAAAGCGGAATGTGAGCATTTTCTCAATTGCATCATAACAGGAACGAAGCCTGAATCAAGCGGCATGGAAGGTCTGAAAGTCGTCCAGGTGCTTGAGGCAGCTACTATGTCGCTAAAAAACGGCGGCGGCAGAGTAGAAATCAACCGTAGGAATTGAGCGCAACCAGACTGTGCATAAAGCTCTCATAAAATTGCATCCTCAGAGCTTCGGTTTTTAGGAAACTCCTGAACGTGCACGGTGACATCCAAATCCTGTAGAATCCCAAGAAATCTCTGACCACCTATTCGGCTATGAAGAAGATATCGTTGATATTTGGCACTCGACCGGAAGCTATTAAGCTGTGTCCTTTGGTTCTGTCACTTAAAAATAATCCGGAATTTGAGCCACATATTTGCGTAACGGGGCAGCACCGTCAGATGCTCGACCAGGTTCTTGATGTTTTCGAAGTCGTCCCTGACGTTGATCTGGATCTTATGGAGCCAGACCAGACATTAGCCGGGCTTACCTCCCGGGTTGTGACTGCAATTGATGGTTACATAGCAAAGCATAGGCCTGACATCGTGATTGTCCAGGGTGATACCACAACAACATTTTGCGCGGCGTTGGCAGCGTTCTATAACAAGATTCCTATTGGTCACGTTGAGGCCGGCTTGAGGACGTGGAACAAGCTCTCACCTTTTCCGGAAGAGATTAACCGTGTGATGACGAGCCATATAGCGGACCTGCATTTTGCACCGACCCAGTGGGCTAAGGAGAACCTCCTGAAAGAAGGTATTCCAGAGAATCGAGTGTTTGTTACTGGAAACACTGTCATTGATGCGTTGTATATTGCGCTCGAGAAAGTCAATAAGAGCTCACCTGCTGTCCCAGGCCTGCCGATGGAGCTGCTTAATGGCTGTAATCGGAAACCTGTGGTTCTTATCACGGGTCATCGGCGCGAAAACTTCGGTGACGGCTTTGAGAATATCTGTTTAGCTATATCAGAGCTTTCAAAACGCTTTTCAGACGTAGCTTTTGTGTATCCGGTGCACTTGAATCCAAGCGTTAGGGAACCAGTGTATCGGATTCTTGCTGGTCATCAAAATGTCCATTTGATTGAGCCGTTGGCATATTTGCCTTTTGTTACTTTAATGGATCACTGTCGGATTGTCTTGACCGATTCGGGTGGTGTGCAAGAGGAAGCGCCCGGACTTGGCAAGCCGGTATTAGTGATGCGCGACACCACCGAACGTCCCGAGGCGGTCGAAGCAGGAACGGTTAGGCTTGTCGGAACGGATAGAAGGACAATTATTGATAATGTATCCATGCTCTTGACCGATGAAAAGGCTTATGAAGCTATGGCCAAAGCAGTCAATCCCTACGGAGACGGCAGGTCAGCAGGTCGTATAGTGACAGCCTGCGAGAAGTTTTTGCATATTTCCAGAAGGGATATATGAGCGTCAAATCATTAGTATCAACCTGTTGCCCGTATTTTTTGAGGCCGTCTCTCGAACGTATCGAGTCATCGACTATCGGATACCGCCTGACAAAAGGCGTATTCTGGTCGATGGCCGGGGCAGTAATCTCGCGTGCCCTGATGCTTGCCGCCTCGGTTATAGTTGCACGAATGCTGGGCAAAACAGTCTTTGGCGAATTGGGAATGATGCGCTCTACTGTTGACATGTTTGGAGTCATAGCTGGATTTGGCCTTGGTCTAACCGCCACAAAGTATGTTGCGGAATTTCGCGAGAGGAATCCTGAGCGAGCAGGACGTATCATAGGTCTTTCAAGTTTATTTGCAATAGGGACCGGCGGTTTAATGGCTTTAGGTTTATTCATATTTGCCCCTATCCTGGCTGAACGTACAATCAACGCTTCGCATTTAAGCGGTGTCCTGCGAATTAGCTCTTTGGTATTATTCATTAGCGCACTCAATGGGGCACAGACCGGTGCTTTAGCGGGCTTTGAAGCCTTCAAAACTATCGCTTATGTGAACCTTTTTGTTGGTTTGATCTCATTTCCAATTCTCGTCGGAGGTGCATATTTCGGCGGCCTTGCCGGATCGGTCTGGGCTTTAGCGATCAATCTTGGCGTCAATTGGCTGCTTAATCATTTGGCTCTGCGTAAAGAGGCACGCCGATATAAGATTCCATTCACCTTAAGGAATTGCAGCAAAGAATGTTCGATTCTATGGAAATTCAGCCTTCCAGCAGTTTTAAGCGGCTTACTGGCTGGCCCCGTTAGCTGGGTGTGTAGCGCGCTACTCGTCAACAAGCCTGAAGGATACGATGAAATGGGCATTTTTAATGCCGCAAATCAGTGGTTTAATTTGATATTGTTTCTTCCTGGTTTATTGGGCAGTGTAGTGCTACCAGTTCTTTCAGAACGGCTTGGTCAAAAAGATATAAAACAATCGATGAAAACAATGGTTTTCGCTATGAAAGCGAACTTAGTAATAGTATTACCACTTGTTTTGTTAGGGAGCATTATCAGCCCTTATATAATGAGTCTTTATGGCGAGGATTTTAGAAGCGGCTGGCCAACTCTGGTTATCGTTCTATTAACATCGGGGCTTCTCGCCGGCCAAACCCCTGTTGGACAGATTATTGCGGCATCAGGAAAAATGTGGATCGGCTTCGCGATGAATCTGGGCTGGGCTTTGACGTTCATCGTAGCAACACTTCTGCTGCTGGATTTCGGCTCTCTCGGTTTAGCTACCGCAAGAGCAATTGGTTACGTTGTTCACGCTACATGGACTTTTGGATTTGCCTATTTTATTGTCTCAAGGGGGAATGTGGATGCCCGATAGTCAGGCAGGCGTGTTTGAACGAAGTGGTATAGCAGCTCTTTCCGACCTTCAGTCTCAGGAATGGAAGGCTATTTATTCTCTTTTAGAAAAGGAGCAAAGCGAATTTTTAATGAAGGAAGATCATTTTCGGAGTTCAGAATATAAATGGCCTCATGATCCTTTACATACATGGAGCCGCGTTTGGGAATACCCATATACCTATTACCATCTCAAGAACTGGTGCGTCGGTAAAAATTCTGAAACGGCTTTGCACGTGGTTGACCTTGGCAGCGGTGTTACATTTTTCCCATTTTCAGTTGCACGGCTGGGATACTGCGTGACATGCGTGGATATTGACCCTGTGGTAAGTATCGATCTGCCCAGAGCAGCAGGAGTTATTGACCACAATCCTGGGCGAGTGCTTTGCAGGTTGTATGATGACTCTGATCTTCCCTTCGTGGATGAAGAAGTAGATGCGGTGTACTGTGTCAGCGTGTTGGAGCATGTGCCATCATTTGAGCACTTAATTGCCGAAGTTGCCCGCATTCTGAAGCCGGGAGGTTTATTTGTTTTGACGATTGATCTTGACATGCGGGGTGACCAGGCTATTGATAGTGAAGGTTATAGCTGTTTGACGCGGTGTTTTCAGGAGAGCTTCGAGCACTACCGTCCTGTTAGGACGGTTCACCCTCTGAATGTATTGAGCTCCGATACCGGTCCTTTCCCGATACATCAGTCTAACTTATGTTGTTTCCTGATGAAAGAGGCTATCCGTCGATTAATCGGGCGGCCTCCAATGGATCGTTTGCCATTTAAGCTGACGGCTGAGGGAATGGTCCTAACACGTTTGAGGCAGGTTTGCTGATTGGATGCTCTAATATGCGTGTTCTGATTGTATCTAAACTATTTCCGCCGAATACAGGGGCCCAGGGTTTGCAAAGTGGCAAAGTAGCCGAGGCAATTATTGATAACGGCATCGAAATAGCAGTAGTAGCTGGTATCGACGCCGGTTTGCGGGATAGCGGCCTATTAAACATGAACAAGGATTATTTGATAAATTATGTGCCGTACGCCGAACCAAACTCCGGAAGGAACATATTAGCAAGAGCATGGGACAGGTTTTTATCAGATGTCTCCGCCGTAAATATCTACTCTGAGTGGGTCAAAAATGCCACTTCGGCCTCAAAAAGAATCGTAAGAGTTTTCAAACCAGATATCATTTTGTCATCATCAACGCCTTTCGATTCGCATATAATTGGTTTGAATCTTAGCAGAGAGACAAAACTTCCCTGGGTAGCCTCTTTCAGTGATCCTTGGCCGGCCAAAGTACTGCCGCCACCTTATAATGTTCCTAAACCTCTGCTATCACTTCTTCATATAAGAGCCCTTCGCGAAGTGCTTGGACAGTGTAATGCTCTGCACATGCCGAATATTTATGGATTACGATTGACGGAAAGAAATTCGAGGGTTCGAATTCTGCACAAAAGTTTTGCTATTCCCCACATTAGTTCAGCTAATGCCTCGTCGTCAACACAGAAATACTCAGGATGGATAGGACATATTGGCACTTTGGACCGTGAGAGAGGAGTATCAAGGCCTTTGCTTTCAGCAATTAAGGAAGTAAAGAGGATGCTTGCCGACCAGTTCAATGGTTTGGTTTGTGGTGGTACGGTTTGTCCCGAATTTCGAGATTTGGTCCGGAAGATGGATATGCAGGGTCTCGTCAAAATAGTCAAGCCAGTTGCTCCTGATGAGGCCGTTGGGATTGCTTCTTCTTGCACTGCTTTGCTGGTAATCGAAGCTGATATGCCGGAGAGTCCTTTTCTTCCAAGTAAATTCGCAGATTATGCAGCTACGGGGCGGCCAATTATAGCGGTAACACCCCCAAAAAGCGAAATGAGAGATTTGCTTCTTAAGTATGGCGGTGGATATGCCGTTAGTCACAATGAAGAGGAAATCATCGGGGCATTGAAGCAAATATTCTCGAATAAAAATGAGCATAGTATGCACGCAGCGTTGAGCTGCGATTGCTCACTCGCTTCTGTATTCAGCAGTCGCCGAGTGGGTGGTTTGTATAGAAGAATGTTCGAAACGCTTGTGGGAAAAGATGCTGCCGTTCTCTTATGAAAAGACTTCTGCAAAATGAGTGATTTTGTATAGAGGTTAAGGAGATAGAAGGTAAGTTTGGGCAGGCAACCGTTTGTGGCGCAAGCCATGCCGGAAATTTTGACAGCAGAATATGATTTTTGAACCATTTTAAGGACGAAATGGCTGATGTTTACAGAGCATCTCCGATGCAGCTATTATTGCTCTTTGAAAAATTAATCTTTCAGTGTCAACCCCGTTAGAGACAACACAGAGAAATGATTATCCCTTATGATTAGGGAATAATCTCTAACGGGGTCAACCAACCGCAACACACTCGTCACGGCGAAGGCCGAGCCGTAGTCGGATCAGCCGGTCATACGCAGACGTGGCGGTACAGCAAACGTTCGATAGCATCGCATCTTGTCAGGACGTTTTAGCAATGGGGCAGACAATCCTTTTCTGCAGTGCTGAACGCTGGTTGTTAATCTCAACGACTCAGTGACTTATTAGCAGCAATCCGACAGTTCGAACCGTTAAACTCTAATCAGTAACAACTAATGGCTAATTTATGATAAAGAAACTGCTTTGCTCACAACTACGTCTCAATATGGCCTCGGGATTTGTTATGACTATCGTTAGCACCCTTGCTATGGTAGTATCGTTTCCGATCTGCCTGCACTTTCTCGGTTATGAGAAATATGGTGTTTGGCTTGTCTTGGGTACTGTATTGACATTTGCCCAATTAAGCAATCTTGGCATAGGTCAGGCGGTTACCAAGCTGGTCGCCGAAGAATATGGTCGGAGCGATATTGAAGGTATCCAACGATATGTTACAACGGCCTTGGCATTACTTTGTCTCAGTGGCACAATCGCTCTGATAGTGATACTGGCTTTGAAAAACCAGATCATCGCCGCATTTAACTTAAGGGATCAGAATGCAAAGATAGTTTCATGGTTATTGCCTTATATCGGTGTTTTGAGCATCTATGTCTTTATAGCTGATACGTTTAATGCTACACTGTCTGGTCTGGGCCGGATGGATTTAGCAAACTACATCCAATCAGCCGGCCGAGTCCTATCTGTGGCTGTTGTCATCATATTTCTGTATAGCGGCAGGGGCATTGAAAGCCTGCTTATCGGAAATATACTTTTGAATGTATTTATTCACGGTGTAAGTCTTATTTTCATTTGGCGCATAGCACGTGTACGCTTTCTACGGATAAGGAATCTGAATATACAATGCTGTAAACGACTTATGCGCTTCGGTGGTGCAGTATTTGGAGGCTCACTTATAAGCATGCTGTTTAGCCCTTTTAATAAGCTGATGCTCTCCCGATATTCAGGAGTTTCTTCTATTCCTGTCTATGAGATTGCCTTTACAGGAAGTATGCAAGTTAGAGGTTTGATTGAAGCAGGTCTTCGAGCTTTAATGCCGGAGGTCAGTCGTATTAGTGTAAATTTGACAAGCTATGCTAAAGATAGAATATCACATATATATCGTCGTGCGATGAATCTTATTTTCATTGTTGGCGTTCCCGTGTATGGGATATTGGTTATATTCTCACCGTTACTTCTTAGGATTTGGCTCCGTGACAGATTTGTTGAAGTACTGCCGGGAGTCTTCCGGATTATGTTAATAGGCACATTTATCAGCCTTCTCGGTGTTCCTGCCTATTATACTCTTATGGGTACCGGATATGTTCGATACACTTTGTGTTCGCATGTTATTCAGTCGATTGTAAATGCCGTTATAATAATAGGTTTTGTTCTTCTATTTTCTACTGTATCGGCTGTATCGGCGGGTGCCGTGGTACTGTCAGCATCACTTGGAATGGTAGCGTCAACATCGTATCTAATTTGGCGAAAGCAAAAAGCTTTCGAACATTTAACTTTTGAAATGCCATCAACCGAAATGCTATCAACCGGCACCATGAATCAGTAGGATGTGATTTGTACTCCTGTAAAATCAGAGACTCAAGGACATAAATTAGAGATCAAAAAGCAAAATTTATTAGTAGGGAAGAAACGATTTTGAAATTGCCAAAGATAACAATTGTCACTCCTTCCTATAACCAAGGTCGATACCTTGAGCAGACTATTCTTTCGGTCTTGGGGCAACAGTACCCTAATCTTGAGTACATTATTATGGATGGAGGATCGACAGATAATTCTGTAGAGATTATCAGGCGATACGCTGACAAGTTAGCGTATTGGCAGAGTGAACCCGACCGCGGACAGGTCGATGCAGTCGCAAAAGGCTTTGCAATTTCATCGGGAGAAATTCTGGGTTGGGTAAACAGCGACGACCTTTTACTTTCTAACAGCCTGTTTAGTGTGGCTCATAAGTTTCCTCAAGATGGAAAGACCATCGCTTTGACAGGAAGGTGCGTTCTGATTGGACCTTCTGGTGAGTCATTGAAGGTTAATGTTCCTTCCATACGAACAAACATGATGTTTCACGGACATGGCCTTAGCCAGATGGCGACCTTTTGGACACGAACTGCGTATGATCAGGTCGGCGGGTTAGATACAACGCTACATTTTTCCTTTGACGCAGACCTATTTGTCAAACTTCGCCGTCTCGGTGAGATTGCAATCATATCGGAATACTTGGCGGCTTTTCGCCAGCATCCAAGGTCGAAGACTTCAACGATATCGGAAGTCGGTCTAAAGGAGATGCAGCTAATCCGCAAAAGGTACGGGAAAGACTCTTTTTCCACCATATCCAGAATGGTTGTAAGGGTAAGATTGTCTCGACGAATACAAAACTGGCTGGCCTGGGAAAGAGAAAAAATGAAAGTCAGAGAAATTCTGGCAGCCACAAGGAGAGACTCAGCCGTGTACAGACCTTCGACGAGCAGTGGCAAGTAATTTGTATAACTGCCTATCTTTTTTTCCATAGGTAGTATCAAGATAGTATTAGTCATTTTTCTGTTAGGATTTAAACTTTTAGTATTAGATCGGTTAAAATTAGAACTTATAGTGGAGCTGTTTCAAAATGTCGAACGTTTATGAAAAATATGATAGTGTCATATCAAGGGTTCGCAAAGGTACCCCGCTCATAGCTTTAGGTGCAGCAGCGGGATTAACTTTGGTGTATTTAGTATATCTTCCTCAAGTATTGCTTGTTATAGGTGCTGGTTTATTGCTGCTTGTCTTTCCTATCTCTCCCGCAAATTTTTTGTTAGCGTATCTGGTTGGTCTTTCTTTTCTGGATCTTTTGATTCCTTTCTTTACAACCATCTTCGCGGGGGGACTACACTTCGGACCACAGATCATATTTCGAGGCGGACTTATAGTTCTTTTACTATATTACTGGCTGCTTAACCGAAGGAATCCACTGGCGTTTAGGCCGGCTGTTCCTATGTTCATACTTTTTCTCCTGCTTACTTTCAGTTCTCTTGGTGGTAGTACTACCATGCAAATAGGACTTAGTGATCTAGCAAAGTTTTTGTACTGGATAGCTCTTCTATTGACGGTCGCGGATATGGTACAGCAAGGGAAAATGAGATTACATACAATTTATCGATGTGTGGTTATCTCGGCCCTGTGCTATTCGATTGTTGTGATTATTTCTCCATTTTTTGGTATCGATCTTGGTTCTTACTATGAAGTTGGTGATGTTAGAGGACCCTACGGCCCTCATGGTTTAGCTCTTTGCTTATGCATGGGGGTGGTGGGGGTCCTGGCCTTGTGCATTGAGCAGCGAAATAAGTTATTTTTATTGCTTTTATTGTTGTTCGGTAGTGTAATGACAATTTCTATTGCAAGGACATACGCAAGAACGGGATATACGTCTTTACTTATCTCCATGCTCGTGTTTAGTGTAATGGTTTGGTACTATGGAAAAAGGCAGGCAAGATTACGACGGCATAGGTTAGCTTTGGGTCTGGCTTTTCTGATAGCTGTGGGGGCCTTTAGTATATATAGCTGGGTGAACGCTGAGGCATTTAGACATAGGATTAGCGATTTTTCCGGTATCGAAACAGCGGGATCTGGTAGGATGATGTTTTGGGGAGCGGCATTAGAAAGGTACTCAGATTTTTCGGTATTTAAAAAGATATTTGGAGGTGGTACTGGAGCTCAGCTTGGACTTTTGGGATTATACGGAACACATAATGATTATCTATTTATTTTGCTTTCGGGTGGAATACTCGGTATAGGTTTGTATCTCTGGACGTTTATAAGTCTCTGGAAACAAATAAAATCCACTGCTCGAGGTAACTATTTGCCCCTTATAGTAGCCGGTTCTGCTATGGTGATAGTTTTAGTTGCCTCAATGTCAAATGGTGTAATATTAGAATCTCTTTCAGTGATGACATACTTCAGTTTTTTAGTAGGAGGAGCAATGGGATATTATGCTAAACGATTACGATGTTGAGAATTGTGCCAGCAGCGGCCCAGTAGTATTATGGTGTCAATAAAACCATCGGGGGCAAAGAGTAGCTATGGTGAAAAGAAGAAGGCTATTTATTCGACCTGCTAATATAGATGGTGACGTCGTTTCAATTCGCCAGGCACTTTTTGTGAGCACACCAATAATCCCAAGCGATGCTGTACCTTGTTCTGAGCATCGTATCCTTTTTAAGAATCGTGATATGAAGGATTCAAAAGGTATTTCGAGATTGAGAGAATGATTGACGCTTTAAGTGCTTAGAAACTATCTCAAAACTGTCACCCTGAGCGAAGGGTCTGGCCGGCTAAAATAAGAGATTCCTCGCAGCACTCGGAATGACACTTTGTGTTTTAAGATAGTTTCTTATAGCCGAAGTAGGACATCAGTGGAATATGAAAGTCTTAGTCGTTAGTAATATGTATCCAACTTCCAAGCATCCGTTTTACGGTATATTCGTAAGGGAGCAGGTTGAATCTTTGAAGGCAGAGGGTATTTGTGTCGATGTTTTTTTTATTAATGGTAAAGAAAGCAGGCTAAACTATTTTACGAGTATTATAGGGCTATGTAAAAAGCTTAGGTCAGCTCATTATGATATTATCCATGCTCACCATACTTATTGTATATATACGCTGCTGATTGCCAGAATGTTGGTTAGGAATAAGTCGTCGTTAATTCTGACTTTTCACGAAGGCGAAGTCTACGAGCCGTGGAAATTATTTGTAGATGGTAACGATTTCATAAAGAACTTGGTACATTTGAAGTGGTTGAAGAAAATAGCGCTTAATAAAGTTGATGTAGTTATAACGGTGGATGAGAACTTAATACAAAAGTTAGGTTTCAAAGGAAAGGTTGTGGTTCTTCCGTGTGGCGTCGATTTAAATTTATTTCAGCCAAAAGATAAGATATCATGCAGGGAGAAAATCGGTTTTCCTGTAGATAAGAAGATAATTTTCTTTCCTACATCCCCTCAAAGGAATGGTCAGAAAGGTTATGGCATAGTTGAAGAATCATTAAAATTTATCTCCCGGAAAGATGTCACTTTAGTGACCGGCGGAAACATTTCACACGAAGATATGCCGTATTATATGTCGGCTGCCGATGTAGTAGTGCAATTATCCAAATACGAGGCTTCCCCGATGGTGATAAAAGAAGTGATGGCTTGTAACATACCTGTAGTCTCCACTGAAGTTGGAGATGTAAGGAAAGTGTTCGGTAACAGCGACGGCTGTTATATATGTCAGAGGAATCCTCAAGATGTAGCAAAGAAGATAGAGGAGGCCTTACAATTTAATGCCGAAACGAAGGGCCGGAACCGCCTTTTTGAAATGGTTTTGGGTTTGAATCAAATCTCGGGACAAATCCTACAAATTTACGAACAGTTGATAAAAAAATAATAACAATGGACAAGCAACTGCGAAGAGTTTGTATAATTCGACACGGCTATTATCCTCGTGACCCCAGAGTTCGCAAGGAAGCGGAGGCTTTAATTGATAAGGGTTTTGAGGTTGATGTCTTGTGTCTCAAGGATAACGGCGAAAAAAGCAGAGAAAATGTATCTGGAGTTAATATTTATCGTCTTCCGCTACGCCGTCATCGTCAGGGCATGTTAGTGTATATTTTAGAATATTCTGTTTCTTTTGTGATGTTTGCTGTTATTGTATTGTTCCATTATTTTAAGAAACGATATGCCGTGATTCAGGTTAATACTTTGCCTGATTTTTTGGTCTTTGTAACTTTAATTCCTAAGTTATGCGGTGCAAAGGTGGTGCTAGACATGCACGAGGCGATGCCCGAGCTTTTTAGGTCAAAGTTTGGCTTAAATAAAAGACACCCTTTGGGCAGGGTGACAGAATGGGTAGAGGGTTATAGCACGAGGTACGCTGATTATGTTTTAGCTGTCGGTGAATCAGTACTCCAGCTATATATTTCTCGAGGACTTATGCGATCTAAAGTTGCGGTAATTCCAAATACGCCTGATGATAATTTGTTTGATTATGAGAAATATAAGAATCAGAAGCCTAAAACAAGCAATAAAGAATTTATTGTAATTTCTCATGGTACAGTTCTTAAAAGGTATGGCTACCAGGTGCTTATCAAATCGGTGCCTTATTTAAAGAAAGATATTCCTAATTTAAAGGTGATGATTTTGGGTACGGGCGAGTTTCTTGAATCGTTAAGGTTGCTGGTGGAGCAAATGGGTATTCAGGATTATGTCACTTTTATGGGATACGTACCTTTAGAAAAAGTCCCTTCTATAATATCGAAAGCACATATAGGTGTTGTTCCCATAGTAAGAGATGAGTTCACCGACTTGATGTCACCTAATAAGATGTTTGAGTACGTGGCAATGAAAATACCGGTTGTTGTTCCTATGATAAAAGGGGTGCAAGATTATTTCGATGAGTCTTGCCTTATGTTTTTTGAGCCCGGAGATGAACAAGAGCTTGCAAGATGTATTATTGAGCTTTATAGGAAACCCAAAATGGCAAAAACGCTCGCTGAGAATGCTTGGATGAGATTCCAGCACGTTAAGTGGAGTGTAATTAAAGAACGTTATTATGAGGTATTTGCAAGATTGGTTCAAGATTACGCATAGCCACATAAAGCAATGAAAAATCTGTTGTGCACCGCCTGGAAAACCTGCTCATGGCCTAAATTCATCAGTTAGCGTGAGGGAATCTAACTCGCATTTATGTAAACGGAGCATGATACATGAAGAATGACCCTACAGGTACACGTAATATTGCACCTGACGTAAAGCTTGGCAGGGATGTTAAGATTTGTGACTTTGCGAACCTATATGGATGCGAGATAGGAGACAACACTAAAATCGGTCCATTTGTCGAAATTCAAAAAGGCGCCAAGGTCGGTAAGAGCTGTAAGATATCAAGCCATACTTTTATCTGCGAGGGTGTAACAAGTAGATTAGAGGTTGCTAATGAGCTGTTAGCTATTTTGGGCTTAGAAAAGGAGATTAAAATAAATGAGGTCTCTTCAGATTTTTTTAGAAAGGAATATTTTGCCCCACGCCTGACTCGGAAAGATTAATTAATAAAAAGTTAAATTTGCGAGGCTTGAATATTATGCGGAATTGGAAGATTGCATTGAGAGATTATTTATAAAATTATTATAAGGATTATATATAACAAAATTTTTTATCATAAAGTTATTTGGCTTTTTCATTCAAGGGGGGGCAATTTTTATTTTAATCCGAGATGATTGTATCGTGCATGAGAAACATTTTTCTTCATCGTGGAATTATTCCAGGCATAATTTGTTTTGCTATTATTCTGATATTTTCTTTAATAAGATCGTCTGTTAACCTGGTCTTGTTAGAGTAGCGTAGAGAGTCAATTATAAAAAAATGAGCAGAAGATGCAGCAAATGAAGGATCAAAAGTTTTAAAATAGCAGTTTTTGGTATTAGAACCTTGCCTCTATCGGATGGCAGTGCTGGGGCAGAAGCCGTTGCAGAAGAATTGTATCCTCGTCTGGCTCAACGAGGTCACGAGGTTGTGGTTTATTGTCGAAAGTATTTTGGAGTACATGGCAAATGTCCCGAACGCTTTAAAAATTTAAGGTTGATTTATTTACCTACGATCAAAAAGCAGGGTTTTGATACATTAATTCATTCGTTTCTTTGTACGTTACACATTATTTTTTTTAATACCGGAAAAATGATACTTATTCATAATGCGGGAAACAGTATATGGGTGCCTTTTTTGAGATTGTTCGGTAAGAAGTGTTTTATAGGTTTAGATGGTTTTGACTGGAAAAGAAAAGGATGGCCTATATATGCAAGAATATACCTTAAGATGACAAGTTATCTTGCATTATGGTTTTCTCCGCGGCTGCTTATTGATAATGTTTTTGTCCAAAAATATTATCTGGAAAAGTTCGGAGTTGAGCTTGACTATATTCCATACGGAGTATATAAAGAAAGTCGAGAGTTGCGAAATATTAAAAAAGCTAAATTTAAGAAAAGATAAATACATCCTATTTGTTGGAAGATTCATTAGAGAAAAAGGGGTTCATTATCTTATAGAAGCTTTTGAAGAGTTAGATACCGATTTTAATTTAGTGTGCGGTTTAGCCATTTTTTACTCTGTGAAACTCGTTTTTTAAGCAAAAAACGAGGTATCTGAGAAAAACTGATGAAAAATGCCAAACCTCAAATTATCGCCTTGCATCAGTATTGAAAAAGCTTCTTGAAGCTGAACAAGAAGTTAAACAAAATGGACAAGCTTCGCAGGAATATGTGAGGAAGAATTTTTCTTGGGATAAAATTGTTGACCAATATGTAGAGGTCTTTGTGAATAGTTAATTCTTTGTAAAGCCCTATGGGGACGCAGAAATTGTAAGCGTTCACCATATTTCGAGTAATTTGAAGTAAAAGCTTGTCTTTGTCC
>CAZRNB010000056.1:0-18737 GCA_964601355.1 uncultured Pirellulales bacterium
CGGACAAAGACAAGCTTTTACTTCAAATTACTCGAAATATGGTGAACGCTTACCACAAGGCTTCTATAAAAAGCAAGAAGTTTTGACCTGTTAGGTTCTGGAACTGGTTGTTGATACATGGCTTCAAGGTCCTTCCTCTGCTTAATAGGTTCGCCTTTTATCCTGGCAAGCAGCGTCTCCACACTGTCCGGTCCTCTTTGTGCAGATATATTCTTCCCATACTCAGCCTCACGAAGCGATAATCCTGCGTGCTTAAGAGTGCTGCATCCGCGGCCTGCAAAGCAGACGCACCCTCGAGGTCGAAGGCCTGCGAACAGGTGGTGCATCTATGGCGCAAACCGGAAATGCGTGGGGCATGTGGGATGCGTTGCGAAGATGCGGCCTGATTCGCAGCGCCAATGCAACTTGATTCTCAAGCATTAATTATCTATTGGTTGAACTTATATTTAAGCTTTTATCAAATTTTCGGGCAGAGTTTGCAAGTTTACTTCGCAATAGTGGGTCATACAGAGTGAAAAATTTCCGAATGTTTGCCTAAGACCTCCAGAGGTTGATAAATAACGCTGAAAATGACGATATATATTGCATTAGGTTAGCATATATGATAAGATAATGCAATGAAATGGGAAAGCTTGTTATCGATGGTGGGCGATGAACCGGTTTTCCGCACTGGCTTTTTGGCGCCGGGGAAGGAAACCATGGCAGAGGTGCGCATGCAGTTAAGCCGTTGGATTAGAACCGGTAGGTTAATCAAGCTTAAAAAGGGATTATATACTTTAGCCCAGCCATACAGAAAAGTAACCCCGCACCCTTTTCTTATCGCAAATACGATGAAGAAAGCCTCTTACGTCAGTATGCAGTCTGCGATGGGACACTACGGGATGATTCCCGAATATGTTCCTGCTGTTACCAGTGTCACAACACAAAGGCCTGAACGGGTAGAAACATCGTTAGGCCACTTTGTATTTCGACACGTCAAGAAAAACTGGTTTCACGGTTATAGACAAACCGATCTTGGTTCGGGTCAGCAGGCATTTATCGCCATCCCTGAAAAGGCTCTGCTGGACCTGGTTTATTTGACACCGGGTGCTGATAATTATGACTTTTTGAGCGAGCTCAGACTCCAGAATTTGGAACGACTAAACATCGGTGTGATTCGAAAACTGGCTGATAAAAGCGGTAGTGCTAAACTACTACGGGCCGCCAAGCTTATTGCAAAATTAGCTAAGCAGGAAACAGGGGAGGAACTATGAAAGACTTTCTCAGACAGATTCTTAGTGGCTTGGAAAGTCAGATTTTAGGCCGTTGTATCATCAGGGAGTATTTGCAGGCACGGCTGCTACAATCGTTGCAGGACCGTGGGACGTTTAATACGTGGGTGTTTCAGGGCGGAACCGCACTGCGTTTTCTTTACGGCATGCCGCGTTTTTCCGAAGACCTGGATTTCGCCCTTGTCGAACCTGGGAAAGAAGATTATTTCCGTGAGGCTCTTACAGATGCCAAAAGGATTTTTCTCGCTGAAGATTATGATATCAGCGTTAAAGTCAACGATACCAAAACTGTCAAGTCCGCCTTTTTGCGCTTCAAAGGATTGCTATTTGAATTGGGTTTTTCCGCCCATGAATCGGAGACTCTTTCCATCAAAGTGGAGGTGGATACAAACCCACCATTGGGGGCAGGCATCGGTTCGACGATAGTAAGACGACACGTTACGTTGAATCTGAGACATCATGATAAGGCATCTTTGCTCGCGGGTAAGCTGCATGCCGTTTTGGCACGTCGGTACGTTAAGGGCCGTGATATCTACGACCTTATTTGGTATCTTTCCGATAGAACCTGGCCAGAACCGAACATTGAGTTGTTGAATAACGCAATGAGGCAGACAGGTTGGGATGGCCCCGAAGTAACTCCAACTGATTGGCGGGAACTTGTCCGCCAGCGTGTTGAGACGTTTCGATGGAAGCATGTGGTTGAGGATGTCAGACCTTTCCTCGAGAGGCCTGAAGATGCTGCATTGCTGACAAAGGAAAATCTGTTGGGCCTGTTGCAAGCGTAAATAATCGGTGTCAAAAAGCATCGGTCGCCACCAGTAAACCATTACAAAACGCCCGCTTGTTACTCATTTGGTGACTACTTATAACCCTCATTTGCCATCCCGCCGGTACGGCGTAGGAAGAGAAAACGGCTCTGATGTAGCCAGTAAGCCAGGGTCATGGGAGTTTTCGTTGAGAGGAATTTAACGGGAAGGGATTACTAGCGAATAAGTGGGTTAACCCGAGCCAGCGATTTGCAACAGAATTTGCAACAGACCTGCACATTTAAGCTACGGTCACGCTACGGTTGCACTTCGGCCAGCATCATAAGTCCTTATTTCACAAGTATAAAGCATTTAGCCACAAATACTTACAAACCAGAAAAACGGTTTAGGAAACCGATGCTCTATCCTGCTGAGCTACGGGCGCAAAATAACCATGATAATAAACCTTGCTCTAATCTTTCGCCTTTACATTGAAACAATATAGGTTGTCGGCATAACGCAGGTACAACCGTCCGCCGATGACAACTGGATGAGCCCAGCTTGTCCCGCTGCCTCGGACGGTTACCCTGCCTTTGATCTCCAGGCCGGTGGGTGAGCATGTAGCAAGGGCTGCATTGCCATCGTTTTCGCCGAATAAATAAAGCATCCCGTCCGCAAAACATAAGGAGCCTTTACCAACAGCCTTTTCATGCCACATCAATTGGCCGGTCTTAAGCTCAAGACAAGACCAGCCGTCGTTGTGGTTGCCGTAGATATAACCTTCATGGATGATATATCCGCCATGGTGACAAACCATGTTTTTAGTTGTCCATGCCTGTTGAGCTGAGACTTTACCATTCACTGTATTCAGCTTCAAACAAATACCACCTTTGCCATATCCATTTGCCCAGAAGACATATCCGTCAGCATACACAGGGTCGGGACAGCTGGCGACGTTGTTCCTGCACCAGTCATCGCTCCATAGCACATCGCCTGTATCGGGCGAAATGCACACAAGACCTTCTCGAGTGCCGGCAGCAATCATGGGAATTTGATTGTAGATAAAAGAGACACAGGAGCTGTATTCCGGTCCAGCTTTGTAGTTTTTACTTTGCCATATCGTATTTCCGCTGACCTTATCGAACGCCACGATACAATTGTCACCGCCTGCTTTAACGATAGCAAGATTTTTGTAGATGAGGACCGACTCGGCATATCCCCACGTGCTTGGTTCTCCTCCAAGACTCTTGAGGTCTTTGGTCCAGTGCAAGCTGCCTGTTTTTGCGTTCGAACAGGCAATGATGCCATTGCCTGAAAGAAGGTACGCTCTGTCACCATCTATGGTGGGAGTAGCTCTTGCGCCGGGACGGTCTTTTGTCCAGGCCTTATCAATAGGCACTTTCCATATCAGCCTGCCGTTCATATCAAAGGCAGACAACAACAACTCGCCCCCAACGTCACCGGTGGTATATACAGAGCCTCCGCTTACAGCGACGGTTGAGTAACCTTCGCCGAGACCGTCTGCCTTCCACAGCAGCTCAGGTCCTCCAGCCGGCCATTCTTTAAGCAGACCTGTATCAGAAGACTTGCCGTCTCGATTAGGTCCCCGCCAGCAGGGCCATTCGTAAATCTGGCTTGCAGTCAAAATTCCTGACATACAGAATACAGGAAAAAACAAGAACACCCTCTTTAAATATTTCGCTTCATTCATATCACGTTCCGATTAACATATAAAATCATTTTATTTATGTATTCCATGTCTTTTGCTAATGAGAATATTAAAAAGATACAAGAATATGAAGATAAGGTCAAGTTTTATGGTGAAGTTATTTTTCTGTTTTTGAACGACGATAGCGTTTGAATTAGACTGCAAAAATATTCAAAAAAGGACGAAACTGTAACAAAACAGTAACAATCGCTCCCCATAATTATCTATGTCAAATAAACATTTTTTATGTTAATCTATTTTTGAAAGGAACAGAATATGGAAAGGTTAAAAAGAATCACAATTATCTTCCTTTTAGCCGTTGGCTTGTTTGCAGCAGCAGCGCCGGCCAAGACTGCCAGCGTGCTATTACAGGAAGGCCTTTATGCCGAGGAGGTCGATGGCAACCTCGATGCGGCAATCAAGATTTATCAGCAGATAATAGCAGACCCTTCAGCCAACAGGTCTCACGTAGCGCAGGCGCTGCATCGACAAGGCTTATGCTACATGAAGAAAAACGATGAACAACAGGCAAGGGCAGTTTTTGAGAAATTGGTTCAGCAATACGGAGATCAGACAAGCATAATAGAAAAGGTCAAACCTTTGCTTGCTGACCTGGTGAACCATGACCCTGCTACTTTAATGCCGACGGATACAATAGCTTATATAGAGCTTGGCAATCCCGGCAGGCAAATTGAGACCATACTTAGTATGCTCAAGGGGACTCCCTTTGAAAATCCTCTTGCTGCAATCGGTAGCGGTAAGGGCACAGGCCAGGCTGAGCCGGCCGGCAGATCACCCGGCGATATAATGTCAGCATTGTTGAATCCGAGCATGATGGCCGAGTTCAAAAAAATAAGAGGCATGGCTATTGGTATTACGGCTATCAGTCAAAATAATCCACCATCAATTGCTGTATTGTATCCCGGAAAAAGTGATGCTCTGCGCGGCCTAATCTTGGCAGGACTAAACATAGTAGGACAAGCAGGCGAGCCTATCGAAGGTATGCAGACCATCAATATTAAAAATGGTCCGTCTGTAGCCCACGATGATGAGGTAATAATCGTTGCACAACCTCTTGATCGATTGAACTGGTGTGTCAAGCAATATAAGGGTATTACTAACGAGCCGACACTTGCCACCCAAAACAAGGTTTTTGCTAAAATCACCAAGGAAAATCGACAGACCAACGCCTTAACCGCTTGGGTGGACTGCTCCCGTGCTTATTCGGCTGTGTCTGAAATGATGGCGAAAAGCGGCCAGGCAAACCAGCTTCGTATTGCTGATGGTTTTGCCGACCTGAAAAACATTGAGGATGTAGTTATTACGCTTGCAATTCAACAGATGGGTATTGCTATTGACACTAACGTTAACTTCAAGGATGGTCACAATTGCCTGCCCTATAAAATGTTTCAAACGCCAAACTTGAGTAGAGGTGGTTTTGCAGGAGTTCCATCCGAAGCGATTGCCGTAGTTAGTTTTGCATTAAGTGAGTCAGGAGGCAGCATCGAGAACGCACAGAAGGCCGTTACGAACCTGACCGGTCTGAGCATTGGACGTGAAATCTACGCCAATATTGAGCAGGTAAATCTTTTTGCAATGCCGGGCCAGACAACGACTAATGAAGGTGGAGTTATTGGCCAAATTATGTCGTGTTTCGGTTTGGCCTTGACCAGCCGAAATCCTCAGCAAACCAGCCAGCTCCTGACTCAGATTTTGCAGGTGGCTAATCTGGCGGCGGCTGCAAGCGGAGCTACACAATCCGTTGAACAATCAAATGCTGCTGAGGGCAGATATATTCTGCCGATAGGCCGTGACCAGAAGATTTCTTTTTACGTTGGTCAACGTGAAAAATCAAACGTTATCGCATTTAGCCCGGAGGTTCTTAAAGCCTCGATGTCGGCCATCGAAAATAAGAAATCTGCTGTTACAGCCGGAGTTTTACAGGAGCCTCTTAAACAATTATCCGCCGATAATAGTAAAATCGTGCTGGTTAACGTTGGCGGAGCTATACGGATTATAGAATCCAATATCAATCTTGGGCCGAGGGATGCCGAGAAAAGTCCATACAAATTGATTGAGCAATTGGCGCAAAGCTGCGACAAAGCCGTCATCCTGATATGTACTGAAGAAAAAATTAACAACTTTGGTATCCATGCTGGTATAAGTGGACTTCCTCCGATAAACGACGTATTCGGCCCGGTTATGCAATTGTCTCAGACTATATCCGGAGCCAAGGCCAAGACTATGGCACAAAAAAGAGAGAAAATTGGTCCTGCCATTATTAAAAAGGCAAGCCGGCCTCCGGTAATAGACGCAGCAGAAGATGATATCTGGTCCGACGCCAGGATGTATAAGCTCGAAAACGTAATATATTCGCCACTTACGTCGGCGAATGACTGCTCGGCTAACTATAGAGCAATGTGGGATGCAAATAATCTCTACGTGCTTGTTGACGTGATGGATGATATGCTTATCAATGACACAAGCCCGGACCAACCAGTAACGCTGGCAACCGGTTCAAGCGTTGTGTCCTGGTGGTTCGATGACTGCGTCGAGGTCTATATCGATGCTGATAACAGCAAATCAAATCAGTATGATAACGATGATGCACAATATCACTTCGACTGGGACAAAACCAATCCCACATTTGGTGTACATCAGCAGCACGGCAGGATGGAAAATATCGAATTTGCCATGAAAACAATAGAAAGTGGGTACCGTACTGAGATAAAGTTTCCCTGGTCAACTTTGGGAGTAAAGCCATCTGACGGTATGAAGATAGGTCTTGATGTTCATGTCAATGATGATGACAATGGTGGTGAGCGTGACAGCAAGCTCACTTGGTGGAGTAAAGAAGATAATGCTTGGGAGAATCCGCAAGCCTTTGGGACAGCCCAGTTAGTTAGTCTTGTCGGCTGGTGGAAATTCGATGAGACCGGAGGCGATAGTGCCGCTGATTCATCCGGTAACGGTCATACCGGCAAGATCATGGGTGGTCCAAAATGGCTGCCTTCAGGTGGAAAAGTTGGCGGCGCTCTGGAATTGGACGGCGTTGATGATTACGTTGACACCGGTTTCGCATCAGACTTACCCGAATGGACAGTAGCCGTCTGGGTAAAAAGTCCCGCTGAACCTACACCAGATACACAAAGTGGTCTCGTTCATCGAGAGAAAAATTATCAAATCAATTGGAACCACCTAACCAACGAATTCCGAGGAGGGGCAGGAGTTTGTATTGGTGAAACATGGCACGCTGCCAGCTTCGGTCAATTACGAGCCAATACATGGTACCATCTTATTGCAACTTATGATGGAGAAAATCTTAAAGCGTACAAAGACGGAAGATTAATTACGGATAATGATGATCCCTCCGGAAAGCCTGACTCAGAGGCCGCAACTTTGAAATTTGGACGGCACGCATCGCAGGAAAATTATTTCGGAGGCACTATTGATGACGTCCGTATTTACAGCTACGCTCTTTCGCAAGAGGAAATTGATGAGCTTGGCGCCGTTATAGCCACCAAGCCTCAGCCAGCAGACAGAACGATAGTTGGTGCCGACGGGCCCGCAAAATTAAGCTGGAAACCCTGTGTCGGTGCAGTTTCTCACAAGCTCTACCTCGGTATAGACAAGGAACATTATTTCGTTGATGGCTGGGTGACAGACAGAGCAGAGGTTGATATGTCGGCACTAAGCAAGGCTATGCCGGCAATACAAAAAGATAAAACATACTATTGGCGTGCTGATGAAGTTCTGGCCAACGGCAATGTTATTTCCGGGAACATCTGGAGTTTTACCACGGGTGGCAATCTGGTCGGCTGGTGGAAGCTCGACGAGACTGATGGTAGAAATGCAGCAGATTCCTCCGGTAACAACCATACCGGTACAATTATAGGAAATCCGCAATGGAGGCCGACCGGCGGTAAAATTGGCGGTGCGCTGGAGTTTGACGGCAATGGTGACTATGTAAATATTGGCAAAGGTGCTGATTTTGACATAACTAAGCAGATTACTGTAACGGCATGGATAAAGGTAAATCGTTTTGATAAAGAGTGGCAGGCCATCATCGCCAAAGGCGATAGTGCCTGGAGAATGCAACGAGTGAGAGAAACCGATAGTCTCGAATTTGCCTGCTCAGGATTAGCCGTTCCCGGCACAGAATGGGGCGGTATCTACGGTAAGTTGAACGTGAACGATGGACAATGGCATCATGCAGCAGGAGTATATGACGGCAAGAAGCTCTCTTTGTATGTTGACGGTAAATTAGACGTTTCATCAAACGCTCCCGGAAACATTAATGTAAATGACTATCCTGTTTATATCGGCGAAAATGCCGAACAAACAGGACGTTTCTGGAGCGGCCTTATCGATGACGTGCGGATTTATAATTATGCCGTCAGTGAAGGTGACATCTTGGCCTTAGCCGCAGGAAAATAAGCAGATAATATATGAGCAGGGCGAAGATAGATGGTGCTTATAACCAGTTAAGGTGGGTGGTTCTGCTGCTTGCTATAGCAGTGGTGCTGCCCACCATCTGCCTGCTCTGGTTCATGACTGCGGTTGTCAGGAACGAACGTCTTGCGGTCAGACAAAAACTCACCGACGTTTACGAGCAGCGGCTGGAAACACTAAGCAGAAGGCTTGATGAGTTTTGGTCGGCTCGAATAAAGGCGATTGAACAGCAGGCGGCAACGAATCGTCCACATAGTGATATCTTCGAGATGATTGTTGGCCGGGATAACAGTACCGACGGCCCAAAAATATGTGATTCGATTATTATTTTCGACAGCAATGGAAAATTGGTTTATCCATTAGCAGGAGATGAACAACAGCCGGCCGAATTTTCAGAACAGCTCAGTAAAGCGTGGATTGTTGAATTTACAGGAAATGATTTTGCCGGGGCTATAAACTTATATGAACGAATCGCCGAGTTCCCGGCTGATGACTACACTTATTACAGTGCTTTACTGGGCAATCTTCGTTGTTTAAAAATGCTGGGGAAGATTGAGCAGGCGGCTGCTTTGTGTGAAAAGCTCGCTTATGGACAAGCTCCCGTAGGTATAAGCCCGTCATCCGCAGCTTTGATTGCTCGAGCAAGAATCTTGCTTGTAGAGCTTAAAGGCGAGACAAAAGAGGGTCTTAATCGTGCCGATTTACAGAAACTTATGCGCTCTGCGATCAATTACACTGCCGCTGATGGCTATGGTTTTTTGCCGATGCCTGCAGGTACAAGAATTTTTCTTCTGCGTAAGGCATTGAAAATTGTGGAAAAAAGCAAATGGGCCGATGAGCTAAAGCCGGATATATACAGAGCAAGAAGGCTGCTTGCAGCCGAAGAATTGGATGCAGCCGTTCTGGACAGGTATTATACCGGCACGGTATTGGAATATTGGTCTGGTTTCAGTGAGCTCGACCGAATGGAGGAAAATTCACTTAAGATGGTGTCATTGCTGCGTGCAACTCTGGATACGATCAAAGAGCTTGACTGGAGCTGGGCTGAGCAATTAAAGCAACAAATATCTACGGTTTTAGATTCGTATAGTAACAGTAAAAAAAGGCCTGCTGGATTCGGCCTGCCTGCGCATAATCGGCCTGCATTTGTCGCATTTGAATCCTGGTCTGACAATAATTTTCGAAGGATGGAGGTGCCGGAAGTTATATTTGGAATGTATCATAACTTTGGCGGAAAGACGTACCTGTTGCTGCAGAAAGCGGAAGAGTTCGGTGCCGATTTCAATTTATCCGGCGAAAATCTTGAAGATCCCGGTGTTTCCTATAGGATAACGGATAATTTTGAAAAGCACGTCTGCGGTTTGGAAAATCCCCAGGGTGTAGCTTTTTTGAGAGTCCCGCTGGGAAAATTCTTTCCAGGATGGCACGTTGAAGTTCATTTTAAGGATTTTGATATCTTCGAAAAAGCAGCCGGCAGGCAAACTTTGGTGTATATGTGGGCGGGATTGCTGGCTATTGCCGTGATGATAGCAGCCGGGCTGCTGTCTGCACAGGTTGTCGGAAGACAAATAAAGATAAACAAGCTGAAAAACGATTTTATTGCAACGGTTTCTCACGAGTTAAAAACGCCTCTGGCTTCGATGCGCGTCCTGGTTGATACACTGCTGGAAGGTAACGTAAAGGGACAGCAGCAGGTAACGGAATATTTGCAGTTGGTTTCAAAAGAGAACGAAAGGCTGAGCAGCCTTGTTGATAATTTTCTCACGTTTTCAAGGATGGAGCGTAACAGGCAGAAATTTGAAATGCTTATTACCGAGCCTGCTTCAATAGCTCGTGCTGCTGCTGATGCGGTTAAGACCAAGTTTAGCAAGGGCCAATGCAGGTTTGAAGTTGATATCCAGGAGGATTTGCCGGATATTTTGGCGGACCATGATGCAATAGTAACGGTCCTTGTGAACCTGCTGGACAATGCGTATAAATATTCTTATGATGACAAGCACATTGAGCTGAAAGTTTTCAGTGAGAATGGTTCTGTTTGTTTTCGTGTTTCAGACAATGGTATAGGTTTGTCACGTCGATCCATCAGGAAGATATTCAAAAGGTTTTATCAGGCTGACCGCAGCCTTACGCGGCGTGCCGAGGGATGTGGACTGGGCCTGAGCATAGCGAAATTTATCGTCGATGCCCACAAAGGCTCAATTTCCGTGGAAAGTAAAACCGGCCAGGGAAGCACATTTACTGTAAGGCTCTCTGCTATGAAAACTGGTTCCGGTGGAAAGGATTACTGAGATGAAAAACGTGCTTATTGTTGAAGACAATCCCACTATGCTGCGGGGTCTCGAAGATAACTTTATGTCGAAAGGTTATTATGTAAAAACGGCTGTTGACGGCGAGCAGGGCTTAAATTCCGCTTTAGCTGAAAGACCGGACCTTATAATTCTTGATATTATGCTGCCTAAGATCAATGGCTATGAAGTATGCAGTCTTATACGTGAAAAAAATCTTGAGATGCCGATAATAATGCTGACCGCAAAAGACGAGGAATCGGATATCCTTTTGGGATTAAACGTCGGGGCCGACGATTACGTTACCAAGCCGTTCAGCATAAGAGTATTACTGGCTCGAGCTGATGCTTTTCTACGACGTCGGACGGACGAGAAAAATTCAGTTTACAAATTCGGCAATTTCCAGCTCGATGCCATAGCACACACTCTTATGTGTGACGGCAAAGAGGTAAAACTTGGACCCGGAGAATTCAGAATGCTGCACCTGTTCCTTAGAAAGTCCGGATGCACTTTGACACGGGAAGAAATACGAAGCGCCGTGTGGGGCTATTCGCACTTCATTACATTGCGGGACGTTGATAATTTTGTCGCCACATTGAGAAATAAGATAGAGCCAGACCCTGATAATCCGAGGTTTATTCACACTATAGGAGAATCAGGCTACAAACTTGAGCCGGCTGAGGTATATGGACACAGTTTTGATAATTGAAGACGACCCTGCCATGCTGCGGGGCTTGAAGGATAACTTCGAGTTTAAGGGCTACGGCGTGCTGACGGCAGATGATGGAGAGGAAGGATTGAACCTTGCTCTTAATAAAAAGCCCGATCTTATTATCCTTGACATTATGCTGCCCATGATAAATGGCTATGAAATATGCCGGCTTATTCGTCAGGAAAAACTGGGTATGCCGATAATAATGCTGACTGCCAAAGGCGAGGAGTCGGATATCGTGCTGGGGCTGAATCTTGGAGCCGACGATTATGTCACCAAGCCCTTCAGTATAAAGGAGCTTCTCGCCCGTGCGGCGGCATTTTTGAGACGCAGCAAACAAGCGGAGCAGGACGACTATGAATTTGGCGATTTTCGGCTTGATATACCTGCCAGGAAGTTCACGCGGAAGGGAAAAGAGATTGAGCTGTCTCCCAAAGAGTTCAGGCTAATGGAGCTTTTTGTTAAAAAACCGGGTAGAGCTCTTACGCGTGACGAGATATTAAATGCCGTCTGGGGTTATGATTGCATTGTTACGCCGAGGAGCATTGACCGTTTTGTTGCAACGTTAAGGAACAAGATTGAATCCGACCCACATAATCCAGTTTTTATTCACACTATACGAGAGATCGGCTATAAATTCGAGCCGGAATAGCAGCATAGAGCAGCCGCGACCGTAAGGGAGCGGTCCATCTTTGCTGACTTGCCCCCACATTTTATCTTTGGACATCATAAATTCTTGTGGGTATTTCCTTGACCTGTGACTGTTGGATTTATATCTTTATTGACGATATATAATTTGTGCGTTTATGGAGCAAATTATGGCGCAGGCAAAAACAATTCCGTGGTTTTTATGGCCTTTTGCGATTGTATGGAGGGTACTGGGAATGCTGCTAATAATTAGCGGTCGGATTTTGGGCGTCATTTTATCGCTCGGATTGATGGCAGTCGGAATCGCCCTTACTATAACGGTCGCCGGTGCAATCATAGGTATTCCGGTTGCTGTCCTTGGTCTTTTACTGATGATACGAAGCGTATTTTAAATATACCTGGATAAAAATTAGCGAATGATAGGAGACCGGATATGTATACAAGTCGTGTTGTGTTAATTGGATTACTTATTAGCTCGACGGTAATTCTTTCCGGCTGCCTTGCAGCGGCGGTTGGAGTTGGAGCCGTGGGCGGCGTTGTCTATATTAAGGGTGCTCTTGAGGCGGTTGAGGCGAAAGATATAGAGACGGTTTACGCTGCTACAAAAAAAGCAGCTAGTCAGCTTGGATTGATGGTTACAAATGATTTCATAGATGCTCATTCGGCTGAAATTTCTGGTCGTGATGGTGAAGATAGAAAAACTGTAATAAAACTACAATCAACGTCTGCGGAAACTACAAAGGTGTCTATTAGAGTGGGTCTTTTCGGAAACGAATTAAGGTCTTCGTATATTTATCAAAAAATACATGAAAACTTACAGCCAAAGAGTTCCCGGCCTTAGTTTATGAGAATATTCATAGGAAATGTCATTCCCGCGGAAGCGGGAATCCACTGCTACGATACGATAAATGGATATCCGCCTGCGCGGGTATGACAGAACGGTTCAGTAACTTTGAGTTAGTATTAAGCTCTCGATTACTTTTGAGGCACGGTTAGTTCTCTTTTACACCTTGGGCAAGTAACATTCTTGGCTTTAAAGTTAGGCGGGATTTTTAGATTCAGGCCGCAGGCGCACGTTAGAAATAGAAATCCATTGACCCTTCGCATAATATCGCCTACCTGGTGAAGCTGCTTTTCTATACGTTCCTCTTTTTCTTTCCGTGCGCTGCCGCTGCGCAAATGAACGTCCTCTTTGGCCAGAGCGGCAGGGGGGACAATGGTTTTGCGATGCGTTACGGCAGAGTACGCATCCGAGTAGTCTTTGAAAGATGCGCCCTGGGTTATGCTGCGCAGGATTCTTATTCGCTCGGAGATTGGCGGATGAGTGCTCGTTAAATCGGCTAATGTTCTTTGTCCGCTTCTCTTGAATGGATTGGCAATGTACATAGGGGCGGTGACTTTATTGGCGGCAGCCAATTGCGGAGAAGGGTCGTTGGCTATTCTCTCTAAGGCGCTGGCCAAGCCTTCAGGATAGCGGGTCAGCCTTGCAGCGCCGGCATCGGCGAGATATTCGCGTTTTCTTGATAACGCAAAATATAATAGATAAGCCATCACGGGCGCAAGGATTGCGGCGATTATCGCAACTGCAAGCATCAATAGCTGAGCATTGCCGCCGCGGCCTCTTCCGCCGGATGAGTATCTTCGGCGGGAACCCATCATTGAGCCGTAGTACATGCTTCGCAGGAAGGTTTGTGAAATCAAAACAATTGCGCCTAACATTATGCCGGCCAGTGTAACGTAAAGGATGTCACGGTGCAAAATGTGACTTATTTCATGAGCAATGACGCCATGCAGCTCATCGCGGTTAAGCCGGCCTAAAAGGCCCGCGGTCACGGCAACGGATGCGGTTTTTGGGCTTCGGCCGGTCGCAAAGGCATTAGGAGCAGGATCGTTGATGATATAGATTTTTGGCATTGCCGGCAGACCGGCCGCGATTTTCATTTCTTCCACGATATTGAATAATTGTGGATGCACGTCGTGAATGACAGGCTGTGCTTTGCTTGCGGCTAAAAGGATTTGATCTCCGCTTGATAGGCTTACAAGTGCAAGAATGAGCCAAATCGCTGTTGCGATGATTAGGCCGAAAAAACCGCCTGCTAGGTCGCCTGAGAATCCTAAGCCGATAATATAACCCAGCAGTAGAAGAACAACCGCCATTAACACCATCAGCAGGATGGAGTTTCGCTTGTTGGCTCGTATCAATTCCCACATAGTTAGTGCCTCGCGGCACACAAGCCGCGGCTTATGCTGCTGTGCCCAGATAAATCGGGGCTACGGAGCATGAGTAATTCTTTTGGTATCTGCCAACAACGGACGGGTGTCAAAAGCTTATCTTTGGCGCTTCACGTTCAGCGGCAGCTTCTATCTCGAAGAAATCGCGTTTGCCGAAGCTAAACATGCCGGCGATAATGTTCGATGGGAACATCTGAATTTTGTTGTTAAAGAATAGAACCTGGTCGTTATAGTTCTGCCTGGCAAAAGCGATTCTGTTCTCGGTGCTGCTTAGCTCTTCCTGCAAAGAGAGAAAATTTTGATTGGCTTTTAGCTCCGGGTAATTTTCCACGACCAGCATAAATTTGCTTAGCGCATCGCCGAGTGCGCCTTCGGCTTTTGACGATTCGCTGACGCTTCTTGCACCCATCGCCTTGCTTCGGGCCTCGGTTATGGCCTCAAAAGTGCCGCGTTCATGCGCCATGTAGCCCTTCGCCGTCTCGACAAGGTTGGGAATCAGGTCATGCCGTCGTTTAAGCTGAACGTCGATTTGCGACCATGCGTTACCGACCTGATTGCGAAGCTGGACTAAGGAGTTATAAACGGCAATTACAAAAATAAGAAGCAGGCCGAGAACGACAGCAAGCCCAATAACAAAAAATATGAACATTGATATCGCCATTTTTTTTCCTTTATGGGATGTGCTCTACCATCCACAGTGGGATACCCCACGTGGTATCCTATTTATGCAGAGCGTTTTTTCATAATCAAAGCAATGACAATAGCGATTACAGCAACGACAATGAGGATTATGCTGTATTTACCCATGTTTGTCTCCTTTCAAAAAACATGTTAAACTATTGTTTGTATTGTATTACTTTATTTCACCAGCCATAGTATTCTGTCGCAGCTTAAATGATATATGTCATTGCGAGCGAAGCGAAGCAATCTCTGACATTTGATTTATGAGATTGCCACGGCCACCTAAGGTGATCTCGCAATGACAACTTCTCAAATTACCTGCGACAAAGCAATAGTATTATGTTTAGTTCCGACCTGGCTGACTTTGGCCGAACATATCGGATAATAGTTTCGATATTTTATTGTCTCCATCCAACTGTGCTTTTTCAACGATATTTTGCAATTCGTTTTTGTCGAACCACAGGCCGTCGCTGGTGCGGCATTTATCAATCAGCACAGGTGTCCGGCTGTCACCGACGATAATTTTCTGCATTTTTTTGTCGCAGATGGGACATTTTACCATCTTTTCAGTCGAAGTGTAGTCGATTTTAAAAGAATGTAGCAGGTCTTTGGCTTTTTCTGCCTGGCCGAGCATAAGCTCAAGCTCGCCGGCGTCGAGCCAGATGCCGCCGCAATCGATGCAGTGGTCGATTTCGACCTCAGCCAGCTCAAGCGTAATCATTGCATTTCTGCAAACGGGACAATCCATAAATTATCCGCTCCAAAACAAACGCAGGTTTCGTTTACCTGCTGCCTCGTCTTGCCTCCGTGCTTTCTGCGAAAGCAGATACAGTGGTCAGAGGCCAGACGGAATCCTTTTATTTACAGACTACGCAGTTATAGTAAAAAATCAAAAAAAATCAAGAATTTTCACCGCTGGTTTATATGATAAAGTAAAAATATCGAGGAAATCATACATTAGCCGAGCCGAAAGGTCAAGAAAGTCTTTTGGCAATATGTCAGCAATTGTTTAAGATTGGTTATAGGACTTTGTTAATTTAACGATCGGACGAGGGAATCGAAGAAAATATTAAAGTCATATATTAAGAAATCAATATAAAGAATATAGAAAAGATATGTTAATATACTCAAAATGATCGATCTGGCTACGGCTTGGCCTTCGCCAAGACGAGTTCGTACTGTCATACCCGCGAAGCTTGTCCTCGACCTGATCGGGGAGCGGGTATCCATTTACCGTATCGCAATAGTGGATTCCCGCTTGCGCGGGAATGACAAACAGCAATATGTTACTGTTAAATATTCACTTATGATAATATTTCAATGAAAAAAGTCAGTTAGATTTAATATAGTAGAAGTCCATCCATGAGCGAGCAAAAGAAACCCATCATTACAAAGAACTTTCTTAGGAACCTATCGAGAGGTGGAGTGAAGTCTATCCCGTGGTTTGGTAATTTAATAGATCAGATGATTTACGGGACAATTGATAAAGAAATTGCTCAAAAAGAGGTCGATGGTTCACGAAGTCAATAATGTCAAGAATAGAAGATGATAATTTGTTCGGTTCAGAGCATGAGAAATATATAGAGTATAATTTTCATCGTCAGGATTATATTGAAGAAGTATTGAAAATTATCCATGACAACGAAGGGAAATTACCTCGATTGCTTGTTTTATCCGGGGATGTGGATATTGGGCGTGAATATTTTATCAGGTCAGTTGCTTATATAGCATCTCAAGCGGACAGGAATATTAAAATTGGTTCGATTGATCTTGATGGTTACGAACTTACAGAAAAATCCTTAGAAAAGTACGCAAATCACCAAATCAGTAAGTCTTTAAGTGCTGATCGATCAAGACTAAAAGAAATACTTAAGCAATTAAAATTGGGTTTCGAGACTAAGGTCGGAATATGGCAATGTTCATTCGTTTCCTTAGTTTTTAGTCTCGGCCTTCCAATAAATAAAATAAGGAATCTGTCTGAAGATTTGAGAAGACCTACAAGAAAACCGCGAGAAGCATTATCGTGTCTTATTCAGTCCTTAACAGAAAAAGAAAAACTCATTATACATATTAAGGACAATGAGCAATTAACAATAACATATCGTAGATGGCTTTTAGATGAGATTAAAAGGAATCAAAATTTAATATTGGCATTTTCTTGCCGGTCGGAGGAAGATTTTAGAAGGACCGTCGATAATGTTGAGTACCTTTCTTTTAAAATGAAACCACATGACAATGTAAATTTTCGACATGTAATTAATGAGAGGTTCAATCCAAACTCATTTTCGGATGCATTTTGTGCTGTTCTTTGGCGTTATAGTTCTGGAAGACAGGCAGATTTAGCAAATAAATTTTTAGACCTTGTAAAAGCGAATCTCGTCTGCTGGGATGGTAATAATTGGTATCTAACAGATCAAACTTTATCCTCTAATAATTTTGTTAAACAGTTCTCTGCTGATTTTTATGAACCGATTGATAAATTACGGGAGGAGTTGCCGTCTGATTTAATGGAACAGTTAGAGCTGTTTTTGCAGTTGGCTTCAATGTGCGGGAAATACGTTCCTGTAAAACTTATCTTACAACACATAGCACTTTCAGAAGAAGAAATAGATAGGTTTATTGACCTGATTGATGAAAAGCTTGTAGAAGGTACGCAATGCCCCATTTTTCACGATTACGAATATAATCATCCGGGATTTGAGGACATCAATATCTATGCCTTTAAAAACAGAACAATTAGAAGTATTATTCAGGAAAGAGTAACTACGGAAGAACAAAGCCGATTAGCTTTGAGGCTACTCGGTTTTCTCAAAACGAATTTGCCTATTACTTCTCGTGCAATAGCAAGGTTGTTTTTGGAATTATCAAGTTTCCTTGAAAAGGGCAAGGAGCTGCAATATTACGAACAATATCTTGCATGGTGGATTGGCACTGATGAGGCTGAGGAATTGTCAAAGGAATTAATTGATGCGGTTAAGAAAAACAGATTGAGTCCTGATGTTCTTTGGAGTGTTGTGGTTAGCAGCAAAGATATTTGGCCTTCGTACAGAAGATTCGCTGTTCTTGAATCATTTGCGAAGCAGCCAGGTGGAATCCCATTTGATCTTCTCGATAATTTTTACGATATAAAACAGTCTTTACTCTATGATTTGGGGAAATATGAAGAAGCAGAATACATTGCGAGAATTTTGCTGGAGATAAGAATAAAATCCTTGGGACCAGAGCACCCAGACGTGGGCTCGATTCTGGATAGCCTTGGTTTAATTCTAAATAAACGTGCAAAATACGATGAGGCTGAGGATATGTTCAGCCGCGCGCTAGATATTGATGAGAAATCTTTCGGCAAAGACCACCCGGATGTTGCTAGAGACCTCAACAATCTGGCGTCGTTGCTTCAAAAAACAGGCCGACAAAGGGAGGCGGAGCCTTTGATAAGACGTGCCTTAGATATAGATGAGAAATCCTTCGGCAAAGACCACCCAAATGTTGCCGTAAACCTCAGCAATCTGGCGGTGTTGCTTCAAAAAACAGGCCGACAAAGGGAGGCGGAGCCTCTTTACAGGCGTGCCTTAGAGATAGATGAGAAATCTTTCGGTAAAAACCACCCCAAAATTGCCATTCACCTAAGTAATCTGGCGGCGTTTTTAAAAGAAACATACCTCATAGAAGAGGCAGAGCCTTTGATGAGGCGTGCATTAGAGATAGATGAGAAATCCTTCGGTAAAGACCACCCAGATGTTGCTAGAGATCTTAACAATATAGCGGTGTTGTTAAAAGAAACAGGTCGCTTAAAAGAGGCGGAGCTTTTAATTAGACGTGCCTTAGAGATAGATGAGAAATTTTTTGGCAAAGACCACCCAGATGTTGCAAGAGACCTTAACAATCTAGCGGTGTTGTTAAAAGAAACAGGCCTCCTAAAAGAGGCGGTGCCTTTGATGAGACGTGCCTTAGAGATAGATGAGAAATCCTTCGGCAAAGACCACCCAAATGTTGCCATACGTC
>CAZRNB010000057.1:0-6920 GCA_964601355.1 uncultured Pirellulales bacterium
AATTCCTTATAAATCACCTGTGTTTCGCCAGATAGCTCCTTTGTAACCAGCACATCCGGCTGCAAATCCAGCAACAAATCATCGTGACTGGATGCGAGGACAAATACAGTTCCGGTTCTCTTGGCGTACTTGTGCACATTGAAGGCAATAACCGCTGCGGTGATACGGTCGAGGTTCGAGCAGAATTCGTCGGCAAAAATAAATTTTCTTTTCATCGCCAACGCCATTGCAAGGCTGAAACGATATTTCTGCCCGTCACTAAGATTACTCGGCTGATTAAGGATGCAGAAGACGTCGTTCAGCCCAGCCAAGCTAAGCAATTTGAGACTCGTTAGGAAATCACCATCGATACAATCTATGAGTGTCTTGTCGGAAGGCAGCTCTATTTTGTCAAGGTTAATTCTGTCCGTTTCGGGAACCACTTGCTCCAGCTCTCGCAGCAAAACACTTTTACCTGCACCGGAAGGTCCTGTGAGATATACGATGTCGCCACTATTGATTTCTACCCGTAGGCCGTGGCTGTCGCGTCTTTCGGTAAGCCTGTCCGCAGTCAGGCCAAACATCCGACAGACCATAGCAGTCTTATCCGTAAGAGTGCCCTTCTGGCGTAAGACATCCCCTATCGGACATTGAAAAGTTTTGGAGACTGTGTATGTCGTCATATTTTGATCCATAATTAGCTATTAGTATTCAGCCATCATTTTGTTGGATTGACTTGATGACCTTTCGGGTTTGTCTTAGCATTCTATTTACGCGATAGTAGGTAAAATGCTGTTTTTCGGCAATTTCCCGCATAGATAAGCCATTTAAAAAGTATTCCTTTGCGATAGCCAATTCATCGGAATTAAATCTGTTGCGGTTTCTCAGACAGGTTATGTATTCTCCATCGGTGAGTCGTCTGATGATTTTGTGTATTCTTCTGGCAATAATTGTTTCATTAACACCGGCTAAGCGAGCCATTTGTCGAAAGCTATTACCTTTCTCTAAGTACATTATCATCAACAACTTATCTTCGCCTTTGAGAAGCTTTACTCTATAGCGAAGCAGGTCGCTAAAATCACGATGCTCCAAATCATCAACATTTGTAGTTTGATTTATACCAAACATAACATATATATTTACAACCCATATAACTTTTGTCAAGTATTATTTTAATAATTTATGAAATATTTATATTGTTCATAATATATATAACATTTATTTCTTACTAACATCCTGTAGCGACAGCTTAAAAAGAATGGCAGATAATTGGGACTGAAATAGAAGGTGGAGTCCCACAGGCATAGCCCGTGGTACCTCCATTCTCGTCTTTGTGTAGCACCTAAGAGGAGCGAGGTCGGCGTAACCCGCCGAAGCACATCCGCCTGCGCTAAAGCTTCGGTGGATACCCTTCTCGCATTCATCCACGGGTAGAACCCGTGGCTTTTTGCGAAGGCGGGTAAATATTTGAACTTGAACAATTTCCATAAATAAGGTTGCAATTGCTGGTTGGCAGATTATACTTTTGTGATACATATATTTTTACAACCTTGAAGGTGCAAAAAACACAAAATCTGGCGAGAAAAAAATGACTACGAGAGTTCCGAAGGTAGTTGTAATCGGTGGCACTTATGTCGATATGGCTATAAAGTGCCCCCAAATCCCTATGCCTGGCCAGAGTGTCAGCGGCTTTGCACTCTCTTACACTCCCACCGGCCCAGGGCCAAATCAGGCCGTGCAAGCAGCCTTATGCGGTTGCGATGTGTATCTCGTCAGCAAAGTCGGCGGCGATCCGTTCGCTCTCCTGGCAAAAACAATCCTAGCCGACTTCGGCATCAATACAGACTTCGTTTTCGCGGTCAAAGCAAAAAATACCGGTGTAGTCGTAACGCTGGTTAACGCAAAGGGCGAAAACTCCGTATGCACCTACGCCGGCGCAAATTGCGCTTTGCTGCCGGAGGACATTAAAACAGCCGAGGAGATTATCTCCGATGCAGACGTATGTTTGATTCATGGACAACTGCCGGAGAATGCGATTGTAGAGGCCATTCGCTGTGCGGAGCTTCATGGAGTAAAACTGATTCTCAATCCTGCAAAGCCTATAGAGCAAAATGAACGACGTGAAGGCAACCTGCCTATCGAGTATTTTTCGGCTGATGTTTTGATTCCGAATCTTGATGAGGCTGCCGACATTTCCGATCCCGCTCATGGCGGAGCTTCCAATATTCACGCAGCCAAATTAATCGGCTCCGATCTGGTTGCACGCGGCGCAGGTTCTGCCGTGATAACAATGGGCAGACGCGGCTGTATGGTTATTGACAGGATTGGCGCTGACCATATACCGGCTTTTGAAGTTGACCTTGTTGACCAGACCGGAAGGGGTGATGCTTTCGCCGGCGCGCTGGCCGCCTATTGTGCCGTCAAGGACGACATAAGAGAGGCCGCTAAGTTCGCTTCCGCTGCGGGGGCTTTGGCCTGCACAAAGTTCGGTTCAATCGAGGCTATGTCCACAAAGGCTGAGATTATCGAGCTTCTACAAAGGCAAGATTGATTCCACCAAATTTATACGCTTTAGGCGTATTACAGCAGATTTCTCATCAAAATTTCAACCAAATGAGCAGGTAGTTTAAAACAAAAATCCGGATTTTCAAAAAATTTTTAATTCCTTTGCTACCGGTCGCTTACGCTCCCAGCTCTGTTTTTAAATTCACGATTTTTCGCATCAAATGAGCATGTTCGTCCCATATATGGAAGGGCAATTGAATTTGCCGTGGTTGATTTATGTATGAGTGAATTAGCGGATTAGTGAATCATCGACGTAGTAACCAATTAACTAATTCACTAATCAACTAAATATGGAGAAAAACGCATGAGTTTTGACCTGCGAATTTTCAACGACCAACAAATAAAAGCCGATTACATCGAATGGCTTATTGACGAGCACTCGCCGAATATACAGATGCACTTCAGCAAACTCTGGCAATACTATGCAAATCCAATTTATGAAATAACCGGTGTTAGCGCTTATGATAGAAAGGTCAGCGAGACAGGCCGATGCTATGTGCAGGCGCAGGAATACGGCCTGCCAGCAAGGATAACGGGGCTTGTACATACGGCAAATGGTGACATATTCGGCGCAAAAGCCGTCAAAGATGTTCAGCGAAAAGAAGTCGTCATCGAAAACGACATCGCCTGGCGAATAAACGCAGGCGTTGATTTTCTGTTTGGAAAGCCGATAAGTTTTGTTTCAAAATCGCCGGATAGCCGCAAACGAGCAGAAATTGAGTCTATCTTAAAGGCTGTGTTTGCGGCTAATGGCGCTATCGGCTTTTTCCAGGATATGGCTGTGCTCGGAAGCGTCTATGGCTTTGTCGATTGTCTCGTCAGGCCTGGCGAACAGATTCTTCAGCACATATCCTCCACATCAAAAACCCTCTCTTATGAAGACGTGCTGCAATTGGCACAAACTATCGATCTGGAGCTTATTGAGGCGCCAAGAGCACTGCCTGTCCTGGATGAAGACGACTACAAAAAGATAAAATATTACGTTCAGCACTTCTATCAGAAGAAAAACGACCTCAGCAGGAGCAGCTCTTTTCTTTCGAGGATTCTTTCGTGGGGCAGCGCTGCCGGTGATACCCGCCAGGTCGTGTCGGTCACTGAAATCCTCTCTGGCTCAGCCTGGCAGAGATATGAGGACGGAAACCTCGTCGCCCAGGGGGAGCTTCAGTCGGGGTTTCTGCCGGTAGTCCACATTCAGAACATCGCTCAGCCGTATTACTATGAGGGACTCAGTGACGTTGAGCAGCTAATACCGCTGCAGGACGAGCTGAATACCCGACTAAGTGACAGAGCCAATCGGATCACGTTTCAGTCGTTTAAGATGTATCTGGGCAAAGGCATAGAAGGCTTTGAGGACAGACCCGTATCGCCTGGAAGGATGTGGTACACCGATAATCCGGACGCCGCCATTGAGGAATTCGGCGGGGAAGCTGAGGTGCCCAGCGAGAATATGCACATCGCCGAGATTAGAGAGGCGATGGATAAGACAAGCGGTATCACGCCCGTGGTTGCCGGCATTCTGAAAGACAAGCTCGGCAACCTTACAAGTGCAGTGGCTCTGAGGCTTACACTTATGGGGACGCTCTCCAAGAATGAACGCAAGAGATTTACCTACAGCGAAGGGCTGAGAAAAATCTGTCGGATGATTCTGGACACTCTCGACAAGGCCGGCATCTATGCCACCGACAGAGCCGACAGAGAGTTTGATATTATCTTTCCGAGCCCTTTGCCGGAGAACATGACGGAAAAGTTAAGCGAAGCCAAGATCAAGAAGGAATTAGGCGTCCCTGCCGAGCAGGTGCTTAGAGAATTGGGGTACGAGAATTAAAACAGTCGCCGTTCCGGCGACGGCTAAACAAATTGTTTAGCCCCCCAATTTTATTGGGGGGTTCTGAAAAACAAGGAGCTTTTATGAACGCGATCGAATCGCCAGAATTGTCGCAAGACACGGAACAGTCAAGTGACAACGCAAAGTTTGTTCCGGTAGCAGAATCAATTCGCTATCGAAAAAGGGCACAGAGTGCCGAGAAACAGGTCGAAGATTTAAACGAGCAGCTTACACAAGCCAAATCTCAGGAAGTTAAGTTGACTGAGCAGCTCAACGAGATTCGGCTTGAGCAGAGCCTGGCACGTAAATTGGCCGAAGCTGGTGCCGTGGATTTAGAGACTGCGATACTGATTACCAAAAACAGATTGCAAAGTGACAACACCCTGCACCATACGGTACAGGGCGATCTGGACGTAGCTATTGAGCAGCTAAAGAAGGAAAAGCAGTATTTATTTCGTCTCAAGGACGGAGAAGTACAGACGGCTAAAAAGACCGCCGGGGCAAGGGAGCGAATACATAATGCTCAAACAGCTCTCGATAAAGCAGCCAGGAAAGCTGCGACTACCGGCAGCAGAGCAGATTTGCAGGAGTATTTGAAGTTGAGAAGAAATTATTTGTAAGTTTATAGTTCATTGTTCAGTGTTCATTGTTCAATAAACTATGAACTACGAACTCATAACAATGAACAAGTATAAGGAGATATATCATGTCCTTTACAGGAAAAGCAACCTATTCAGCGGGTACGACTTTGCCGGAGCTGGCTGAGGACGTATCGGATTTGATTGGGATAATTTCACCTTACGAGATGCCACTATTGGACGCTCTTGGGGACCCGATGAGAGAAGCAGCCAGCACACATCATGAATGGCTTGAGGATGAGCTCCTACCAAACAAGGATGCCATCAACGACAGCACTTGGACGGATCCCGACAGCGACACAACGTTTGTTGTCGAGCACGGCAGCCGTTTCCGAGCTGGCGACCAGATTCAGGTTGAAGGCTCAGAGGAATTGATGCTGGTGACAAATGTTGACAGCAACACGCTGACCGTGGTTCGCGGCTATGCCGGGACAACGCCGGAGAATTTGGCCAACAACCTGATACTCAACATTCTCGGCAACGCAGCGCTGGAAGGAGCGGACAAGCCCGGCGTTCGGTTCACAAATCGTATCAGGTGCGGCAACTACACGCAGATATTTACCGCCGCAGTGGAGATCAGCGGAACTGACATGGCTGCCAGCCACCTTGGACTGGCCGATGAGATGGATTATCAAAAACAGGAACGGCTGCGCGAGCTTCTGCGCGACCTGGAGAACACCGTTATTAACGGCGGACCGCCGTCTTCAAATCCGCAGGGCAGCAGCGAAGTGAGACGTTCGATGAAGGGTTTAATTGCACACCTAGCGACTAACGTCTTTCACACGGGCGACAGTGGCTTTCCAACCGGCAGCGACCTTGATGAGACGATGATTAACCATACGCTGCGGGCAATCTGGGAAAACAGCAACGGCAATGTTGACCTGATCGTCGTTGGCGGCTTTCAGAAACGCAGAATTAACGCCTTCTGCGCAGACAGCCGAAGCTACGCAGCAGGTGACACTACCTTCACAAATATGATAAGTGTGTACGAGAGCGACTTTGGCGTCTGCAGGGTCATCACTACGCGCTGGTTGCCGAAGGATGCAGTGCTGATGCTGGATTCGTCACGCATAAGCGTGCTGCCGCTGGCCGGCCGAAGCTTCCACTTTAAACCACTTGCAAGCAGCGGCGACTATGAGTGCGGCGAGCTTATCGGCGAGTACACTCTGGAGCTGCGAAACGAGACCGCTCACGGCCTTATTCGAGGCCTAAGCACAAGTTAAAATTGGGGGGAGAAACCCCCAAATAAATTTGGGGGCTAAACAAATCTTAATGTTTAGCCCCCCAGTTTACTGGGGGGTTCACAAAGGAGAGTAAAATATGCTCACTTTTTCAAACGACGTGGACATCCTCAGATATGAGCCGATATTGTTTGGTGAGCTGCATCTGCCGGGGCAGGTACTGTCGGCCGGTACAGGAGGAATACTCGCCGGCTCAACGTTCACCATAAGCAACGCAGATTTTATAAGTGCGCAGGTTTCAGCAGGTGGAGTTATACATCTGCAATCCGCCGATGGAATTCTGGACGGCGCTTATGAGATAGTAACAGTAGATTCGGCTACACAGCTTACCATTTCCGTTGTACGAGCAGATTCCGACGATGAGCTGATAGCTCCGCCGGCTTCTACTGATATATCTTACCGCATCAGCACATTCAGGCCGCAGGCCAATGAAGCTGCCTTTCAATTGACCGAATATTTTGGTATCAGGCCGGGTAATCCTGCAAGTGACATAGAAGTACAGGATATTATGGATACCAATGTCTTAAAAAGGGCATCGGTGTTTGCGGTTATTTCGAGCATATATGCGATGTTGGCCAGCAAAGCTGGGGACGAGAATTTTTGGAAAAAGAGCCAGCATTATCAAAAGTTGTTCGAGAAGGCAAGGCAGCGATGCCATCTGAGCATCGACGC
>CAZRNB010000057.1:7020-18283 GCA_964601355.1 uncultured Pirellulales bacterium
ATTATCAAAAGTTGTTCGAGAAGGCAAGGCAGCGATGCCATCTGAGCATCGACGCGGGTTCGGACAAGATAGCCGATGTCACAAGGTTGGGTGCATCTGCAAGATTAGTACGAGATTAAGTATTTAGTCCCCAGGCTTGTCAGCCATTTTTTTGGAGTATTACTGGGGGTTCACGAACAAAAATATTTAGCAGGAAAAACAAATGACTGTCACTTTAGATGGACAAATCTTGTTTGACCGGCAGAATTTACAAATCGAGACGGATAGTTTTATTAGAGCCTCGATAGAGAAGACTGTATCAAGTCTTAACGGCGTGCTGAGCATCGATCTTGGCAGGCGCGGCAGGCAAATAAAGCAAAAAGGCATGCTTCAGGCAAAAAGCAGAACACTGCTGGATAAAAGAATCGCTGCAATATCAGCTTTTATGGATGGTGACACTCACGAGCTGGCAACCAATAGCGGTGAGGAATTTGATAATCTTCGTATGGACGTTTTCAAGGTGAGCCAGCAGCGATCCAGCAGCGTCGGCGTCGCCGTCGATTACGAAATCGTTTATACACAATTGACATAAAGTATTTAGCCCCCGAATTTATTCGGGGGTTCACAGGGATAATTAAAAATGTCACTTATCAGCGCAGGCATAGAATCTGCTAGAGCGTTTGAATTACCATGCGGAATATGGGCTGACGGCAGGTATGTTGGTGCACCTAAAATGACGCTTGTGAAGTGGCGTTCAACCTACAGTGACATGCTCTATCAAATTTATGTCAATGGCAGATTTGCGGGGGCAACATTCGACAGCCGGCAAAGACAAGAGATTATTCATATACCTTCTTACCTTCAATCACCGGTTCGCATCGAGGTCTTTGCCGTGGAAGCCAGATATGCTCACATTGATTTCAGCCATGACCTCGTTATGCCCTCTATCGGCAGCGGACGAGTAAGGATAACTTTACTGCGTCAGCAGAATCTGCCGATTAGTGCGACGGCTGACATCTACTTCGATAACGGCACCGGCGTAATCGACTACAGTAAGGCTCTTAACAAATTGCCGATACAAATCTGGCCGGCCTGGCAGGATAAGGCAGGATTTGCAATGGCTGGCTTCGGTTTAAGCGACTTCGGCTATGACGGCGCGGCGGCAGTGGGCTTTGCTAATGGTAGTTTCGGCTACGGCCAATTTGGATTCGATGCCGATACGATTGAGTGGATCAGCCCGGAACTACCAACCGGGATTTATAAATTCGCCGTTAAAATTACAGACCCAGCCGGCAGGCAAAGTATCAGCGAAACAGGCCAGATCACGGTGACACCGCCGGCGAAGCCGGCAGAACACTTAAGCATCGCATCGTTCGATAAACAAACAAATCAATTGGTGCTGGAAATAAAGTAAAGGAATTTAGAATTAAGAATGTAGAATTTAGATATTTGTTAATTCTCAATTCTCAAGGAGAACAATATGGCTGAGGTTTATCCATCCGACAACGAACTATTGAATATTCAATCTGACAGCGAGACCGGCGTTGAGTACATACCTACAGGAACATCGCCCTACTATCTGCACTTTAGAAAACTGCTGTATCGGCTGCTATTAGCAGCTCGGCGGGCAAACGACCTGAGAGTCTTCGACGATGGCGGCCTCGATATCGGCGTAAAGGCCGGCAAATTCTGGCTGGGAACGCAGCTTGTCAATTACGCCGGCTCTTCAGGCAACACCTTAGCCGACGATAAGCCTGATATTTATATCTATCTGGACTCGCAAGGCAATCTCGTCACCGACGAATACGATAGCTTTCCTGATATGGCCGGTACGCCACATATCAGACTTGCGGTGGTGACTACATCAGGCGGTGACATTGCTTCTATAAGTGATAGTCGAGCCGGCCACAATTTTGTGCTGCCATGCAGAGGGGGCAGCTCAGCTAGCGCTGTGGTGGCAGCAACCGATTCAACTGATAAACATAAGTCCCAGGCAGATTACGTCTGCGACGGCACAGCAGATGATGTCGAGATAAACGCGGCGCTATCACAGGTTGCTTCCGCCGGCGGTGGCATGGTTTTCCTTGCTGCCGGCAGCTACACACTTGCTGACACCATCAGGATTCCATCTGATGTCACTTTAGCCGGTGAAGGGTCCGCCACTAAACTATCCTTTGCTACAAGTGTCGGCGATAAAACAATGATTACAAACAACGTCAGCTATACGCCCGGCTCACGTCACGCCACAGGCAATAAAAATATCACCGTTAGAGATATGTATATCGACGGCGATAAAACCAATAGAGGTTCAGGTGCGGATTCTATATGGACCGTCGGTTTTAATACCGTTGAGAATTTAACCATCGAAAATATGAACATTGTGAACGGCTGGACGGTCGCTATCCAGACCGAGTTCTGCTCTTACGTGACAATTGCGAATAATCGTACCCACAATTCCGGCGACGACGGCATCGGGATAAATGAGGAAACTTACAATTGTAGCTGCTACGGCAACCGCATCACCGACGCAGGCAAGGGAGACAAGAGCTACGGTGCACCAAACGGCATAGAAATCCAGGACGGCGCCCGTGACGTCACCGTCAGCGGTAACGTTATTGAAAACTGCGCAGCCGACGGAATACAGGTCTCAACACATACCGGCAAACCAGGCTGCATCAATGTTTCCATCGACGGAAACACCGTACGCAACTGCGAAAGCGGTGTATTTGTGAAAGGCATATCCGGCACCTCGCAAATCGCCGTCACCGTGTCAAACAATCAGATAATCGGCACAGTGGACACAGCTCTTTATGGCCTTCAGGCAGCTTATACAGAAGACGTTGTCTTCGTCGGCAACACGGTCAATAACCGCGTTAACGCCGGTCGGCTGGCAAATTCAAATCTACGCACGATAATCAGCAACAATAATTTCCGCTGTACCTTGACAGCCAGTAATGATAAGAAGGGATTTTTGTTCTCAGAGACTATCACCAATGTCCGCTTTGCCGGCAATATTATAACTAATTATGGATGGAAGGGACTGGAAATCTCCGGAACCGTCAGCAACATGCACGTAGTCGATAATCACATCGCTGGCTGCACAAACGGAAGCGGAGCGGCTGTGCGATGGGACTCGCCAACATCGAGCAAATGCATTCTCAACGGAAATTATCTTCATGGTACACACTGGTCTTATGATGGTGCGACATCCGCGTATGATGTGCTTGCCGCCAATTGGACCGAAACCTGGAACACGAAGGATGTATAAAAACCCACGTTTCACCGGGGGTTTCAAAGAAAGGACAATATGGCTAACGAAATACATATAGATTATCCGTCAGGCCACACAGTTTATGCCGTCATTCGTAATACCGTCGGACAGGTGTGGAACCCATCGGCAAAAACGTTCGAGGATTGGGGGACAGAAGGCCATAACGCCAATGACTACGACCTTACCCCTACCGATAAAGGCGGCAGCAGATATGTCGGCAGCTTTGATACCAATGTCCCTATCGGCCGTTATATGATCCAATCGTTTTTGCAAGCTGGGGACTATCCTGCAGATGATGACACTATTGTTGGAGTAAGAGAAATAATCTGGCGGGGAAATTGTGAATTGACCATTGATAAGATACTTGCCAATAAGGCCGTTCAGAATAAATCGACCGGCTCCATTGATTATTACGATGATGACAGCCAGACGGTTCTTTTGACACTTACACCGAGCGAAGACGAATCGAGCATTACGAGGATGCCAAATTAAGTGAATTAGTTACCAATTAACCACCCCCGATTAAGTCGGGGGCAACTAATTAACTTCTTTTCAATCAAGGAGTTATACAATGGGTAGTTTCAGTAATCATTGGGAAAACAAAATCTTAGACCATATTTTCAGCAAAGGAAGTTACCCACCACCGACAATTTATGTTGGATTATCTACTGCTGATCCGCTTGATGATGCTTCAGGTTTAGCTGAGCCGGTCGGCAACGGCTATGCCCGCGCTGCGACGAATGCTTCTGACTGGAATGCAGCCTCAGATGGGACTATTAGCAACGTCAACGAGCTTATTTTCTCTGAGGCTACCGGTAGCTGGGGGACAATAACGCACTTCGCTTTGTTTGACGCAGCAACCGGCGGCAATATGCTATGTCACGGCTCGTTGAGCTCGTCAAGAGCAATAGTCAGCGGTGATAAGGCAAGATTTGCCGCCGATGATTTAGATGTGTCACTTGATTAAGAAGTGAGAATTAAGAATTGAGAATTTCTAAACTTGTCTGACGACAGTCAAGATTCTACATTCTAAGTTCTAACTTCATTTACGGAGATAAAATATGGCAACAATTAAGAAAAACTGGCAGAGTGAACAAACTATAATCAACGCCATCGGCGTCACTACTGGTACCTGGTCGGACGACGTTGACCTTGAAACGCTCGGCTGTGAAGGCGCACATATTATGGTTGATGCTGACTTTCCAGTCAGCCCAACGAATAATCTTGTCGTCGAGGTAAGAGCTTCATTGGATGGCACCAACTATGATGATACGCCTCTTTACAAATTCGAGATAGATAAAGGCACCGACCCAAATAAGGCCAGCTTCGTCGTAAAGGACGTGGCACACTTTAAGCTCTATTGTTATCGAGCCGGCGGAGCTCAGACCATAACCCTCATAGCAAAGTGCCAGAAGTGGAACTATATTACAACATAAATATGAATTAAGAATGTAGAATTTAGAATGAATACACTATATTTCTCAATTCTAAATTCTAAATTTAAAAGGTATAAAAATGCCAATATTGAAACCAGTCAGAGCGATGCAACTGAATAGAAGCCATCCGCTTGCTCGCGGCCTGGTCGGATGCTGGCTGTTTAATGAAGGAACAGGCGGCAAGGTTTTTGATTTGAGCGGAAACAATAATATAGGAACATTGAAAAATAATACATCCTGGTCGTCTGGCCAATTTGGTTCTGTTTTGAATTTTGATGGAAATGAAGACTATGTTGATTTTGGAACAAGCAGCTATCTACAATGCAATATTTTAACTATTACATCATGGGTATATGCTACAAAGCTCCGCGGAACGCCCCTTTCGCATCTTGTTTTTAGTGAGCATTATGGCTGGAATTGGGATATAGCTAATGATGAGAAATTTCGCTTTGAAGTCCATACACTTGGTCAAGGCCCAGTAAATTTTTTTAGCACATCTACTATATTGAATGGGTGGCATTTTATTGCTACTACTTTTGATGGTTCAATTGCTCGAATATATGTTGATGGTATTTTAGAAAATTCTCAAGCAATAAGCGGCCTGATAGATTATGGACCTTCACCCGCTCTTTATATTGGGTCGAGAAAAGACTATTTGGGAACTTTTGATTTTAAGGGCAAGATTGATACCCCTATGATATTCAATTACGCTCTTTCCGCTGCCAATGTTGCGCGTCTTTACCGTGAATCCTTCTGCATGTTTGAGCAGCAAAGCAGCTCTGCGGTTCTTTTTGTGCCGACCATCAATCTCACAGCAGCTTCATCTGCCCAATCGACAGCATCCGCAATCTTAAGACGCATAAGACGAATCAAAGGATCTTCGGCCGGCGCTGCCGAAGTCAAGGCATTATTGAAAATAATTGGAGAAATCTTGCTTGCCGGCTCAACAGGTACATCTTCGGCTGCGTCGGGCAAATTGACGCTCAATTACCAAGGCCCATGGCTGAAAAGCCCACTGAAAATAGAAAGGCCGTGGCTGACTGATGCGCTATTTAACGGCATGACGGCCAACGCTTTCGAGCTCGGTACCGTCCTGACCGGCGGATGGTTCTGGATGCGGCTGTACGGCTGCTCAGCCCTCTACCGCGGGCTCAGCATGGAACAGATAGACTTTGCCAACATATTAGCTGTGGTCGAGCAGGGCACCGGCTCTTTTTCGCCTGCCGAATATATTCCGCACAATAACGATTCGGTTTATTTTTACGTTGTTCGCCGGTTCAATAATTGCGGCCATCAGGAACGAACCTTACAAGCAGCAGTCAAGGCCACCTTTGATGCCGACGGCAGCTTAGATAAACCTCAGCCGAACAATATTTTCGCCGCTCGTGCAGACCAGATAGACGGCAATAAAGTCCAGCTTACCTGGTTTTATTGTCCCCTTGAACAAAAGTCGAAGTCGATGTGTTTCAAGGTCTATTACGATGGTGGAACAGGGCAGATCGACTATGAAAATTCCATTGGTGAAATCGGCTACCGCGGCCGGAAGTTTTACGGCTACCAAAGTAACACGCTGCCGGCAGACAGATATTTATTCGCTATAAGGGCAGAAGATGCCGATGGAGTCGAGAATGGTTCATTAGCACGATTAGGAATCCAGTTGAGCACTCAAAACCCCGATCAAATCAATATTTTAAATGTGAAAATCATTTAATTAGCTGATGCTCGATACTGGATACTCGATACTCGTCGAGCATCAAGCATCGAGAATCGAGGATCAAGAATCAATTATGTCCAACAGAATCGACTTTTATCAACCCGCTCTATCGCAATTGACGATTCCCTGTGCGACCGTTTCAGTCCTGCTGGATGGGGCTTTATGTCCCGACCTTGAAGTGATAGAGGTCGTCCGCAACGGCTGGCCGGAATTTAGCTGGGCGAGATTATCCTATAATCCAGCCGCACAGCAGAAGCCGAACAATCTGCCCGCAGAACAGCTCGAAGCCGAATTTGCTATGGGAAAATCTCTCTGCATTCGACAGACTTATAACGGCATTCCGCCTGGAGCAGCCGTTTTTAGTCTGCCAATATTTGAAGGTCAGATAGAAGCCATCGAGACTAAAATAGATGCCCAAGGTGAAAAAGTTCAGATTATAGCTAAGGACTTCAGCGCAGCCTTTTCACGGATTGCCGTTTACGGTCAACGAGTCGCGGGCCCGGACGATTCGACTTTATTTTTAAGCGGTTTTGACACGATATTTAATATAGACGGCAAGCCCAACGCCGGCAAAAATCCTGCCATAGTCAATGGCAAAAGCTACTCAATCTTTTGTGCCGAGCCGAAACAAAGTAGACTCTTCTACGTCGCAGAAGTTATTGATTATTTGCTTTGCGAATATGTGTTATCAGGATGCTTACAGACACCCGGCATTGAGCAGCTTAGGACACTAACCGAAAATCGGAGCATTCGTGACCTTGACGTCACCGGGCTGAACCTGTTAGAAGCTCTGCAGCGGTGTTGCGAATGGGCTAACCTTAGGTACAAATTTGTTCCTCGTCTGGCCGAGACCGGACCCAAACAAGCAATTGTATTCTATAAAAACGACACCGGCAGAACTATTGAGCTGAGCTGCCAGCAGCGGGGCGAGCAGCTTAGCATATCAAAGACAAACATAGCCGCCCTTTCCGGCAGCAAAAACTTTTGGCCTATCACGCACAAATATATTGGCCAGGGGGATTTTAAGGTTTATGAGGCGACATTCGAGCTTGTAAAGGCCTGGGACTCCGCGGATGAGACAATTGATTATGAAAAATTCTCGCCCTCTACAAATCCGCTCTTTTATAAAGTAAAGGATGTATATCGCAAATGGTGTCTCAACGAGGCAGGTGACTACAGCGGCCCTCCGTACAATCAGCAAGAGCCCTTTGACTTTTCAGAGATTTTCGGGAACAGCAACTTTGCCCGCAGACGGCGGCGTTTTTGGCCAGCCTTATCCACCGATAAGAATAATAAGTCGCTGGGCTACTTCCTGCAGGTTTCTTTCGATGGTGTTAACTGGTGGCAGTATCTGTACGCCTTCAACAATCTTCTCGATGAGTGTGGGATATGGCTCAGCAGCGATCAGCTCGACGTCAACACCTGGATAGCGGCGTTAAAGAAGGTGCTGCGGTTTAGGATGACGGCGTCGGTAGTTAGCGATGAAAGATTGAGCTGTGAAGCCGTTGATGGTCCGATAGGCTCTGCCGCTTCTGCGATCGAGCAGGTAATCTCTTTGCCCCGGCAGTTTAAATACCGCAAGGTCTCCAGCCAGAGCATCTTCGCAAATTCAACCGATGTGTCACTCGGCTTACCAGATGAAGCTGATGATTCCGCTGCGCTTTGTGAGTTTGTCCGGCACAAAGCAGCAAGCCCGTCGCAGATTATTGAGACTGCCGAGGTACAGACGCCAAGCTTAATGCTCGATTACAGATCTGGTGACATAGTTTCTACAAGTCCTGAAAGCAGAGATTTATTAAACTTCCGATGTGACAACCGAAGTATCAGCCGGATAGAAAGGGTGCAGATGGATTTTCAAAAGCAGTGCACGAATTTGAAAATCGTGCGACAAAGAAGAAACGTTTAGCCCCCCAATCCTTCGACCTTGCTCAGGACAGGTTTATTGGGGTGTTCTTATAGGTGAAAAATGATGCATGACATGATCAATACAGAAAGTTTAAAAGAAGTATCGGTTGTCACGTCGCCTGGCGCAAGGACTGCTGCCTGGGCAGTAAAAGTCAAAAGCCTTTCCTCTTACAATCTATATAACGTCTGTGCGATGCAGATAGGTGAGCCTGGGTCACTGCCGGTCGAGATAGGCCAACAAATGCAGGCGGTCAACCTGGCCGAATCTTTTCTTAACCAGGGGACATTATCAGCCGGTACTTATGCCGTAATGACCAGAGCTGGAGACAAGAATGTCTTTTATGCAAAACCGTAATCAGTTATGAGTTCGTAGTTCGTCGATGAACTATCAACTATAAACAATGAGCTAAAAGTAAAGGTTAGTTATGGGCGAGAATAACACACGAACATGGCAGTTTAACCGCCAGATAAACGTATCTACACTTGTTCAGATTTTTTTTCTGGCGGCTTTGATTGTGGGAAGCTGGGTCAATCTTCAAAGGTAACTCGATCTGCTTCAGCACGATGTCACTACACTGCTGCAGAGCCAGAAGGACTTTCAGGTAAAGCTGGAGCTGCTTTCGGAAAAATGTGTCTCGCATGAATATCGTATGCGGGCGATTGAGAAGCATATCTCAAAAGATGGTCTGTTTGACGAACCTTTTTGAACTTAATAAACATATCTAAAGAACAAAAATGTTTATAGTTTTCATAAAAACAAAAGAAAACTTGGCCATTAATCCGATAAATATATAGGTAGTGCTATTATTTTTTGTAGATTTAAGAGGTCAGATGCATTATAATTAGTTTTGATAAGCAAAATTTATAGAAGCAAATCAAATCGAAATTACGAATAAAGAAATTTTTTAGACTTATGGGCAATAAAACCTCGCAAAAAAATATTCTCAGATTAGAAATCTCTGGTCCAAAAATAACCGCAGATAAGTTTTCAAAAAGTGTTCGAACCTTTTTTGACTTAATCAACGATGTTGCAACAGATGTTGCAGGAAAACGAAAGGTAATTGAATGGATAGTGTCTGCTGAGCAAGGGAGTATTGCTATATGCGCCAAGCCCGAGTCCTTGAATGGTTCTCCGGAAATAGTATCTCGATTTATTCGTGTATTCGATGCAGGTATTAAAGCAATTAGTAAAAGAACTCGTCGTCCTGCACACTTTTCGGATAGCGCGCTAAAGAATTTGTTTGAGTTAGGAAATATTGTCGGACTTGGTGATCAAGGATTAGACCATGTGAGAATCCGAATAAACGAAAGCTGCGATGAACTATCTCCTGCAAGTGTTGCATATGTGGACGAAATATTAGGGACTCCTACAAGTGCTTACGGCACGATTGAAGGGCGCCTTTTAGCCTTGAAGGTAAAGGGTAGATTGAATTTTTCAGTATATGAAATGCTAACAAACCGCGAGGTAAAATGCTTTTTCGGCGATGAAATATACGATGATGTTATTGCTGCGATCAGAAAGCGTGTTTCAGTATATGGGATGATTAGGTATCGCAAAAGTGGTGAACCGGCAAGTATCGAAATAGAGGAATTAAAGGTATTTCCGAACGAAGATGAACTGCCCAGTTTTTCTGATATGATAGGAATATTGAAAGAATAAAATGGCTATTATTCAAATTTACTGGGACTCAAACTGCTTCTTAGGCATTTTCAATAATGAAATTGACAAGGTTAAGAAGTGTAAAGGCACAATTACCAAAGCCGAAAGTGGAGACTTGATAATAGTTACATCTGCAATCACCTTAGTAGAAGTAATCAGACTAAAAGGAAGACCACGACTAAAGAAGGACGCTGAAAGAAAGATTGTTGATTTCTTTAAGCATCAATATATTGTTGTGCACAATTTGGACAGAATGGCTGCGGAAAAAGCGCGTGAGCTAATGTGGAAGCACCCCGACCTTTTGCCCAAAGATTCTGTTCATGTAGCAACAGCAATCCTCCGTAAAATACCAAAGATGCATACGTTTGATCAGGAATTACTAAAGCTCGATAATAAATATGGCGATCCTAAACTTTGCATCTGCGAGCCCGATATAGAACATCAAGGGGAACTTTTTTAGCAAATACTGAAAACACATATCTTTGTCAAATAATGCAATTGCATTTTCCAAATATGCATTGATCTTTGAAAATGTCCCAAATCTCAGGAGTTTCCCGACAAAGACTAATAGAGACTTTCCTATCGAAGCTACGAATGACCTCCATCAAAAAACTATAAAATTCAATGCGTTGTTTGGGCAGATAACGGAGCTTCAAATCGGAGGCGCCTTTGACAAATCCATAATTCAAAAGGCCGGCAGCTCGATCGCCGTATGCCTGTTTGGCAAGATAAAAATGTCCCGGCAGCAGCCTTAACATACCGAGTGTAATATTCTCAGGTATGATGACTGTCAATGTTTGTTCGATTAAATCTGCGTATCCCGCCTGCCAATCAGGATAAAAAATGCCTGGATCAATACGCAGCCGAATGCGATAGCCGTGCTCCTGACAGAGCTTTGCGGCTTTGATTCGCTCCATGAGATTTGCTGTGCCAGATTCATGTGCCTGGATAATCTGTTGGCTGTTAATACTCCAGGAAACAACCGTTTGCGGATTAGGCTCGATGGTAAGCAGGTTATTTATATTGCTGCTTTTGGTCAGCAGCATCAAAAAGCCGTTATGAAAATCGGCAAAAAAAGGAATCAGCATTGTCGAAAGATTTGTCACGTGATCAAGAGCAAGGCTATCCAGCATCTCGCCCATGTTGAAGCTGATCTTGCCACCGGCAATAGCTATTGTCTTGCGTATTTGTTTGAACATCGTGTCGTAGTTGATGTTGATTTTAATAAATGGAGCGTATTTGCGTATACCCCTACCCATTGTCAAGACAGAAAACAGGGTTGTTTAAGGTGGACTCGT
>CAZRNB010000058.1:0-1339 GCA_964601355.1 uncultured Pirellulales bacterium
CTGAAACAGGCGAAAAATCAATGGGTTCTATTTTGGCCTTCCAGGCATTTCCCACAATTATCTTCTTCTCGGCTTTGATTGCGATCCTGTACTATTTCGGCATAATGAATTTAGTTATCAAAGGCTTTGCTTATGTATTTACACGGTTAATGAGGGTCTCCGGTGCTGAGTCTTTAGTTACAGCCAGCAATATTTTCGTCGGCGTTGAGGCAAATCTCACCGTAAAGCCATACTTAGCCCGCATGACCCGCTCGGAACTCTGCACCGTCTTAACCGCAGGCATGGCAACGGTCGCCTCCAATGTCTTGGCGCTATATGTCTTCAGCTTAAGAGATACCTTTCCAACCATTGCAGGGCATTTAGTATCGGCATCATTTCTCTCGGCACCGGCGGCGCTTGTGATGTCCAAAGTAATATTTCCTGAAAGCCAGTCTCCGGAAACGCTTGGTATGCACATCCAGCCGTTTTACGAGAAAGAAAAAAGTCTTTTCGAGGCGATAATCAACGGAGCCAACGCCGGCGTGAAAATGATTGTAGGAATCACAGCCTTACTTATCGCTATTTTGGGTCTGGTTGCCCTGGTTGACCTGTGCTTGTCTTCTCTAAACACTCAGTGGTCTTTAAAAACAATTTGTGGTTACCTTTTTTATCCATTTACGGTAATTTTAGGCGTCCCCCTATCGGACGCAGGGACAATTTCCAGAATAATCGGCGAGCGACTGGTCGTCACTAAAGTTGTCGCTTACAATGATTTGGCTGCCGCCTTAAAGGATAATCTATTGCATGATCCACGTTCGGCTGTGATTACCACTTATGCCTTGTGCGGCTTTGCTCATCTTGCGTCGATGGCCATCTTTGTCGGAGGCGTTTGCGCATTGGCTCCCGAAAAAATCCGCAATATAGGCGGCGTTGCAGCTCGCGCCTTGATTGCAGCTACCTTAGCTTGTCTTCAAACGGCCTGCATTGCAGGAACATTCTTCACAAAAGGCTCAATCCTGCTTGGAAAGTGACGATGAAAAATCAAATATAAAAATGTAAAATTCAAAATTAAGGAATTATTTGCCGCTTTGCGTCAATTCCACATTTTTGACTTTTGATATTTGATATTTAATTTAATCATGATTTTTTTAAAATATTTGAGAGATTGTGAAGAATTTGCGGCTGGTGACGGCTCAATTTTGCGGGAGCTTATGCATCCGGCAAAGGCCGATTTAAAAATACGATACAGCCTGGCACACGCGAAGGTTTTGCCTGGAAAAGCAACTAAGCCGCACAAGCTTAAATCTTCCGAAGTATATTATATTCTATCAGGAAAGGGCATAATGCACATTGATGACAA
>CAZRNB010000058.1:1439-18266 GCA_964601355.1 uncultured Pirellulales bacterium
CTTCCGAAGTATATTATATTCTATCAGGAAAGGGCATAATGCACATTGATGACAAATCATTCAAAGTCTCTGTGGACTGTGCTATCCATATCCCGCCGCTATCGACGCAATATATCGAAAATACAGGCACTTCTTATTTGAAATTTTTATGTATAGTTGATCCAGCGTGGCGCAAAGAAGACGAAGAAGTGATTAAAATTAACGGATAAACTATGAGTAAAATTACGGTTGATGTAGTGCTGCTGCCTTGCGATGAAATGATGTATAAAACAATCCAGGCCAATGCAGAGCTGGTAGAAAAATTCGGCTCAGAAATAGTGCTAAATAAAACAGATTGTCTGCCGCATATCTCTTTAGCTATGGGCTGCATCGATGAAAGGAACATCTCTCATATTGAAAAAGTATTGGAGCTTATTGCCGGAGAAAATCCGCTGGGAAAGCTGAAAATTCCCGGCATACGAACCTCAGCAAATGCCAAAGGCGAAATAGTATCGGTCTTTGAAATAGAGAAAACAAAAAGGCTTCAAACGCTGCACGAAAAAGTTATGAAGAAAGTCAAACCTTACTTTAGTTATGACGTCACTGAAGACATGATATATAATAAGAAAGCAACAGAGACAACTTTGCTATGGATTAAAAACTATCCGGAAAAAGCAAGCTTTGCGAACTTCCTTCCCCACGTAACGCTCGGATACGGCGAGATACAAAATGGTCCTTTCCCCACAGAATTTATCGCCACAAGGCTTGCTCTATGCCACCTGGGAAATCACTGCACATGCAGGAAAATACTTGTGTCGATTGTTTTTGGAAACTGGTGTACCGCTCCCTGACGGTCGCGGCTCTGCTTTATCGTGCGATTACACTTGATATTCTAAAGACCGGCAGCAGCAGCGCTATGGCAACCGTTCCTATGATAGCTCCAAGAACTGTAATCATCAACGGCTCGATAAGCACCATAACGTTTCTTATCGAAGCTTCGAGCTTTTTTTCGTAAAAAACCGATACTTTGTCACAGACCTGCCCCAGCTTCCCGCTTTTCTCTCCTGCCCGTATCATCTGTATAATTCCAGGCGCAATTAAATGCGAGCCCGTTGAAAGCTGTATCGCCTCCGACAACTGATAGCCATCGTGGATTTTTTCACTTACGCCGGCCCAGAGACGCTGAAAATAGTAATTATCACACGCCCCCTGAATCACCTGTATCGAGTCCAGGAGCTGAACGCCGGTATTAATCATTGTGGACATAATACGCATACTGCGAGTCACTACCATATCAATGAACATTGTTCCCACCACCGGCGTATGGATTTTTATAGAATCCATCACTCGCCTGCCGCCGGCCGTCCTGGACCAGTAATACAATCCGGCCAGCGCCAATACGGCAGCCGTTCCCAGTGCCGTCATCGCCCGGTAATTACCTAACAGTCTGCTGAAGCCCACTAATACCTGGGTGATCTTCGGCAGCGCCGCCTCTCTGGATTCATAAATCTTCATAAACCTCGGCAGAACAAAGAACATCAACGTGCCGGTTGCCGCCACAGCCATAAGTGCCATTATGAACGGATAAGTCATTGCTCCCTTGATTCGCTTGCGTGTCTCACATTCAAAGTCCAAATAGCCGCTAAGAACACTAAGCATTTCCGACATTCTGCCCGATGCCTCCGAAGCCCTGACCATGCTGATAAACATCGGATTGAAAATTTTAGGATAAGCGGAAAGTGCTTTGGAAAAATTCTCGCCGCTTTTCACAGCCTCGGCAATGTCCATGATTATCATCCTGAATGTTTCGTTCTCAATCTGCTCGGCAATCGTATCAAGGGCATCGCTAAGCACCACGCCGCTGTCGAGCATCACCGACAGCTCCGTCGTGAACATTATCAGCTCCGCCCGTTTGGCCTTTGCGTGATAGAGCCGATTATATGAATGGCTGACCTGGCGGCTCGGCTGCTGATTCAAGGGCGCTGGAATATAGCTGTCCACGTCTTTAGCGGATTTTACCGTTTTGCCAGGCTCACTCGTAATTTTAGGTGCAATTATAGGCATTTTATTGTATTTACATTGCTATAGGCATTACATTGCCGATTATGTTGCTCTTAATACTTCCTCTATAGATATAATTCCGGCTTTTACCTTTTCAATTGCATCCATCTGCAAAGGAACCATCCCTTTTTCCAATGCTTTTGCCCTCAATTTCTTTGTGCTCACCCCCTCATTGATCATTTCGCTGATTTCCTCATCTGGCACAAAAAGCTCATGAATTGCGATTCGGCCGGCATAGCCGGTGTTGCGACATTTCTTACAGCCTACACCGCGATAAAACGGCCCTTCTCCACCACAGAGCTTTTCAAACATTTTTCTCATGCTGCGGGCCGGCTCATATTCCGTTTTACAGTTAGCGCATATCTTGCGCACCAAACGCTGAGCCATGACGCCAATCAAAGAGGCGCTGACAAGATAAGGAGCAACCTTCAAATCCAGCAAACGCGTCACCGCGCCGGGCGCATCGTTGGTATGTAAAGTTGACAAAACCAGATGGCCGGTCAGGGCTGCCTGCACGGCGATATTGGCTGTAGCTTCATCGCGAATCTCACCGACCATTATTATGTCCGGGTCCTGCCTTAACAAGCTTCGCAGCGCCGTCGAAAATTCAAAGCCGGCAGCCGTGCTTACCTGAAACTGGTTCACACACGGTATATTACACTCCACCGGGTCTTCAACCGTACAGATGTTGATCTCATCACTGTTTAGCTCACATAACGCGGCATAAAGCGTGGTATTCTTTCCCGAGCCGGTCGGCCCCGTTACCAAAACTATTCCATTCGGAGATTGTATAACTTCTCTGAAACGCCGGAGGTTTTCAAAGGTAAAGCCGAGTGACTCAAGATTGAAAATCACCTTTTGCGGATCAATAACTCTAATAACTACCTTTTCGCCGAAGTTGCCGGGCATAACCGACACCCGCAGGTCGACGGGCCTTCCCTCGACTATAACGTGGATACTTCCGTCCTGCGGCAGACGCCGCTGAGCGATGTCCAGCTCAGCCATAATCTTAATACGAGAGACAATAGCGGGATGCATCTGGTACGGCGGCCGGATTTTTTCGTATAATTTGCCGTCAACCCGGTACCGCACCCGCAGCTTTTTATCTTCCGGCTCAATGTGAATATCGCTGGCGTTCTCACGAACAGCATTATAGAGCAGATAATTAACCAGCTTTACAACGGGCGACTGGCCTGCCACCTCCTGAAGATCACTTATATCCTGAGCGATATTCTCTATTAATGTAAAATCTTCCAATCCCTCATCATCGATGATATCATCAATAACAAACACGTTTGCGGCCGGCAAATACGTCTGCAGCGTGGCCTTAATATCCTTGGCGGTTGCGCAAACGATCTGAACCTTACAGCCGCTTATCCGCTCTATCTCATCTATCAAAAATACATTTGTCGGCTCACTGACCGCCACCGTCAGACAATCTTGAACCTTAAACAGCGGCAGAACAATGTGCTCTTCGAGAAATTCTCTCGGCAGGACTTCAAATGTTTTTGCATCACATATCTTGGGACCAACCTGCGCGTATGGCACACCATAGCCCTGAGCCAGAGCCGCAGCTATCTGGTTTTCGGTACAATAACCCATCTCCACGAGAAGCTCGCCAAGCAGCTTGCGATGACCCTTTTCGCTCTGCTCGACAAGGGCTTTTTCAATCTGCTCTTGTGTTATAACGCCACGAGCAATCAATAGCTGACCAAGCTGGGTTTTGTTTTCGACGGCTACCTGATCCATAACATGCAAAGAGTTATGAGTTCGTAGTTCATAGTTCATCGACCAACAACGAACTATTAACAATGAACAAAATTATTTTTGATTTCTATACAAAACTTTTTACCGCCTTTGTAAGCTCTGCATAGCGGTCAAACAGACTTTCAAGACGGGTGACTTCAAGAATTTTCGCGCAGTTCTCATCGAGCCCCGCCAATCTAAGCTGGGTCTTGTTCGCCCGGCAGTAGTCTCGCACCCACAACAGCAGCTCAAGCCCCTGGCTATCAATAAATCCAACGGCGCTCAAATCAAGCACTATACCGACCTTACGCTTTGCGACTGTATCAGTGATTGTGTTTTTAAGCAGCTCAGTAATATCTCCTTCAAGCTCGCCCTGCAGCTCAACAATAGTTACATCATTATAATCCTGCTGTTTAAGTCTCATCTAATTAGCACCCCTACTGCAGCAGTGTCAGATTCCGAGAAGCTGGTGGTTCCATAATTATCGCTGAAACCATTCTGAATAATGTCCCAAAGCTGATAGACGTCACTGTTAAGAAATAATCGGCCTATCTTCTGGTCAAATTGTGTCCCCAGCGCCTTTTCAATTTCCTCAAGTGCTTCTTCCACGGTCATTGCATCTCTATAAACGCGTTTTGAGGTCATTCCATCAAAGCTGTCCGCCAGTCCGACAATTTTTCCGGCCAACGGTATATGATCACCCGTCAGACCCTGCGGATAACCTTTGCCATCGATCCGTTCATGGTGGCATAAAACACCGGGAGTGATGTCACGCATCTGTTTTATCGCACCCAGGATGCCGGCTCCTACAGCAGGATGCTTTCTTATATGCTCCCGCTCCTCCTCATTCAGCGAACCCTCCTTATGGAGCACCGACTCGTCTATTCCGATTTTTCCTATATCGTGCAGCAATCCGGACAAGTAAATTCTGTGTATCTGCTCCTGCTCCAGCGGCTCTACCTCGGCAATCCTCTCGGCAATCCATCGTGAGATAAACGCAACCCTCTCCGAGTGACCATGAGTATATTTGTCCTTCGCATCAATGCTGCTTGTCAGCGCTTTTAACGAACCGATAAATAACTCCTTGAGATCCGTGAAAAGCGCCCCATTATCGATAAACACGGCACATCCGCCTGCCACCGAGTTAAAAAGTTTTACATCAGTACTATCAAAGTCAGGCTTGTCGATCCTGTTCACGGCAACCATAAGCCCTGTTACATAGCTGCCGGCTTTAGTTTCCTGTGAAAAATGTGAATCTCTTTTTTCCTTGCCGAACAGCGGTACCGCCATAATATTTTTTACATTACTCGGCCAATCATACTTAAAAGGAGAATCCACCTCGCTGTCCAGCAGGGCCTCTTTGCCGTTATTTATCTCTTCAACCAGCCGGCTGTGCAGAATGTCAGCCATACGCTCATCTATATCTATCAGCCCGGAGCCGGCGGCAATAACGAGCTTTTTCCCGCCCTCTACGGCCTTTTCCAATAACATCGCAATACCTTCAACATAAACAATATCAGTCAGGCTGTCGCAAGCCATCTGTAAAAAGCTGGTGTCCCGCACGGTGACCTTCATATTCGTGCTCAGATTGTGAAGCAATACAAGCTCCTCGTACGTTTGCGCCAGCTCCATACAGATCTTATCCATCTGCTGCTCAGTCCGAAAAGCAGCCTGAAAATTCTCGGCTAAAAGCTCAAGCATCTCACCGAATATAGCATCGATCGTATCGTGCTGCACAGCGTCACCAGCACCTGATGTGTCGCTGCCAAAATCGATTGAAGCTACTCCGACAATTTCACTTTTTTGCCTTAGAACAACAGCCAAAACCTGCCTGCCTTCAGCGTTCGAGCTCTTAGTTCGTTGTTCATTGTTAATCGATGAACTATGAACTATGAGCTCAGCACTCTTTAACGCGCGTCGGCTGACTTCGATTAACCGCTGTGCATCAGATGTGAATTTACCGCCCTGGCAAAGCAGAACAAGCTCGCCGTTACAATCGCAAACTGCGAAGTTGAGGCCGAATTTACTTATTCTGTCACCAAAGCTCTTCAATCCACGTAGCTGTGACTGGCTAAAATTCTTAACAGCCGTGCTCATTATTGCTCTTTTAAAATACAAAACATATCATGGTTTCTGCTGGCTTACCGCTCTATTGTGCAGAATATCCTCTATATGTCCCAACAGCTCTCTGGGACTAAACGGTTTACTGAGACATTGCGCTATCTGCAAATCTTTCTGCTGTTCCTGCGTGATAGCAAAGTTTCTGGCGGTCAACATGATCACCGGTATATCTTTGGTCAATTCACATTGTCGCAGCTTCTCTACAAGCTCCAATCCTGTCAGAATCGGCATTTGAAAGTCCGTAACGATGACATCCGGCTTTTCTTTGCAGGCCAAATCAAAAGCTTCAGCACCATTATCAGCCGATATAACTTCGTAACCGTTATTACGAAGCTTTATAGCCACCACGTGCACAATATGTATCTCGTCGTCCACCACTAAAACTTTCTTTTCAGCCATTTTTACCTCTCCGCAAAGATAGTGAATTAGTTGATTAGTTAATTAGTTCGTTGTTCATTGTTCAGTGTTCATCGACGAATTATCAACTATGAACTCAAAACTCATTGCTTATTGCACTACTAACCGCCAAAGGCAGCTCAAAGCCAAACGTGCTTCCAGCGCCGGGCTCGCTTATAACGAATATCCGGCCATTGTGAACCTTTTCGATTATTTGTTTAACCAAATGAAGCCCCAGGCCCGTCCCTTTGGCCTGATTGTTGTTAGCCTTAACTCTGTAAAATTTGTCGAATACATGTCCGATTTCATCTTTTGGAATTCCGACGCCTGTATCAGTCACTGTCACTTGTGCTGTACCTGCCGTTTCATTGACTATGGTATCAATCCTGACCGAACCACCACGAGGCGTATATTTAACCGCGTTGCTGAGCAGATTAACGACAACCTGAGAAATCATATCCTTGTCGGCATAAACTACATCGTGAATGATCGGCGTGTGTGTAATAATCTCAATATTCTTTTCCTCAGCATAGTTTCTGATCATTTGCAATTGCTCTTCTATTATCATTGTCAGGCTGACGGGCTTTTTTTCTATCTTTGTCAGACCGGATTCTATGCGGGAAATATTCAGGATATCTTCAATCAATCGATTCAGTCTTTTCGCCTGATTTTGTATAACAGAATACATTTGCTTTCTTGTCTGCTCATCACTGGCTTCGCCGTCATCGAGCATCTCAGAATAGGCCATGATAGATGCAAGAGGCGTTTTTAATTCGTGCGACACGTGACTTACGAAATCATTTTTCATTCTTTGAATTTCTTTTTCCTTCGTGACATCGTGCAGAACTCCAACAACTCCGCAGACCTGCTGACTGTTATCATAAACACATGAAACGATGCAATCGAAAACCTTCTGTCTTTCATCCTGAAGCAATTCAATTTCACGCCTGGTAGCTTCAACTTTACTGTGCCTGCTTTGGAGCAGAAAATCCGTAAATTCACGTTTATCAGGAGCTATTAGAGAGTCTATGGGCTTGTACTGGGAATTTGCGAAGTCAAAATCGAAAAGTTTTCCTGCGGCCTCATTTGCCATCAATAACCTGTCAAACTCATCAATGACAATTACCGCATCGTGAAGGCTGTAAATAATGGCCTCGATGTTTCCTTTTTGTCTTCGCGACAGCTGAACCTGGATTTGCAGCTCCTTGACCTGCTCTTTGAGCTGCTCTACTAACTTGGAGGAATTTTCAATGCGGTTAATAAGTGATTCTCGATACTGGATACTCGATACTCGTCGAATATCAAGTTCCTGCCACTTATCCTGGAGCAATTTGGCTATGGATGTGATTGTACGAGATTGTTTTAGCCAAAACCAGCTAAGCCAAACCACACCCACGGCCCCGACGCAATATGCGACGACGCACACCCAGCCCAGCGCCGGGCGAGGCTGCCATTGGGCAAGACCTGCAGCAAACAGGCTGCCCGCTACAATAGCTGTTACTATCACGTATATGTTTCTTCCAAGTTTCAAATCAAAACCGCTCCTCGATTCTCGATTCTCGATTCTCGACGAGCATCGAGTATCCAGTATCGAGCATCAATCATTGCAAAATCATTTACCGTCTCCGCCACTTTGGGGCTTCTTTCCGGTCCATAGATTCCAATATAATCCTCTCCATCTTTTTCGCATCATCAGGACTAACTTCGGCGATAATCTTTTCCTTCAGCCGAACTGCCTCCAGATACGTTGGACGGAACTTAAGAGCTACTACCAGCTCTCGCATCGCAGATTCGTTGTCACCCTGGAGATAGAATTTGACGGCCTTTGCATAAGAATCCTGGGCCCGTCTTGCTCTATCTATCCATTGCATTTCATCCTTGGCAGCAGAGCGTTTACGGCTAATGTCTTCAGCTCTTGCCAGTCCCTCGGTCTGTGACGGCTCTTCTATAATGTGAGGCGTAAGCATCACAATGACTTCTTCTCGTTTTGACTTGTCAACTGTGCTTCTGAAAGCCCCACCTACAACCGGCAAGTCGCCCAGCAGCGGGACCTGATGGCGTGTTGTATCAATGGTGTCCCTAAATAAACCTCCGATAACAATGGTCTGACCATCTTTGACCATTATGTTGGTCGCTACCTCCGTTGAAGTTTCTGTAGGAAGGCCGCCTGATACACTTCCATCACTATCCTTGGGATGGATATCCATACGGATGTAGCCATTGCTACCTATGTATGGTCTGAACGAAAGTTTGGTTCCGGTTTCCAGAAAGCTCACCTGCGAAGTTGAAGCTCCTCCTTCTGATACCGTTGTTTGAGAGTTATATCCATACTTTTTACCAATATACACCTGTCCAAGCTGTTTATTGACCGCCAGAATCTTGGGATTTGCAAGAACTGTAAGGTCCGTTACCGACTCTAATGCTCGTATAAGCACAGCCACGTGGTCATTTGTTACACCAATGTTCAGGCCATCACCGATAGTGCCCTTTTCGGTCACCGCTTTAGAGGCAAAGCCATACGCTGATATACCATCAGAAACTCCCTTGCCAACATTGAGAATCGTATCGATGGTAACGCCATTCAAGGAGTTCCAATCTATCCCGAACGCTGTCTGTTCGCTCAAAGTGGCACTTAGAATCGTCGCCTCAACCAAAACCTGTTTGGGTCGAACATCAAGCTCTGTAAGCAGTTTTTCCACCTTGGCTATGTTCTCAGGGTAATCGAGGACAACAATGGTATCATTCAAGGCCATTGCGTCACCGCCGCCGGAACCGGCACTTATAGATTCACCAGTAGGCATAATTTTCTCCGGTGGTGAACTACCTTGAATGCTCCCAGCGCCACTTAGTGTCGGAGCGAGAAGCTTCAGAACCTCAGCGGAACTTATGTAATAAAGCGTAAATACCTTAGTCATCATACGCTCCGGAGCTTCTCTGATCTTTTTGTATTCTTCTTCAGAATAGACTTTTATGAAATTGCCTTGCTGCTCATACTTAAAGCCGTGCCCCAGAATCGCATCCAGGGCTTCATCAAATGTCACGCCATAGAGATTAGTGACGGTAATCAGGCCGTCCACTTTCGTCGAAGGCACAATGTTTTTCTGATAGCGAGCGGACAGAAACGCAAGTGCATCCCGAATGCCCCAGTCCTTTTTAAAAGAAATCGACTGAATTTTGGCGCCTGTGCTGGCATCTTCGGGCACCGGTACCCCTAAGGGGGTATCAACCGGCTTCGTATCCAAGCTATTTACATCGGCGCTGCCCCCCGCCGTTTTGCTTCGCAAAAGCGAAGCAGCGGGGGTCTGGCTGGAATCAGCCGCTGTCTTATGCTCCGCCGCGACAGCTACCGAGTCAACGCTTTGACTAAGGTAAGCCTCAATCGAGTCCCGTTCAACTCCACCCACTGCCATTGCTCCCATAATAGCCAGCACAAAAGCGTACATAATCAGACTCTTCAACATTTTGATTTTGTCGCTTGATTTATTTTTGTAACGCATGATTCAACTCCCGTCCTCGCAATGAGGACCAAGCCAGCGGACAGCAGACATTCTGAACGCTAAACGCTGTACGCTGAACGCTAATCCCAATCCCTGAACCCCGAACCCTGATCCCTCAATTTTGATATTTGATTTTTGATTTTTGATTTTTCAAATTCTACCCTTCTGACACAAGCTTCAACTCTATTTCTACTCCTTCACATCTTATAAACACGAGATTTTTCTCAATTCGAGATACTTCACACTCATAATTGTCATTTCCATCGCTTATGACAAATTTATCCCCTATGGACAATAATCTGCCATTGATAAAGGCTCGCGGATTTCCACCCAGCTCTATAGCCTCCAAATTCAGTCCCGCCTGCATTAGCCGTGACTGCACATTCATTGAGTCTCGATCAATACCTGCTCTCTTGCCGCCGGCGGAGCGTTCACCCCCCGGCATAAAGTCTATCCAGCCGTTCGGATCAAAAAAGTCCCTGGCGATTACATCATTACGACCCTGAATTTGCGGTAACTCGATATAAGTTATTTTTACCTGTGGGCCTTCCTGCTCTTTCACGCCCTCTTGATTAGCCGTTAAAGCCGCTTGCGCTGCTTCCGGAGCTTTCTGGGCAAATATTCTGACCCACATAAGAACCATCAATGCAATCAGGCACAGAGCAAAAATGGTTTTTTTCTTCTCTGCAGCCAGTCGATTAAAAATGTTATTAGTCCTGTTCTCAGCGTTATTGGTATTCTGCTTCATATCTTTCCAGATCCATCCAATCCGCCTGATGCAGGTTCGAATAAGTCTATACCTTCGGCCTGCTCGGATTGACCTTTGTCACGCTCAACTTTCGATCGATAATAGATAACCACCCTTGTTTCCATACCGACTCCGCCGCTGAAACCGCTGTCATTTATGAGCTTAATCCGCTCGACGCGCACCAGCCTGTCCAGCGTTTGCAGACGCTTATAGAATTTGAAAATTTGTGATAACTTTCCTTTACACTGCAGGTTTATCGGTATGCAGCCCAAATCATCGGCCTTCATTTCACTTTGTGGAGCAACGACCTGCTCTCTAAGTCTGTTCTCCGTCATCAAATCAGCCAATTGCTGCAAAAACACACCCAAGGCCCTTTCCCCGGGGACATTTCCCTCAAAGTTCGAGGCCATCTGCCGCAGCTTTTGTAATTGTTCAGTCAGCAAAGGCAATTGTCTGCTGCCTGTTGTACCTTTATCAATCGCCAGGACCAGCGCAGCCTTTGTCTGCTTTATAGCCTTCATGGTTTTACGCAAAGGCAGACATCCGAACCAGACAAAATCCACTACCAGCATAACAGCTACAACACAAATAAGAACCTGTTGTTTTTTCCGAAATAACAGCATTATATATTCACCGTTCTAAGTTCAGAATTATTGGTTCGTAGTTCGTCGATGAACACCGAACACTGAACTCAATACTTTTCCTGCTGATAATTTGCCAGGTAGCAGCTTATCTCAAACTCGCTTACCTGAAGCCCGCCCCCTGCTGGAAAGTTCTTAGTTCGTTGTTCATTGTTAATCGATGAACGATGAACTATGAGCTCATTCATCTCTCTATTTCGCGAGATTGAGGGATAGACCTGACAAAAATATGGCGAATCTTCAAGCTTACACACCAAAGCAGCGACATTACCGGCATCCGCCGCTACGCCGCTTAACAGCACTTTGAACCTGACGTTACCAAGCGGCAGCTCCCGCAGCCTGTCCGGCTCGCCCCCGACAACTCTGACGGCCGAAGCGCCGCCTGATTTGTACTGCTGCTTGTCTAAGAATTTCTCACTAATAAATTCCACTTTGCTGAGCACTATATTTTCATCAATCAAAAAACTCATCTCAGCCAAAACATTGGCCACATCAATTCTCGAGCCGATTTCTCCAATGATATGTGTTTTCTTCTGCAAATCCGCCAGCTCGTTTTTAATCTTTGTGAACTCTTTAGAAGCAATTTGTGCTTTTGACTGCTCAGATGCCATTTGAGCAAGTTTTGCCGCGGCATTTGAAACGGAATGTAGAGAAACAAAATTCCAGACCAGCATCACACCAAACACACAAGCCAGGGCTATGTATTGAGTGCTGTAGCTAAACCGCCGACGTCTGCCGCTTTTATACCAATTTGGAAGAAAATCAATTTCTTTCATAACAAACAACCATTACAAATCCCGTAATAAATGGCGAACCCTACGTAAAACGTGGGGCTAAATCCGCCGAAGGCGGATAAATATTTAGCCCCCAGTTTCATCGTCGAGATGTCTTACGGCACTGGGGGATTTTTCGCACGTTTTACGCTGTGTCCATCCATTTTCCTGCATTTTGGATACGGCCACCTCACCTGTAACTCCATTCCAGCCCTTGAGGCTAAGTCCTACAGCCACCGCCCATTCACAAGGCAAACCTCGCCTGTCACCATCAAGATTTATGTTTATCTTTTCAAACGGTAAATCAAAACCTTTCAAAGGCTGAGCCATATCAACTTCTATTCCCAATTGCTGCCTGAAAACATCGTGCAAAATGTTTTCGTACGCCTCGCCTCCGCTAAGAACCACCTTTTCCACGCGCTTGCCTCTAAATGTCACCGTATAATATCGCAGGCACAGCGATATCTCTTTAGCCAGCTCTTCGGCAACCTTGGATATCGAATCGAATATCACTCGCTGGGAAGAGACGTCGAGCCCGTCTCGAGATGGTTCGAGAGATTGTTCGTCATCTTCGGCCGCAATCTTTTCATTAACGTATAACTGTGTTCCCGGCTGATTTTTCTCCTTCCGAAACCTGTTCCGCAGCATCTGCACTTCATTGATATCTACACCTAACCTCGCCGCTATCTCGCTATTAAACCTGTCGCCGCCAACGGCTATTTGCTTAACAAAGCAAATTTCTCCGCCGCGACCCAGCACCACGGTAGTAAAACACCGGCCTATATCCAAAAAAATTACCGTTCGCTCTTTATCCTCCTGCCGCCTCAGACTCCTCTCGAAGCATCTGGCCAACGCACATGGGATAACATCTATCGCCACAGGCCGAAGCCCAGCATCTTCGAGCATCGCTATATGATCTTTTATTGTTTCGTTGTCCGCTGCAAATAATATCAGCTCATTCTTCAGCTCATCACCCTGCATAACGCTGCCGGCAAGTATATAGTTAATTGCATCCTTATCAGGGTCTAATCCAAAACGGTGAGAGGCTTCCCTCCGCAAAGCCTGCTCAACCTGTGCCGGCTCCATGTCCGCCAATCGCAGAGATGTTATTTTCACCATTTCATTGGGAAGACATGAGACAACATTTCTACCATGAAATCTGCCCTGCGCAAGCATCCGCTTTAACGCTGAGGTAATAAATTTTCTTCTTTCTCCGCTGTCACTATTTAAATCGGAATCAACACGCACCTCATCCGCTGCAACTACGGCAAAGCGGTTGTCGCTAATTGCAAGCTGAATCATCTTTATAGAATGATGGCCTATGTCCAATCCTATCGGACGCAAACTCCTGGATTTAAGGTTCCAGCTTATCATTTATTTCGTACCCTCGTCAGTCTGTAATCGTGATATACCCGGTAACAGGCTCAACATGAACCGTTTTTAAGAATCCACCTGCCTGCAAGGTGACGGTACCTTTGACAAGCAAAGCGCTGCCGGACCCATTGAGCGGACTTCCGAGATAATCAAATTTGATTTCGTTGGTGCCGCCGAAAACAGCATCAACTATATCAACCTGACCCAGCCTGCTGTCGCTTGCAAAATTTATTACGTACCGGAAACCTTTTTTCACAGGATGCCATATTGTGTTATCATCCTGATCCTTTATGCTGTAGCTTTCTGAGTTTTTATCAAACACCACTGAAAAATATTGTCCCCTGGTGATCGCCATACTCTTTGCGTACTCCAAGTCCGCGGCAATCATATTCGCAGCGGAGCGGATTTGCATAGAAGCAGCAGAAGACATCATCGGCACAGCGATCATCGCCGCTATTCCAATCAGCACAACCACAATCAAAATCTCAATAAGAGTAAAGCCATTGCACCCGCCTTTGGCGGGAATTTCGAATTTACCGGTCATTCCTGCCTCCATTACCTTTTATATTTCGGCCTTGTAAAGACGCATCTTTACCAACCATGCAGAAGAACCCCACGTAAAACGTGAACCAAAACCCCCAGTGAAACTGGGGGCTAAATATTTATCCGCCTTTGGCGGATTTAGCCCCGTGTTTTACACGGGGTTCTCGCCCTTACATAAGTCAAATTTCATATTATGAACAGTTAAGGATGGCACAAATAGTACAAACGTTAAAAGTTCATTGTTCATCGACGAACTACGAACTCTGAACTCTAAACCAGCTGACTATTTGCTTTTTTTCAATATTCAATATCAAATAATCAATTGTGCAGTGTTATAGGTCGTCATTACTTCGACCTGGCTCAGGCCTGTCCCGAGCAAGGCTGAGGAGAGAGGTTATTGTCTTCTAATACTTCTAAAAAATGCACCGGCCGCCTGCCCCCACTTTTGCGGCGTTCCTTCGGACCACGTTATAATTGCAGTCTTTGAGGGTTCAGCAGTAATCGTAACTGAGGCATTTGTGCCGGAGAGTGTTCCTCGAATAAACAATCCACCGAGAACATTTAGGCTGGCTTTTTCGTTTAACAAGACCCTGCCATCAATAACTGCCAGGCCTTCTATCTCCAGGCTTGCACCTTCCTCTATGATTAAGTCCTTCGTGACATAAAGTGCAGGCAGATTTTTGCAAGCTACAATATTGTTGGTGCCGCTTATCGTCAGGTCTCCTTCAATAAGCAACATACCATTATTTATGATAATATTTGGATCATACAAATAGTAAATTTCATCGTATTTCCCTTTGAAAACATCTACAGTGACATTAGGCCAGGTGAACGATTGGTTCTGTAGGACTTGGCGGGATTTTTCTTGATTTGGATACATTGGGATGCCAATTAGATCATCCGCAAACACGTCGCCATAGATTTTGCCCTGGTTTGTCAAAATTCCTACACAATTTACATCTCCATTCACAGTTACATTACTCCAGAGTGTAGTGCTTTGGCCGACCGACAGTGCGATGCAGGAGTCGAGCCGAAGCTCAGCCGAGAGGCTGCTCTGTCCCACCCTTATAATTTCCTGATCCACCGTTTTTTCACGATAGGCAGTGCACTCTATAAAATAATTGCAATAATTTGAGTCGCGAACAATTTCGACATCATAGTAATCACTGCTATCTTCATCCAACCGAATTCGCTTGGCTCCTTCCCAATAACCTTTCACGATCTCCTCCGGCTTAAAGTCCTGCGGATTCAGAATGAGACCTTTGGCATGTTCCAGGCCGGATTCGGCCAAATAATCCATCTGCGTCCGCAGAATCATATTTTGGCCGCAGGCAAGCTCTACATCGCTTCGTGACAAAAAGCCCAGCGACAAAATCGTTATGGCCATAATTATAAAAAGAACGACAAGCAAAGCCGCCCCCTGTTTTTTAGAATTTAGAGGTTTTGGCAAAATGAAATTTCCTACACTATTGTCATTCCCGCGAAAGCGGGAATCCACTCTTGTAACGTTTTTTATGGACTCCCGCCTGCGCGGGAGTGACAAGCAACAGAGGGTATCATTCATTCTGCTATAGGTTATTAGAAATTTCATTTTTGTTTAATCATCATCGCTTACTATGTTCTCGCCATCGAGCAGATTTCCCGCCCAACTGCGAAGGGTATTATTTACCTGATACTGGTGCTCGATGCCATTCTCAACAAGTTTAAACGAGATACTGACAAATCTTGTTTCTGTATCAGGCAACATTCCATCTTCATCTTTAAAATCAACGTTGTTACACTCTGAAACCAATGTTACAGGCTCAAGGCTGTAATCCGCAGGTGAAATCGCTGCAATATCAGCAAGGCTTTTCTCCCCAATACACGTCGAAGGAAACTCATAGAGACACAGACGCTGATAACCTTCTGCATCTGGATCATTCTGTATCTGTATAAAGACCAATTCATTTACGTCTATTATGCCATCCCCATCGTCAGTCTTCCAGATAGCCATCTCCGAAACCGACGCGCTGCATATCAGCCTGCAATGCCGAATAAGGTCTGAGATTTTTAGCGTAGCGAAACGTACCTGAGACTGTTTACTGTTTGTATCATCCGCGGAAATGTTTGCCGAGCTCATAGCAAAGGCAAGCGTCGCCACCGCAGCCAAAATTATGCTGCTGATAATCAGAACAACCAAAAGCTCAACTAGAGTAAAGCCGTCGCTCGTCGCTCGTCCATTCTCCGTAGCGTCCCCGACTTGTCGGGGGCTACTGCGAAGGATGAATCGCTCGCTACTCGTGAAGGTCTGGCCACCATATTTTTGAGTTTTGATTTCGCCCTGTATAAAGGGTGTCATTTCGACCGGAGTGAGCGCAGCGAACGAAGCAGAGAAATCTGGATTAGAAGCGCTAATGAATGCAGATTTCTCGACTTCGGCCCGCTGTTGGCGGGCCTCCGCTCGAAATGACCTGCTTGTGAAAATTCTTACAAAACATTTTGACATGTTCATTTCCCTACCTGCTCACAAGCCGTTTTATACTTGCGATTTCACGTCCGTTGTATCTGACCCATACAGTTACCAGCTTGAAAAAATCCTGTTCCGGATCCCAGGCACAACTCGCTCCTCTGGTAAAGCTGTCGTACATAGGGACGGTGACTTCCGGATATTCAGCTTGTATATAAACAAACGGCGTATTGATAATTTCTTCCATCAATTCGCCGGCCAGATTTGCAGCCAACGTCATACGCACGCCTTCAGCCTGCACCCTTGCCCCGCTTGTGAACGGCAGCAGCACTCCCGCAGCGGCAATACCCAGCACCACCGTAGCCATCATTGCCTCGGCAAGAGTAAAACCGCCGCATCCTCCCCCGTAGGGTGTGCACTGCACACCATTATCAAATTGGTGGGCGATGCCCATCCTATTCATGAAAGGCTGTCGATTGTCAAATAAGATTTTCATTTTTCT
>CAZRNB010000059.1:0-17326 GCA_964601355.1 uncultured Pirellulales bacterium
GGTCGAATGCCGGGATTGATAATACCCAGCACAGTAAATGCCTGGCCAGCGATGCTCACCGTATCTTCCAGGTCAATATGCCTCAACTGGGCGTATGCCTGCTCCAGCATGACTTTACCTCTGTCGCCGGCGACGAGAAAGTGTCCCTTGATGACGTCTGTGGCCGCACAACAAGTCGTACCCACGACCATTACGTTACTGGGATCAAAACCGCCGACCGTAAACAAATGGCCGTCATTGGGATCACGGAATCTATATTGCAGATATGGGGCGGCATCCGCTACGGCGGAGGAACTCCTGATCTTATCGACAAACGCGTATGGCATTAGATTGACCCGTGTGCCAAAGGCCACAAAGCCCTCAGCCTGTATTTGACTGTTGGCATAAGATTGGCAAGGCCCACACGACGCCATATCGGCCGGTGAAAATACCACAAAGTGGGTCCCCGTGTGATCGAGAATCTCAGCGCTACCTTGTTTTGATACCTGAAGGATACCGACAAGGAACATCATGCTCGACACAGCCAGGGCATATCCCAGCACAGTCGCCAGGGTCCGGGCCCTTCGCCGCCGGAGCTCGCACCAGGCATATTGTAAAGTCACGTTCATTTTGTTCTACTCCATGTGTGTGCGGCTGGCTTCTAAAGTACCACCATACACGCCCATGTTGACGACATTACCGCATTGCCCCAATGCCTCATAATCCAAAGGACTATTTGGGTCGCCCGCATCAATGCAGGGACTATTTGTATCATCCAATACCCAGATGCACGCCCAGGGATTCCAATGACCGGCAGTGGATTTTAAGTGGTAGTCTCCTGGGACAAATCTATTAGAATCGGCCCACATACAAGGTGATACAAACTCCGGATCCGCATCAATATTTCCCTCACTCAGGACTCCATCTTGCACATCGCAGTACTGAACGTTGACGTTATTGCCCTTAATCTGGACATTCTCGACAGATGCTCCATTGAAGTAGAGAATCGAGTTTCTAACGGTGATCCGGTCGCCCTCTAATGCGTATTGCCGGTTCTGGACGATTGTGCAGCCAGTTATATCCATCTTGCTGAATACGGTTCCGGCTCTACCTGTCGATTTTGGCAAAGAGCGAAGGCCGCAGCCTGCATTACCTGCTACGATACAATGATCCAAGGCAGCCGTGCTCTCACTGCTGACTTCGATACCGCAGTCGAGATTGCCCGTCACAACACAGTGACTCAAGTGTAAGTTTGATTCGGAGCAGGTAATGCCGTCAGCTCCGCCGGCGATCGTTAGTCCCTGTATTGACCTGCGAGCACTGCCAGGCATTAGGGTCACGACCGGCAAGCTTCCATTGCTGGACAGAGTAGTCAGAGATACGACAGCCGAATCCTGTACATTGGCTGAGCGAATCGTCAAAGGTATGTTGGGCAGACTAAGGCTCTCGTTATATTTACCGGGCGATACAAGGATGATTTGCCCGGACTGAGCATAGTTGATCGCGTTCTGGATGGTGGCAAAGCGCTGCCCGGTTGAGAGATTGAAGACCGGCCCATTCGGATCGGGCAGAAATGTCTCGATACGAACCCAGTAGATTGAAGAGTCTGTAGATGTCTCGTCACGTGAAAAGAACAAATATTTGTTATCCGGCGATATGTAAGGGGCGGCTTCAGTCTTGGATGAATTGATAACCGGCCCCATGTTTTGAGGCAGAGTCCAGCCGCCCTGACCATTGGAAAAACTGATGTAGAGATCCATATTCCCAAAGCCCCCGGCGCGAGCGGAATTCCAAATAACATAATCCTCATTGGGTCCAGGTACAGGCCCACAATCACTGGCCGAGGTATTTAAGACACTAATGTTGGTGGCTTCCGTGAACTTTCCATCCACAAAGCGTATTCGCCATTGATCACACTGGCCTACACCCCCGGTTCGCCATGAACACGTCCACAGGTTGCCAAGGCTGGAGATATGACAACTGTATTCCTGGCTGGGAGAACTAGCCGGGGCAGCTATGAGCTCCGGCTGAGACCACCCCTCTGCCGTTCGATGGACCCTATAAATATCGACGCTCCGAGAGAAATAAAGGTATTGGTCGTTATCCGCCAGACTCGGGCACATTGATTGACTATTTGAAAAAGAGGATTGTACCGGCGTAGTCCATTGTCCATTCTCTAAGCGCGTTGCCATAATCTGGGCACTGGACCAGTTTGCCGCCCGAACGGTAAAATAACATTCGCGTCCATCCTTGCTGAAGCAAATACCATGCTCACAACGGTTGGGAAGATTGATAAATTCTTGTGCAAAAACCTTCGGAATAAGGCCGGGTGGCTCCTGACCCATGTAGGGAGCAGTGGCTGCATTTTCCGCAGAACCAGCCATCCTTGCCATAAACAAAATCATCAAAAATATTATTTCTTTCTTTCGAGTTTTCATATTACACCTCCTATCACAATTCAGAACGTGAAATTGCGAATTAAGAAGTGAAAATTTCAACTACTCTGTCGCAGTTTGAACGATGGATGTCATTGCGAGCGAAGCGAAGCAATCTCTGACATTTGATTTATGAGATTGCCACGGCCTGCCTTGCAGTCCTCGCAATGACAACTCCTCAAATCACCTGCGACTCAGTACTACATTCTTAATTCTACACTCTTAATTCTTCTTTAATACTCAATCAGACATAATCACAATCCAGCCCTCTTCCTTCGCTCATCGCCCCGGCGGTGCCTTCCGTGCAAGCTGTCTGACGTCTCCCATAGACGGCTCATAAGGCCGCAGACAAAAGCTGTATGCGTATTTTTGAGAGGCCGGCAGCGTGAACTCCGGGTGCGTCCTGGCGCCCCAGCTATCGTCCCCGCCGACACCCATCTGTCGATAATCGAGATTCAGATAAATTTCATTACGGCGCTGCGTCTGGAAGAGATGTTCCGGAATAACATTATCCTCGCTTGTAAGGTCCTCAGCGCTGTAATGCAGGGCGCAAACGCTAACGTTAGGCATACCGACCGCCAGGAGGCCAAAGCCTTTTTCGTTAGTAAGACAAAGCCAGCGAACATCGACTTTGTTGCCGGTCTCCTGTAACTGCGAATAATAAAAGGGCTGGTCATCGACCTTACCTTCATAGAGGTTGACGCGAGCATCACAGCGGTCCCAATAGGTTTCGTGAGGCCCGCGGCCAAACCAGCGGATTGTCTCAAAGCCCTGCGGCAAAGCCATCCGCATCCCGAACCGCGGAATCTCCGGCAATTTCCCGGCGGCAGCCTGACCTTCGAGCTCAACAACCACGTCGCCATTGCCATAAACATTATAGCTCAATGTGTAATCACCCTTGACGTCCTCAATACGCGCTACTACCGTGATTTGCACCTGCTGCGGAGAAATCTGCTCTGCCTTGACGCTCTGCGGCTTCCAGCTTTGCATGGCGGTTTTCCAGACGGCGCATCGGCTCGGCATACGATTGCCGCGGTCATTATCGGTAGGAGCACGCCAGAAATAAGGGGCAAGCGGCTCTTTAACCAGCTCCACGTTTTTGTAGCTCATTGAGCTAAGGAAACCTGATGCTTTGTTAATTGCAACTGAGAATTCTTTTCCGTCCACTCGTATGATTCCGTCTTTATCGGTCAATTTAAGCAGCGGCATTTTGCCCATATCCACTGCGATAGCTGGTTTTTCGTCCGGCAGCTTGAACTGCTCATAAGCCAGTTCGTGACCGGCCGGCGCCCAGGATTGTTTATCCTTCAGCGTAAAACTTATATCCAGAAAATACTCGAGACCAGGCTCAGGAGCAATTGGTTTAATCGCCAGGGTAATTTGCTTAGACTCACCTTGCTTGATATTTAAATCGTCTATATTGCCGGTCTGGATAACCTTATCATCCGCACGAAGCGTCCATGTCCCCTTGACAATGTCACTGAGTGTCGTGAAGAAGAAGCCGTTCTTGATTTCGATTGTTGCCTTTGCCGGGTCGAATGAGATGACCTGGATGTTCTGATATATTTTCTTCATTTCCGACAGACCCGGATGAGGGGTCCGGTCGGCTGAGACCAGGCCGTTACAACAGAAATTGTCGTCCGAAGGAGTGCCTTCCGGGCCGAAGTCACCGCCGTAGGCCCAGAACCACTTATCGCCGGCCTTTACGGGCATAAAGTGCGCAAATGGCAGCTTGCCATCCGCAGGTATCGGCTGACGAAGTTCCTGATCCACCCAGTCCCATACCCAGCCGCCCTGCAAATAGGGCTTGGAGTAAATCTGGCTCCAGTAGCTCCAGACGTCGCCGTTGCTGTTGCCCATGGCGTGGGTGTATTCAATCAGGATAAAAGGTCGAGTTTGCTGCTGCGAAGAATATTCAGCAAGCTCTCTTGGGCGGCTGTACATCGGACATACAATATCGGTGTCGGGCCTTCTGCCTGCCTCGCAGGAGATAACCGGCCGATTAGGGTCTCGATTGCGCATCCATGCTGACGTAGCCTCAAGGTTTCTGCCCCAGCCGTTTTCGTTGCCAACCGACCAAATAATTATCGATGGGTGATTCTTGTCACGCTTCATCATGCGGACGGTTCTATCCATGTAAGCAGGCTCCCAGTTAGGGTCTCTTGTGAGCCGCTGATAGCCGTGACACTCTATGTTTGCTTCATCCACCAGATATATCCCGTATCGGTCACACATATCGTACCAGGCCGGCGTATTCGGATAGTGACTTGTGCGAACCGAATTGATATTGTTCTGCTTCATCAGGACAATATCCTGTATCATATCTTCGGGCAACACATACTGCCCTCTCTCCGGATTGTGCTCATGCCGGTTGGTGCCCTTGATAAAAATCCGCTGGCCGTTAACCAGGAGATTGCTATCTTTTATTTCAACTTTTCGGAAACCAACGTTGGCCGGAATGACCTCCACGACCTTGCCGTCTTTGCCTTTGAGCGTAAGAAGCAGCCGATACAGGTTGGGCGTCTCGGCTGTCCACTTGAGCGGATTGGAAACCGGTGAGACGATTTCTGCTGAAATCTCCTGATTGGGGTCAAGCGTTTTTTGAATAGTCGGCGACAAAAGGATTTTCCCCTGAGGATCAGCCAGATCGAGCTGGACGGCTACCGCAGCAGATTTATTGCCGCTATTATTCAACTGCATAACCACCTTAAGCTGTGCATCGCGATACTGCGCATCGAGGATGGTCTTAACCTCGAAGTCACGGATATGCACCTGCGGCAGCGACCATAGATAAACGTCACGATATATTCCGCTCAGCCGCCAGAAATCCTGGTCTTCCAGCCACGAGCCATCATTCCAGCGGAAGACCTGTACTGCAAGCTGATTTTTGCCGACCTTAACAGCATCGGTAATATCGAATTCAGCCACAGTGCGGCTGTCTTTGCTCATGCCGATTTGCCTGCCGTTGACCCAGAGATAAAAAAAAGAATTTACGCCGTCGAAAACGATGTGGACGCGCCTTCCGCTCCAATCCTGCGGCACTTCAAAGATTCGTCGGTAGGAGCCGACGTGATTATTGAAATTAGGAATATACGGTGGCTGCGGCCTTTCGCCTTCTTTGAGGAAGGGATATTTAACATTCGTATATATTGGTACACCGTAACCCTGAATCTCTATATTCGATGGAACGGGGATGGTCTTCCATGAAGAGTCATCGAAGTCCATTTTGTAAAAGTCGGTTGGCCGTTCCTCTTTGCTCGGAGACCACAGGAACTTCCAGTCTCCGTTTAACGAGGCAAACCACGGTGACTTCGAGCGATCCTCCATTGTTGCTATAGCTTCGACCTTTTTCGCGGTTTCAACGTCGGGATAAATCATCATCGTCGCGTGTGGCGCCAAACGGTTGTGTCCTGTCAATTGAGGGTTCTGCCAGTCGGGACTGGTTTCATTCGGCTCCGTTGCGTTGCTTCCTGAAAAACAGACCAGCACCAACATAATACCCGTAATCAATACCAAAGATTTTTTCTCTATGCTCATGCTCACTGCTCCTTTCACAGCTCTTTAGGATTTCTCAATTATACCTTTTCCTCCAACTTGAGGTGGATAGAAATAATCCATAAACCGTATTGCTTAATCTGATTGTAAAACAAGTATCAAGAATCAAGCATCAAGTATTTTTTTTATCGGCGGCCATCCCATTGCAGCTCTTCACATTTCTTTAGATCTGCCTCATGTATCACGTCACCGTATCGGAGCCTGCAGCGATTATTTACAAAAGAACGTATTTTGGCACAAGTAAGCTTACCGTCCTTCCACTCGATGTCCACCTCGAATCCGCCACGGGCACGAAGACCCGTAACTTTGCCATTTGGCCAGGCTTTAGGTAGAGCCGGCAGCAGCTCAATTTGGCCAGCCCGGCTTTGCAGCAGCATCTCTGATATGCCGGCACAGCCGCCGAAGTTGCCGTCAATCTGAAAAGGCGGATGCGCATCAAACATATTCGCATAAGTACGCTCGGGACGCAACAGCATAGTCAGAATCTTGTAAGCGTGCTCGGCATCATGTAAGCACGCCCAGAGATTCAATCGCCAGCCGATGCCCCAGCCAGTTGCCTCGTCGCCGCGAATCTCAAGTGATTTGCGCACCGCCGCGGCAAGCTCAGGCGTACCGTACACGTTGATCTGGTCACTGGGATACAGGCCGTACAGATGCGAAACGTGGCGATGATGAAGGTCACGAGCTTCCATGTCCCAGTCTTCCAGCCACTCCTGTAAATAGCCGCCTTTGCCGATTTGATTAGGCGCCAGCCTTGCTCGCGCAGCGGCAAGCTGTTCGCGAAAATCCTTATCAACGCCGAGGGCAACAGAAGCATGAATACAATTCGTAAATAAATCCCGCAATATCTGCATATCCATTGTAGGACCTGCACATAAGCTGACGTTGTACTTGTGCCTGTTCTCCGGCGAAATCGAAGGACACGTAACGAGCCACTTGTTCTTCGGCTCCTCGACAAGGGTGTCAAGAAAGAATTGAGCCGATCCTTTCATAGCCGTATAAACCTGAGCCAGGAATTCCTTATCCAGGCTATATTCGTAATGGTCCCAAAGATGCTTGCACAGCCATGCTCCTCCAGTCGGCCAGAAACCATAGTAAGGTCCATCAACCGGCGCTGACGCACGCCATATATCGGTATTATGATGGCAAACCCAGCCGCGTGCCCCATACATGACGTTGGCTGTGCGAGCACCGGTTTTGGACAAATCCATTACCATTGCTATCAGCGGCTCTGCACACTCGGCAAGATTGGTCGGCTCGGCAGGCCAATAGTTCATCTCGGCATTGATGTTAATTGTGTACTTGCTTTCCCATGGCGGAGACATCTTATCGTTCCAGATACCCTGTAAGTTTGCAGGTTGTGTGCCGGGCCGCGAGCTACTGATAAGCAGATACCGTCCGAACTGGAAATAAAGAGCTGCAAGCTGTGGGTCATTAGTCTTATCAGGATTGCGGATGCGCTCATCGGTCGGAAGCGCTGCCTGCTTGGTTTTGCCAAGATCAAGCGTAACCCGGCGGAACAGCCGTTGATGCTCGGAGATATGGTCTCTCCGCAGATCATCATAAGACTTTTTACTCGCTGCAGCTATATAACCCTTCGCCAGCGTTTCCGGGTCGCCGCTGACGTCATTATAACTCTTAAAGCTCGTAGCCACGGCAACAAGCAACGTTGCAGAATCTGCGCCGGCAATGGAAATTTTATCCTGACCAACATTGATGTCGCCACCGGACGTCATAATCCGCACAAGGGCCTGGAACTTCAATGCTCCCTCAATACCCTGGGCAGAGCCGTTGACGCCACGCATGACGAGCGTATCCGGCAATTCGGCCTGGACAGTTGCCTGCTGTGATGTCTGCATTGCAGCAGTAAATGAGATTTGACCGGGCTTATCCGCAGTCAGACGAATAACGATAACCTGATCCACAGGGCTTGAAAAGACCTCGCGAGTAAAAGTTACGCCGTTGGTGGTATAAATGACGGAAGCAACAGCGGTATCAAGATTAAGGTCTCGGCGATAATTCTCGACACGTTCGACTCTTGGGAAAGTCAGAATCAAATCGCCGACTGTCTGATAAGGGAGCTGTCTCAAAGGTTTGGCCATCATCTTTTGACCAATGATGGTTTCAGCCTCCTGGAATTTGCCCTCGAAGATAAGGCGGCGCGCCTCGGGCAGCGCATCACGAGCCTCCGGATTAGCCGGGTCGTACGGCCCACCGGCCCAAAGCGTATCCTCGTTAAGCTGTATGCGCTCACTTACAATGCCGCCGAAAACCATTGCACCGAGCCTGCCGTTGCCGATGGGAAGCGCCTCAACCCACGCTCCTTCCTTCTGCCTATAATTCCAGTATTGGCCGTAATGTCCCGCGGGTCGGCGATACCACAGACTTAATGGCTCAACCGGCGGCGGGGCCATGCCGACGAATACGCCGTTAAAATCCGCAGTACGCAGTCCTAAGGACTCCTGGCGGAGGACGCCTTCCGGCGCGTCGGACGCTTTCGGCCTCTGGCTGAAAGGCGGCACTTTGCCGGAGTGCACTTCATACAGCCGTTTATGAGCGGCCTTTGCAGCCTCAACCAACTCAGGGTAGGACCTGTCGGTGACATCCACAAATCCTATGTTGTAATTCTCACCATCCATACGCCCGGTGGAAGGCTGGTCGAGCCACTGAAACCAGTGCGTGCCGACCAGAGCTGGATGGGCTGCTGCGTTTTCAACATAATAACGATAAGCAACACCGCGTTCCTGCTGGTTTGCCGCCTGAACCAGACCTGCCGCGAGCCCCCGGCCGGGCGTGCCGATATGAAACTCGCCGATAAGAATAGGCCGAGCAGTAAGCTTGTATATCTTTTCCAGTGAATTTACGTCCGGGGCGTAGCTATAGATATTCTGGCTATAGACATCAAAGACACGTGCCATGCGTATCACCTCATCCGCAGGTCTTCCGCCGAAGCGGATACCCAGATTCAGATGATTGGGATCGTGCTTGCGAACGCTTGCGTTAATAACATCGAGCATTTTTTCAAACGCGCCATATATAAAAGCCCTGCGACGCTCCGGAGTATCGTTTTGCGAAAGAAATACCTTTAGCTCACGCTGGATTGCAGTCCGCAGGACGCCTTCCGGCGTAACAGAGCCTTCCAGAATCATATCTACCAATTGCGTTTCTTTACCTGGCCACGGCGGCTCATTAGCTATGAAGTATCCTAAAAGCCAGGGATCATCCTTGTGCGGTGCGCACTGCTTTGCCGCAGCCTCATCTACGAGCTTCGCCCATTTCGGCGAATAGACATCGGGTAATCCCATCCAACCGGTCTCAAGCCCCCAGCCTCTACCCAGCATAATCACATAAGGCTTGCGTTGCGCCGCCCACAATGTCGAGTCAGACCAGTTTGCAATAGTATTAAAGCCCCAGGCATCCATCCGCCGCAACGTCAGATCGATCCACTTTTGCTGCCAATCCGTGCCAAAACGCCTCAGCAGATTCCAGGTGTAAAAAGACGCCTGAAAAAAACGACGGTCAGGCCAGCCGGCACTGGTTAGATCCGCAGGAGGCTTAGAAGCAAAAATATCTTCCCGACCCTGCGTTCGCGTGCCGGATGCAGGCCCTATACAGTCGATACCGGTAGAAAAAAACAGATGCCCATCAGGGTCAACGAACCACCATTTTTCATCAATCTGCTCAACACGAAAGAAACCGGTCGCTCCGGCCTTAGTGTTCAGATATCCACCATATTTACATAAGTTAAAATCACCGCTGGAAAGTGTCTCTTCTTCTTGCGCCCACGCTTTCTTCAATTCTTCGAGCGATTTGACCTTTCCAGGCCAGTCGGCAGGAATCCATTGTCCGAACTCATCGACCAGCGGCTTTGGCTCAAGGACGGCATCCCCGGGGTCTTCTTTAGCCAGCTGGATAGAGCGGATTTCCAACGTCGGCTTTTCGATAGGATTTTGCATTTGCACACCCAAAGCCACAACCTCATTCAATGGGCCGGGGGGTCTGCCCACACCCATCCAAAACGAATTCCGGGGTTTGTTGCCCATCGATGCCATATCAAAGCCTTCTCGCACCGTCTGTTTGAAATATTTCAGCGGCACGGCCGCACGTATCCACGCACCGGAAAACGGGTGAATCATCGCCGCTCGCGCCAAATCGCCGTTATATAACTTTAGTTCAAATCGCTGCGGTGAAGACGCCGCCAGCTCCATGACCAGGAACTCATAAACAGACCAGTCGGAGGGCATATTCGGATCAAGGTCTTTCAAAGCCCATTTATGCTCTTTACTTTCACCCTCGAAAACTACCTTCAGCGGTTTCTCAAGGGCGAAACCGGGAATCGAAGAAAAAACCAACGATAATGTAATCACAGCTTGAAATGCCAAAAACCATCGCGATGCCAATGACAACACGTAAGGTAATAATGATTTAAAAACTTTCATATTATTTTTCATCCTCTAATTTCGGCAGCAACTGGATATACGTCGGCTTGTCGATATCGCAGGCAAGGGAACCATCTTTACATTTTAGCTCGGCAACCTGAATGACGGCACGCCGCCTGGCATAGGGATCATTTGGGTCGATATTCCCTTTACCAAGCCCTGTAAAATAGAATAAATACGCCCTGTCGCCGCTTACGACCACATCGCCATGAGAGCCCGGCAGATTCTGTGCCTGCGGCTTCCAATCCAGGCAGTTATCTGATCTCCAAACGCCAAGACCCTTCCAAACATCAGCAATCATCCAGTAATGCTCCTTCCAGCGAAAGACCTTCGGCCCTTCACCGTTGCGGTCGCTGACGGCGTTGCCGTGTGCCTCCCACTTGTACAGGTCGGGGCTGTCCGCATAAGAAAGTGACATTTTAGCCCGCTCATCCTTGTACCACATCCGCCACTTGCCGTCCGCAAGGCCAATCACACAGGCGTCGATAATACGATCACTCTTGAGGTCCAGTACCGACTCGAATTTCCACTTGATCATATCCGAGCTGGTCAAATGAACAATCTGGCGAGGGTGATTCCAATCTGGAAATACGCCTGGCACAAAACTAAGATACATGTGGCAGGTGCCATCATGGGCAATGACTTCCGGCGCCCAATATGTATATTCGCTCAGCCCCCCGGTGTAATCGATTTTGGCTAAGCCACGATATTTCCATGTTGCGCCGCCGTCCAATGACTCGGCGATGCCGATGCGCGAGCCATGCACCCACGTAAAGCCGGGCGTATTCGGCTCAACCGCACGGCGGCTCGTGTAAAACATAAACCATTTGTTCTCCTGAGTGTTGAAACACAGGACAGGATCGGTCGGAGCATCATAAATCGGGTCGCGATACAACGGCTTCGGGGCCACCTTGCCCTGCTGCGCAGTCTCCTGCGAAGCCGGTTCCACACCAGATGCAATCACATTAATCAAAATCACGGCTATCAGAATTGATAAAGTATTACTCTTCATTTGTGCACCACCTTTCTCTTGTTCATTTCTATCCGTAACGGCTTTCTATCTCTCAGAAACCCATCTTTACAGGTGTTAGTGTAACAGGACCAATTAAACCCGAATCCCGTGGAGGCCACTTTGACGCACTGAACAGGCCATCAGGCCCTCTGTTCTCCGGACGCCTTGCGGGGAAATTGACATTGTAGAACTTTTTATAGCTCTCATTTCGCCTGTCCATATCAGCGATTCGATTCGCCATCAAGTTTGATACTTTCACTTCAAGAACGTTCTTGTCACCGAGCTGATCTTTCAGAATTAAAATACGATATGGCGAACTAATCAGCGTTCCTAATTCCTTTCCATTAAGCATAACAACGGCACTTTCACACACCCTGCCCAGATCGAGCAGCCACCCATCTGGAAATTCTAAATTCTGAATTCTAAATTCTAAATTTATTGTGTACTTCGCAGTGCCTGAAAAATTCTTCACTGCTTCGCCGCCAAAATTTGTCCAGGATTCCAATTGCTGTTTCTCCACAGCAGCCGGTAATTCAGGTCCGCCCTCAATGAAGCTAACGTTCCAGCTGCCTTTAATCTCCTGAGGTTCGCCAATTGCCTTAACATAATTATACGCAGGCCCTTTTATTACAGCTTCAAACGTTTTCAAAATCATAGATTCGCCAGGTGCAAGCTGCAGATAAATTTCTGTCACGTCCTGAACAGAACGAATCGCTGCTAATCCAGCGTTCCCAAACATTGGCTCAAAAATCGCGACTGATTTTGCATTTGCTTGTAGAGGTACCCAGCCGTCCACCGGCTCTTTGCCCCAGTTGACGACAAAATAATAATTGCCCTCAGCATATATACGACGGACAAATTGCAGTCCTTTTTCCACCATTGATTCTCGCCTGATCTGGGCGTATGACAGCAGTTGTCCGATGTCACTACCTAACAAAAATTTACCCTTGCCAACCGTCGCGATTTGAATATCAGAATTTGCAGCCTTTGTGAAATCAAGACTGGATAAAGCAAGCTTAAAATCATTTTGTCTTTTTTCAAGGTCGCCCCATCCTGGGACATCCGAGGGTAAACTCTTGTGAATAATAATGGTAGCGCCTTGTTGTGCCAATTCAATTAGCCTCTGGAACGTTTTTAGAGGAATGAGACGACATTCCGGCACAACGATGGCTTTATATGAACCACCACAAGAAGATAAAATTCTAAATTCTGAATTCTGAATTCTGAATTCTGTCTCCGCAAGCTGCCTATCTGATATAAAATCAAATGTGTAACCACTGTCCATCATTGCCTGCCCAACGTCACGGGCCGAGCCGGAGACCTGAGCACTAAAATGCTGTAACATGCTTTTACCCGGAGTTGACCACTGATCGTAAATCGGGTAATAAAGAAGCACATCATTATCCGGCTGGCCGGCTTGCAGGAAAGACTGGCAGCGAGCGACATACGCATTTAAAGCCGGGAAATCGTTCCAGAAAGAGTTTGTCGGGCCGAAATGCACAGAGGCATAAAACATCCAGCCAGGCCATTTCTCCCACGATGGTGAGAAAGTCGTGCCATGGTAAAAAATGTGATTAATGCCGCCTATAAAAAATCGATCCAAAGCGGCCTTCACATCGCCCAAAGTTGCACAGAAATGCTCATTAAGCCATGTAGCTGATTCCGACGATGCAAGTTTTTTGCCGTTTGTCTGCGCTGCAGAGGAAGCCAATTTAAACCCGAGTATGTCGGAGCCTTCGGTCTCCGGGATGCCGCTTGCCGCGTAAAGATCGAGCAAATTCGCAGGAGAGCCGTGAGCCTGATTTCGGGTTGTTGCGCCCTTCGTCTTTGCCCACTGGCGCCATGTAATCGTAAATTCATCCAGAAGCAAATCGGAAATCGTTTCGCGATAGTCACAAAGGACCCGAATATTTTTCTCCTGCGAATCGTTTCCAAACAATGCCGGCAAATTCTCGCGCAGGTCATAGCCGCGTCGCTTCTGGAATTCCTCAAAAAATTCAGGAGTCCAGTTCGACTCACCTGCCGCATCATCGACCTCGTAAGAATCATTAAAATACGCACGCAGTAAGGTAACTTCGTGGCTGGCATAAGCCTCGTCGAAACTCAGGAGGTAATTCTTTAGTGCAGTTCCGGAGAAATGATCTATCACGTTTCCTTCGCCGCCCGGCCCTGCTCGCTCGACCATCTTTCCGTGCCAGCCTTGAAAGAGGGCATACAATATCCACTTCCCCGCTGAAGCTGTCCAATCCAGCTTCCCATCTTTGGAAACTTTATCTGTCAGATTAATAACTTGGCCCTGGTCTGAATACGCCATCAACACTATCAATGGCAAAGGCTTTTCGAACCGGACCTGCTCTAAGGCAAGGGCCTGCAGATTTTCATTGGCACTGATAGGGTCTTTAAGCTCTGAGATATTCACGCGACGCCCTATTGCCCGCACCAAGGGCTTTTGCACATAGTTTATCAGCTCGCTTAGACTTTCGCCGCCTTTTAATGTATAAGTCTTATAGACAACGTTCTTACACGCTTCTGCATCTGTGACCCAGGGACCGCCGAAAGGCCAGCCGTTTCCGGTAGCCATGTCAATACCCATATCGAGCTTGTCGGCCTCCTTCAGAATAAAGCTCAGCATGTTCATCCAGGCAGGTGACAAGTAGCTGATGAATTGATCCTCATATCCCTTGACGCCGTAAATGGGCGTTAATTCCAGCCCCCCGAGTCCAGCTTTTTGATATTTTTCCACCTCTGCTTTCAAGTCCTTCTCGTTAACGATATTACCCATCCACCACCAGCGCGACCAGGGCTTGGTCTCTCTGGTTACCTTCGGCCACTGGAGCTCGGCCTTTGTTGCTAATGCTACGTCTTTGCCTGCTCCTAAGAAACCGAGCATTAACACTGTAAAAGCAAAAATCTTCAAATAACGATAGTTTTTCGTCGTCATAATGTCTCTCCAATTCTCGATCCTCGTTTTATCACCCTACGAGTAACGAGCATCGAGTATCCAGCATCCAGTTCAATATTGACAGATAATGTTTTATTTAGCCACCTCCAAGACCAGCACAGAGTCCATCTTATTGGGGGCAGTCTCGGGTAGTGTCACCGTGACTCGGTCGGCTTCCTGTTTTACATCAAGCCCTTTGTGCTCGGGGTCAGCCAGCATATATGCCTTATTGACCTTGCCTTTTACCTTGGATAGCTCAAATGATCCAGCAGGCCACTTGAAAAAATGTATAAACAGTTTGCCGGGCTTGGTGGTGCAGCGCCAATCGGTCTTAGCGTTGAAGACGATGTTGCCGCGGTCATCCTTTTTTTCCGGGTCGGGCGAGCCAAGCTCATTACCGAACGGTGTAGTACCAGCGCCGTATATGGATTCACCGTTGACCTTGAGCCAGCGGCCCACGGCTCGCAGATTATCCTGGCTGGGCTGTGGAATTACGCCTTCAGCAGTGGGACCGACATTCAAAAGGTAGTTGCCGCCTTTGCTGACGATATCCACCAGCTTAAAGATAAGGTCTTCGGGTGTTTTCCAGTTATTGTCGTCTTTCTTGTATCCCCACGTGCGATTTATGGTCGCAGGAACTTCCCAGTCACCAGCTACAACCGTATTTGGAATCCGGTTGTCGCCCATCGAGCGGTAATCGCCCTCTATGCCGAGCCGGCCGTCAATCAAACAAGCCGGCTGCAGCCTGCGGACAATGTCAACGAAGCGCTGCCCGCGTTCGGCATACTTGGGCCCCTGCTTTGCGTCCATCATACGCGGTGTGTCAAACCAGATCAAACAAACCGGGCCATATCTGGTCAATAATTCCTTGACCTGCGGCTCAGCCTTGTCACGCAGGTACTGATCAAAATCCTTTTTATCATCGGGTCCAAAATCCCACGTGTTGCCGATGCCGTTCGGCTCGTGCCAATCCTGCGATTGTGAGTAGTAGAAGCCAAGCTTAATATCGTGTTTTGCGCATGCCGTAGCAAGCTCTTTGATAGGATCACGCTTAAACGGAGCAGCATTAACGATGTTATACTTGCTGACCTTGGAGCCATACATCGCAAAGCCATCATGGTGCTTGCTGGTGATGACAATGTATTTCATTCCGGCATCCTCTGCCAGCTTCACCCATTCTTCGGCGTTGAACTTCACCGGATTAAACTGAGATGCAAGCTGCTCATACTCCTTAACCGGAATCTTGGCACGATTCATAATCCATTCGCCGATTCCTGCAACGGGTTTTCCTTTCCACTCCCCGGCTGGAACAGCATAAATCCCCCAGTGAATAAACAGGCCAAACTTTGCCTCACGGAACCATTCCATCTTGGCATCCTGCGATAATGGCGCTATCTGTGCAGCCTTTGGTGCTGTGCTACAACCAGCCAATTGACCAAGAATCGCCAGAGCGAAAAGTAGTGTGATCAAATGGATACGACTTCGTAAAACTTTCGATTGCATTAGTCTTTCTCCTATAAATCAAATGATTTCTTTGTCACTGTTTTCTTGTATTCGTCAATTCTTTACTTCACTGCAAGAACAACAACTGATTTAGAAGGTATCCTGGCAACAATCAAGTTATCCTGTATGCTCAGTTCGGTCAGAGCGGCTGGCATAACCACATCAGGATTCTCAAAGGTATTGTGAGACGTAATTTTTTCAGCGGTCAGCACTCGTCCTGTAACTTCAGTGGGATTCAAACCGTCCAACAGACAGGTCAGCTTGACATCCTGATTGGGATTTAGATTACAGATCGAAATGTGAATGGTTCCCGATGCGTCTTTCGAGGCTGAAGTTACCAATGATGGTAATTCCTGTCCTTCAAGTCGATAGTCATGACAATATATATCACTTGGCAGTAATGTGGCTCCCTGATGCACTTTGAACATCTCGAATACATGATAGGTCGGAGTGACAACCATTTGCTTACCTTTGGTCAAAATCATAGCCTGCAGCACATTGTTGGTCTGAGCAATGTTGGCCATTTTGACACGTTCGCAGTAGGTATTAAAGACATTCAAAAAGATACCGGCTGAAACCGCATCTCGCAGAGTATTTTGCTGATACAGAAAGGCCGGGTTGGTGCCGGGTTCGGCGTCCCACCACGTGCCCCACTCATCCACATACAGGGCGATGCGTTTGCGCGGATCGTATTTGTTTATCACCTCAATATTCTGGGCGATGAGCTTTTTTACGCCCAGGGAGTTCCTCATCAGTACAAACCATTCCTTTTCATCGAATTGTGTGGCACTGCCTTTATCTGTCCAGTTGCCGCTGCCGCGTACATAGTGGTGCAGGCTGATAGCGTCCATTTGGCGTGCCGCCTTTTGCATGACCACTTCCATCCAGCGCAGATTCAAACTGCCCGGACCGCAGGCAACCTTGAGAATGTGATTGCCCGAGTAATTACGCACATATGTCTGAAAACGGAGATACAGATCTGCGTAATACTCCGGCGTCATATTACCGCCACAGCCCCAGTTCTCATTGCCCACCCCGAAGTATCGAATGCGCCAGGTTTTTTCACGGCCATTGGTGCGTCGCAGATTCGCCATCTCACTGTCACCGGCAAAAGTCATATACTCAACCCAATCCTGCATCTCTTCAACTGTGCCTGAACCAACATTACCGGCAATATATGCCTCACAGCCCAGCATTTCACAAAGGTCGAGAAATTCATGCGTACCAAAATGGTTGTTTTCTGTAATCATACCCCAGTGTGTATTAACCATTTCAGGACGTTTGTCACGAGGGCCTATTCCTTCTTTCCAGTGATACTCGTCCCCAAAACAACCGCCCGGCCAGCGCAACACCGGAATCTGAATCTTCTTAAGAGCCTCAACTACATCGGTTCTGATACCACGCACGTTAGGAATGTTCGAGTCCGCTCCTACCCAAAATCCCTCATATATACAACGGCCCA
>CAZRNB010000060.1:0-17234 GCA_964601355.1 uncultured Pirellulales bacterium
ATTACCAATGCAGTGAATTTAAGTGACGGCCTTGACGGCTTAGCAGCGGGCATCTCAGCAGTCGCGTGTGGAGTAATTGCCATTCTTGCTATCTCTGGTAACCAGGTAGTCATGGCTGTGCTAATGTTGGCGATGCTTGGGAGCTTATGTGGCTTTTTGGTGTTTAATTTCAATCCCGCTAAAATTTTTATGGGCGACTGCGGCAGCTTATTTTTAGGTTTTACAATAGCATCCTCCAGCGTTATGTGTGCGAATAAATCTTCAGCCCTTGTGGGTCTTGCGTTGCCGATACTGGCCTTGGGGATACCGATTTTCGATACGCTCTTTTCTATGCTTCGACGGTTTCTGGAGCGAAGGAGTATATTTTCGCCCGACCGCAGCCATTTTCACCATCATTTACTTGCACTTGGCTTAACGCAACGGCACGTGGTGATAGTATCTTACGCTGTGACATGTCTTTTTGCCGGGATGGGTTTATTTATGATGGTGACACAGAGTATCAATACTCTTGTATTGTTCTTGTGTATTTTACTGCTGTTGTTATTGATGTTTCGCGTTGTTGGTTCGGTCCGGCTGCATGAGACTATTTTTGGCCTTCAGAAGAAGTATGAGTTTGCCAGCAAGCGCAGGCAGGAGCAGATGAATTTTGAGCAGGCTCAGTTATATTTTCGTAGCGCGCACACTTTTAACGAGTGGTGGCAGGCGGTCTGCGAAGCTGCGAAGCGAATGGATTTTGCATGGGTTTCATTGAAGACGAAAGATAAAGATGGAACGGAGCGGACCGAGGTTTGGCGGCTGGCCGATTCCACACCACAAGATAAGTCTAAAGTGGTTATTATGAATGTGCCGGTACGGAATCACGGATTAGCCGGAGCGATGGAGTTTGAGATAGCGATTTTGGTCAACGGCTCTCTCGAATCGGCCGGCCATCGCGCAACGCTGTTTAGCAGGCTACTTGATGAGCACGGTATAGTAGATCTGCCAACAAATGGAATGTGGTCACCGTTTGGTGCAAACAAACACATTAATGTTGACCTTTGACATCCTATATCCGACTTCTTATAGCCATGAGCCAAGCTGTATCTTGGCACCAGAAAAAACGTTTTGAATCGAATCAGAGCAAGCTGCTAAGTATACGCATTCATCTTAATCCGACCCTTGAAAAAAAGACCAAAAGAGGCATAGGGCTTATTTACATGCTGCGATCGTTGTTAATTCACACTCTGCAAATCTTCGAAAGAGACAAGTGTATCAAACCGTCGGTATTATGTTTTCATAGTCTCAATGAGAAAAGCCCCCAAGGCTGTAGTCCAAGCGTTTTTCGTGAACTCTGTGAATTCATTTCTGGCAAAGGTTGGGGTAGCAGCTTAGCAGACATCGAGAATGCCGTCTTATCCTCGATACATAAGGAACTCGTAGCTTTCACCTTCGACGACTCCTCTCAAGACTGTAGGACTGTAGCGGCGCCGATTTTGGCTGATGCAGGAATGACGGCTACCGCGTTTATCACAACCTCATCTGTGGGCGACAGAAATCATCGTATATTCTCATCCAACCTGAATTTGCTGATAGAACCTCTCCTGAGTTGGGATGAAATTGGAAAGTTGCGGGACCGTGGTTGGGAGATTGGTTCTCATATGTATAGACATTTAAATTGTCACTATTTGTCTCTGGCGGAATTTGAGGATGAGGTGGGACGTGCGGAAGCCGACTTTATTAAGTATCTTGGAGTTTTGCCTAAGCGATTTGCGTTCCCTTACGGAAAATATAAAATCGAACAAGGGCAATTACTATATGAAAGAGGCTACATCTCAGTTTGGGGCACGTCGTATGGAACTGCATCCAATCTGCTAGAGGGCCACGTAATGCGAAGAAACTTGGTCCGGCATTCGGATTCCTTGTCGGTTATTTTGGTATATTTGCGAGACGGTGAGAAGGTCGATAAAGCCATGAAGTTTATCGAAACGGCACGTTCAATCACGGGCAAGAAAGTATTTTAACAGCAACCACTAGCACAGATTATGATATGAAAGGCGTGCATGGATTTAAGAAGGAATAGTGAGGATAGCAAGCACATGACCTGGTAGAAACGCCCGTCTGCTGCAATAACAGTCAGATTGTTTGTACTTGCCGGCCGGAAGCTTAAATTTATACAAATATATGGCCTTGTCGAATTCTACGGCAGAAAAGACGCCGTCTTTACCCGCCTGATGGAGGAGCACGATATAGTTAGCCTTTCAGGAATGTAGGATGAATGTTTATATTGGAAAGTCCGGTGACAAAGTGAAGATTATGATAGATGGACGCGCGATGCTGAATCTCGGATGTGGGACACGAACTGAATGGACGTGGAACAATATCGATTGCTCACCCTATGCACGCCTAGCGCACCATAGACGGTTCGCAAGGTTTCTGCATGCTGTGGGAATTCTATGCGATTGGCGCTATAAGAATCTTCTTTGTGTCGACCCAGATATCATTTGCTGGGACATCCGTAAGGGCCTGCCTTTCAAAGATAATGTCTTCGATGTAGTTTATCACTCCCATTTCATCACTCATGTCCACCGTGATATGGCGGCCTATGTAACGCGCGAATGCTATCGGGTTCTCAAACCCGGCGGTATCATCCGGGTTGTTACTCCTGATCTTCTGATGATTGTGCACAGGTACATCAAATCGGTCGAAGAGCTGGAAGAGGATCAACTGATCGGACAGGCTGAGTATGAGAAGGCTGTGTTTGATCTTTTCGAACTTATGGTGCGTAGATACCCACATGGGACAAATGTTCAGAAACGAGTTGTGCGTATGATTGAATACTTGTTACGCGGCAACATAAATCGCAGGGTAGAGCTACGCTGTTGGCACTACGATAGGTATTCAATGGGAACAATGTTGCGCGAAGCTGGTTTTCGAAACGTTTATCAGGTAGGGCCATCTGAGAGCCAAATTCAAGGATGGAATCAGTTTTATCTCGACCTCAACAAAGACGGTTCTATCTACAAGCGGGAGTCGCTGTACATGGAAGGCATGAAATGATTGGATAGGTATCTGCACTTTCCAAAATAAATTATTAAGAGGCCAGTTTCATAGTCCGGGTAGGTACTTTGGTTTCTACAACCATCTTCGGCCGTACCATAGCCTGGAGTATAGGACATCTGCTAAGATATATTTTGGGAATCGGTTCAGGTGCTTCGCATTTCACCCAAGTGAAGCCGCTGAAGAATAAATCTTATGTAATGCTACAGTTTTCACCTTATAGAAAGGCAAAATTGGTCTAGACAACTGGGAGCACCTCAATTGACCAATACTAAACTGCCGAAGTAAGATATTATAAACAAATTCTGCTCCTTCGGTACTTTCAATTTCAAGGTTGTAACCATGAGGCCGCAATTGGCACACATATCTCAGCCAGTTAAGTACCTTGGTAATCATACCAGTGTCCTGTCGCCTGGTATTAGCGTTTCATTTGGACCAATAGCTCTTGTCTGCGCTTGGCTTTTGGGATTTGTGCTCACACGTATGCTTACAATAGAAATTATACCCGCGATTCCCAGCGGTGGCCTTCGTTCCGATTTGCTAAAGACTTTGCCTATAATGTTTATCGGAACTATTCTATTTGTTTGCGCACGAAGGAAAAGAAGCGTAAGACTCAGCATAGAACCAGTGCTCCGAGACCCTATGATATTGTACCTTTTGGCCAGTCAGTGCGCATCCTCGATAATGAGCGATACGCCAGGCAAATGCTTGATGTATGTCATTGTATTAGCTTCCTTGTTCCTGATTAGTAGACTATTGGTGACAATTGTATCCGACGTTGAGATACGTGCTGGATTAGCAATCTTCTCAGCTCTCGTAGCGACTTCTATGTCAGTGGTTGCACTACTTTGCTCGTCTTTAGATAAGCAGAGTAGCATAATGTCCATTGTTGACAGTGAAGTGGGTGGTACGGCAATGATTGCAGGAAGTCTCGCATTCGCTTGGCGCCAGAAATGGATCGCGTTTGCTTGGTTAGCCCTGGCGTATGTCACAATAGTATTCTTTGAAACACGTGGAGCGTTATTTGGTTTGACCGCATCTTTCTTAACGATATGGTGTTTGCCGTCAAAACGCAAAATGTTTCTACTATGGATTACCGTAATCGTTATTGCTGTGGTCGTACTGAATGTGCCAACATTTCACGGATATCTGTTGGATCTATCTGAAAAAGCGTTACGACTTGAAGACCCTGACCGTGGGTTTGGCAGTGGTTTGACTGGGCGGGTTGATGCGTGGAGAGATTCATGGTTAATGTTCCTCAAGAGACCATTATTTGGTACCGGTCCGAGGACCCAGGGAGATTACCCAATTCGTAATTGGGTCGGATGCCACAATGGGTACTTAGCAACCTTGCTTGAGGTCGGTTTGTTCGGCGCGATACCCGTATTTGCATTGCTGGTTCGCGGTATCTTCTGGGTACGGAAAAAGAAAGGCAGCAGTTTGGCCTGCATATTATCAACAGCGGCAGTGGCGATTGCCGTGCGAGCAATGTGTGAAAACTTACTGTTCAATGGTATTAGCTTGACAAGCATTACCCTCATTCTATGGCTTGAGTATGCACGACCAACCACTGAGCATCATTTACGATGGTCTTCTTATTGGAACGTTATATGAGAACATCAACATCTGCTTCTGGATTCAATCGTCCTGTTTGTTACGAATCCCATCCCTAGCGCTTTATGGCCCAGCAAACCAGAGGACCCCAGTTGGGGAGATTACAACTACTCCAGGACAGGTGCCACCTGGTTTGGAGAAAGAGAATCTAATATTACGCCGACCATTGTTGGTCGTAACTACATGAAATATCGATTGATCGGCGTTCTTGAGATAGGTGTACTTTACGGCTGGCTATGGTGCTTGGTAACACGGTTGTACAAAGCGAGTAACCAGTTCCGTGTATGCAACCTTTTTGGCTCGGTCTTGATGCTCTACCTGATGGGAGCCATAAGGGATTTCGATTTCGGGCATTATCCAGTTCTTATTATGATATGTCTGATGATTCTATGGCCTCGACCGAGGCGTCCAAAATGTCTCAGTCACATACAATCCGTTGAGTTGTTTTCGCGGCACGGCTTCACCGACCAGCGGATTTCTCGGAAGCACTGAACCTTGTGGGCCTGAAAGGCGCAGGATTACTCGGACGATGAGAATAGTCATGAGAATACGAATATGTTGAACAAGATAAAGGAACTTACTAAAATCCTATTTCGACTGTGTGGTCTCGACATCAGATGCGTTAAGCGAACTGAATATAATTACGGTTGGTTAGTAAAACGCAACATTGCAACGGTTCTCGACATTGGGGCTAATAAAGGCCAATTTGCAATGATGATACACAAGATTTTACCACATGCGACGATATTTTCATTCGAACCGATAGAGAAATGCTATAACAAAATAGTTAAGAAAATGATTAAGGTCCCAAACTTTCGCGCGTTTAACTATGCCCTAGGCGATACAGACGCAAGTATGGAGATGCATGTAAACGACTTTACGCCGAGCTCTTCTCTATTACAAATGACAGGCTTTCATGTATGTGTTTTTCCTTTCACGGCGAAAGAACATATGGAAGAGGTGAGAATCAAACGGCTTGATACCATTGCTCAAGAGTTAAGTTTTAATGGCAACTTGCTTGTGAAGATAGATGTGCAAGGTTACGAAGATAAAGTAATCGAGGGTGGGCAAAGCGTAATATCACGGGCTAAGGTGCTCATAGTTGAAACGAGCTTTCAAACGCTTTATGTTGGGCAGCCGTTGTTTGAAGACATTTATGATGTATTGAAAAAAATGGATTTTAGGTTTGTCGGCACTTTAGAGCAATCAAGGAGTCCGCTTGATGGTAGTGTAGTACAGGCCGACTCCATATTCATGAAGAGGGTAGGTGAATAAAGAATCGGGCGGTGGCACTACCGGAAATTGGTAAGCAGAGAAGAAATAATTTTGAAAATGCCAAAGATAACAATTGTTACTCCTTCCTATAACCAAGGCCAGTACCTTGAGCAGAATATTCTTTCAGTCCTGGGCCAACAGTACCACAATCTTGAGTATATCATTATGGATGGCGGCTCCAGCGATAACTCAGTTGAGATTATCAAGCGGTACGCCCATAGATTATATTATTGGAAAAGCTGTAAAGATGAAGGCCAATCGGCAGCCATCGCCCAGGGATTCGAAATGTCGAAAGGCGACATTTTGGGGTGGCTCAACTCGGATGATTACTATTTACCTAACGCAATCAGCGAAATGGTAGAAGCAATGCTGCGGCATCCGGAGGCAGTGTCGGTTTATGGAGACTATGAGCTTCTTCTTCCCGACGGCCAAATAGAACTCAAACCGCGTATCAGCTTTAATTACAAAATTTGCTTACATGCGTATATGACCGTACCGCAACAATCATGGTTCTTTCGAAGAGATGCATATGAAGATGTTGGTGGATTGGACAGATCGCTGCGATATGCTATGGACTACGACCTGCTGCTTAGACTCGGTAGGTACGGGAGAATTCATCATGTTAGGCGCGTCTGGGCAACTTTCAGACTTTCGGCGGACTGCAAGACTATAGGACAATATAGAGCGGCCGACTTAGAAATGCGTAAAGTCAAATCACGCTATGGGATAGATTACACAAAAAAGTTCAGCAGAAAACTAACTACAAAGTTCTATTTTAGCTTAGCTGTTATCAAATGCTTCTTTGAACATGGCATCATCGTTGCGAGGAGGTCTTCTGTTGCTGCATGTCAAGAAAGCCAAGATAATTCGAAGAAAACGGCAGAATCTCAGACATCTGGGGCGACACCTCTTGAGAAGTTTATCCGAGAATTAGCAATTGAGGCGGCTAGACAGAACCTGACGTTTCTTGTTCTGAGAAACTATAAGGGGCTTCCCAAAGAACTGCGTTCAAGAGACATAGATGTGCTTGTTGAGAAGGATAAACTGCGCAAGGGGAAATCTATGCTTAAGACAGTGTCTGAAAATCTCGGCCTTGTTCACCGACAAGGAGCCAAATTGCTTTATTGCCACATGCAGTTTATAGAGGGGTTTGCAGATAGAAAGAAGGAACTTCAAATTGATTTGATACCGAAGCTAAACTGGCGAGGAGTCGATTGGATTGTCGTTGATGGGGTAATAGACAGGGCGATTCCATACAAGAACAACATCTGGATACCTCACCCTGCACATGAATGTGTCATTTCATTCTGCATGAGCTATCTATACGGAGGCTTTGTAAAAGAGAAATACCTTCCCTCAATGTCAAAGCAAGCAAGAGAAAACCGAGAAGAGGTGTTTGGACTTTTGAAGAAGATATTCGGAAGGAAAACGGCGAACGATATTCTTGACGGCCTTATAAAACAGGATGTTAGTTACATCTCTCAAAAAGCGACAATCAATCGGCTGAAGGTTTTGTTAAGGGGTTTCTTGCGACGTCCTTTGAGATTTATTTACACATTTTGTCTGGGGTACTTGATGGAGTTTAGAAACAAGGTTCGTCGTGATAAGAGATCGATTCAAAGCAGTAATTAAGGCTTTTGTAGAACAGGGTATTTCCAGTGTCGGCAACTTTCTCTTTTTCTTTGCACTTGCCAGGTTACTTGGTCCTCAAGAATACGGGTTGTTCTCCGCTGTGTGGGTCGCCGTATCGTTATTCATAGGTGTCACTATTGCATGGGTAAATCTGCCGATCAATTCAGTTGTTGCAAAAGGAAAAGAAATCATCTTGTATGGCGTCTGCCTCAGAAAGATAGGAAGAATACTTTTGTTAATCCCGATGTTATTGCCGATTGTCTTGGCTGTGTCTGCTCCAATGTTGCTCAAGTCTCCGTTTGCTGTTTTGCTTGCTATTTCTCTTTGTGGCATAACCGTCACTGTAGAGTTTTTACGCTGTTATTTGATTCGTCGTAACCATAAAATAATTTCAAGCTTACTTATGGCAACAAAATGGACTGTTAGTTTAACATCGGCTCTCTTGGCTTTCAACTATGAAATTCTCTCTCCAAGGGTGGCGATGGCATGTTTGATCTTAGGTAATGCTGCGGGTGTTATTGTAATTCTATCCGTGATAAATCGATTCCATATCAATATAGTCTCAAACAGTGATAGAGGCCTAAACAGCTATGTGACTTCTTTTTCAAGACCCCTTTTGTTTCAAGGTATTGCTGGTTCCTTATCAGGTATCTTGACGACATTTATCATCTGCAGGTGGATAGGTATCGCTGCCTATGGGGCGTATCAGGCGTTACAATCTTTGTGTAACATACTTTCACCCCTTATGCAAATGACGAATACGCACTACCCTTCTTATCTTACGCATAATAACACGCATCAGAAGCATACATTTATTGAGCATGGGGTACTTGTGGGCGGATTTCTCATAACGTGTCTTGCATGGTGCTTTAGGGAATCGTTTATTAGATCAACAATTGGCCCAAGTTATTTAGCTTACGCTATTTTACTTCCTTTTATCGTATTTCAAACTACAGTTCTTTTAGCAAATAGCCTTATTTCCGCTCAAATACGCGTTACGGGCCAGACCAAAATTTTCTATTTTTACAGTCTGATCAGTCTTTTCGGAAGCATTATGATTGCACCCGTTGCCATAGTAAGCGGCTCAATAATGGCTATTGTAATAGTTGTGCTTTTCACTTCGAGTATCCAGTTCATTTTATTAAAGCTGTGCAAGCGACAGGTTTTGAAAAAGATTATTCCTCTTCAGGCCTGATAAAGTAGGTTTCGTGCTGTTAAGTATTATCGGAAGATATCAAAACGAGTCAGACAGTTATAAGGTTATAACCCAAATGGGATATCGTTTACTCTCGTTTCATGGCAGACCGGTCATAGCCTTGCCAGCCAGCAGTAAACGGCTCAAACATTCGGCACTTCAAAGATGCCAGCCTAATACTATTAAAAAGGAGATATTACGCGGTGTTCTGCATTTAATAATAGCTACTGGCTTAGATGCATTTTTTCTTAAACCTGTTGATGCGAAATTACACGACGCTGTTGGTTTCGATTTTAGCTCGTGGCTTAACCATATCCGTGACTTACTCGGAGAATCTGATCTGGCAGCATGTGTCATCTTGCCACCAGAGCAGGGACGGGGACGCATATACGTTCATCTATTTAGGCCTGATGGTTGTGCCTTGGCATTTTCAAAAATATCGCTGACCAAAGATAGTGATTATCGTTTGCTTGTTGAAACTGAGGCACTTAAGCTCCTTTCTAAACTTGGTCACAAGAGGTACCATACACCTTTTGTGCTTGGAGAAGGGACTTTTAATAACCACCGTTATATAGTCGTTGAAGCAATCCCAGGAAGCGCTAAGCCATTCAGAGCCAATCATGAACAATTTCCTTCTGAAGCTGTGCATGAATATGCTATGCCAATTCGATTAGGCTCTACAAGCCAAATCAGGAGCAGTGATTGGTGGCAGCGGTTCTGTGCTATGATAGACCATAAAACAACATTTTTTAAAGAGGCATGCGCTACTGTAGAAAAAGGCAGAATCCAAATATGCCGTGTGAACGGCGATTTGGGACCAGCCAATATGATGAAAAGTGATGACAGGCTTTGGATATTAGATTGGGAACAAAGTTGTCCCGATGGTCCTCTATTGACGGATCTGGTTAGTTTTTACTTGGGTTCAAATCGCAGGAGAGTGTTGAAAAATACACGTCGGCTTTTGCAGGAGTTGTTTGAAATGCTTACTGAGATTCCATATATAGCATCGCGTGAAGACATCTTGATGGCGTTAGTCTTTTTGCACGGGGCTAACTTCACATTAGCCAGCAAATTGATAGATATCTGGCCCGAAGATAGGCTATGAAAAGTTTGCCATCCAATGCTAATTATAGTTGTAGAAGAATACCTGAAATTAAATCCCGCGGATTCTTTTTGGCTATCATTGGGCCTGATGGTTCGGGCAAGACAAGTGTAGCGGAGACTTTGTCTAAGTCATTGGAATCACATTTTGATCAGGTACCAATGTATATTCATGGTGACTTTGACATTCTCCCACGTCTTAAGAGTCTGCGCAAGATATGGGCGAAGATCAAAAGAAGAGAAATGCCGCCTGACCCAGATTATACAAAGAAGCACGCCGGTGCTGCAGCGGTTCCACATAGTTTGGTTAGGTCGCTTGGCTATGTTTGTTATTACTATTGGGGGTATTTGCTTGGGCACTTTACAATACTCTTAGCTAAGGCTAACAACAAGATAATCATTGCAGACCGCTATTTCTACGATTACTTTTTTCTGCGCGATAGTATGCGTATACCACACTGGCTACTGCGGCTGTTAATCTATTTCATTCCGCGACCAGATTTGATTGTATTCCTCGATGCCGATGCTGAGGAAATTTATGCGAGAAAAAATGAGCTTACTATTGAAGAAATTAAGAGACAACAAGACATAATTAGGAAAATCTGCAAATGGCTACCGAATTACATCGCAATCGATACACATAAGGGTATATCGCAGACAGTTGAACAAGTCAAAGCAGCAATATTTACCAAAATAGTCAAAAAAAATAAATGAAGATACTTCATACTGTGTCGGGTATTTGGAAACACACAGGCGGACCCGCTGAGGTTATTCCTCTTTTATGCCAGCATTTGCTCGCTCAAGGTGCTGAAGTAAGTATTGCTACCTTGAATGGCGAATTCTCAGATGCAACTCTGGCAAGCAAAGCAGCCGGCGTAAAGTTGCACAGTTTTCCTATACGGTTCAGGTGCAAACCCTGGTATAGTGCAGCTATCAGACACGAACTTCGCGAACTTATCAAGGATGCCGATATAGTTCACGGTAATGGGATGTGGGAATACACAAACTGGTGCACAGGTAGTGAAGCCATAAGGCAAAGAAAGCCTTATATTACATCGTTTCAGGGTTCTATCATGCATACCCGTAAAAACTGGACCTTGAGACATAAACTTGTATGGAAACTGCTTGACGGACGGTATGTTCAAAAAGCTTCTTGTTTGCACGCCTGTACCCAAGAAGAGCTTATGTCTATTCGCTCAGTTGGACTCACTAATCCAGTGGCGTTGATACCAAACGGCGTGGAGGTTTGGTCGCTTCTACCACAAGATACGATAAAAAGGCTTGTGCCAGAGTTTACAGGCAAAAAGATTTTTCTGTTCCTTTCAAGGATTCACCCCGGTAAGGGTGTTTTTGACCTCGTAGAGGCTTGGAGAGATTTAAACCCTTGTCCGGATGAGCGGCAGTTAATATTAGCTGGTCCTGGCCTATCAGTTCACATCGAACAGCTTAAAAAGCTGATTAGGTCTAATGGGGAAAACGGTAGAATTACCTATATTGGTCCATGTTTTGGCAAGAGGCGGATTGCTGCATTTCAAGCCTGCGATGTATTTGTTCTTCCCAGTTATACTGAGAATTTTGGGCTTGTAGTAGGCGAAGCATTGGCCTCTGGTAAGCCAGTAATCGCAACACACGGCGTGCCTTGGCCAGACTTAGCAGAGTATCAATGCGGCTGGTGGATTCCAAACGGTGTTTCTACTCTTGTGGATTCTCTTCGCAGAGCAATCAACGCAAGTGATGAGCAGCGATTGGCTATGGGCCAGAGGGGCAGAGCACTTATAATGAAGAAATATTCATGGCCCCAAATAGCTCGGCAGATGAAACAGACCTATGAATGGATTCTCGGTGGAGGGTCTTCTCCACCTTGGATTGAGATTGCGTAACATGTCTATATCAGTTCTCATTTTGACTTTTAACGAAGAAATCAATCTGCTTGGTTGTCTGGAGTCGGTATCATGGTCAGATGATATTGTGGTCTTTGATTCGTTCAGCACCGACCGAACAGTAGAAATCGCAAAAGCTGCCGGGGCGAGGGTGTTTCAGAGGAAATTCGACAACTTTGCAATACAGAGAAATGCCGCTCTCAACAAGGTTCAATACAAATATCCATGGGTTCTTATGGTTGATGCGGATGAGCGCTGGCCAAGAGAAATCTATGACGAGATTAAGGCTACGCTCAATAGCCATACCAGCAACGGAGTCACAATTTATCATTTTCGCCGAAAGGATATATTTCTTGGGCGTTGGTTGAGGCGAGCAAGTGGTTATCCAACTTGGTTTGGCCGTCTAGCAAAGATAGGAAGCGTATCAGTGAAACGCGAAATCAATGAGGAATATCATACTGATGGTAAAAAAGAATATTTGAGAGGCCATTTTATTCACTACCCGTTTAATAAAGGTATTGATTATTGGTTTGAGCGTCATAACCGCTATTCCTCAATGGAAGCGGAGGCTTTATTAGCTGAACGAAGGACACTACTAAGAACTATTAACTTGTTTTCTTCTGACCCAACAATCCGCCGGAAATTTATCAAGCAATTGGCGTTTCGGGTACCTCTTCGGCCGTTTTTAGTCTTTTGCTATTTGTACTTTTTCAGGATGGGCTTTCTTGATGGCATAGCCGGCCTTACTTATTGTCGGCTTCGTTCGATTTATGAGTACATGATCGATGTAAAGGTCAAGGAGCTTCGTCGGCGAGAAAAAGGCCTGCCGGTGTGATCAACGACCCAGGCATTCATTATTCTTGGGATACATAGTTGTTCGGGATGACTATGAAGAAGCGCACTTGGCAACAGAGATTACTGCAGAAGTATTACTTTGGTTTGCCCAACTGGGAAAACGGAAGAAAACAGTTCTTTCGGCTTATTGAAAAATACGCACAGAGGAATAACCGGATTCTTGAAATCGGGGCGGGCCCTACGAACAAGACCACTGCTTTCCTGTCAGGTATTGGGACAGTAACAGGATTGGATGTTGATCCAGCGGTAAAGTCTAACGTCCATTGTCAAGAAGCGGTTATTTATGATGGAACCCAAGTTCCTTTTGCAGATAGCATCTTCGATTTGGTGGTATCCGACTATGTCTGTGAGCACATTGAGCATCCCTTGGAACTTACACGTGAGATCTACAGGGTATTGCGTCCCGAAGGCCGCTATATCTTCAGAACGCCAAATCTTTGGCACTATGTTTCTCTCGTTGGAAAATTCTCGCCACACAGGTTTCACAAGCTTGTGGCGAACCCTCTGCGCAGGAAAACCAGCACCGGTGGCATTTATCCCACTTTTCATAGAATGAACACGAGGAGGGCATGCCGCAGAGTATTGGAAAGAGCAGGTTTCAGCATTATTGTCATTGAAATGATTGAAAAAGAGCCAAGCTATGGTATGTCATCACGTTTGTTATTCTACCCATTTATGATGTGGGAGAGAATTTTGAATTCGTCCGCGATGTTGGAGAACCTTCGTGCCAATATTTTTTGCGTAGCACTGGCACAAAAATAACAAACAAAAATGCCGAGACGAAAGTCCACTCACAAAAAATCTTTATTTGCTTAAACTTCAAATCTATTTGTTACAAAATGCGGATTTTGCTAATAAATCAGTATTATAAGCCTGACATTGCAGCGACAGGGCAACTACTGGCTGACCTAGCTGAAGGTCTGTTCGAGAGGGGGCACGAAGTGCACGTGCTATGTAGCCATCGCGCTTATGATAATAGAGATATAATTTTTCCTGCAAAAGAAATTATAAATGGTGTACACGTCCATCGCGTCAGTGCAACAGGCTTCGGACGTATCAACAGACCGGGCAGGATGACTGATTATTTGTCGTTTTATATCCTTGCGTTTTGGCATGCTTTGCTGCTGCCGAGAATGAACATCTGTGTCTGCCTTACAACGCCACCATTCATAGCTATTGTTGGCTTAATTCTTCACAAACTCAAAGGCACGCGCCTGGTATTCTGGACTATGGACATTTATCCTGAGATCGCTGTGGCATATGGTGAGATCCAGCCGGATCATTTATTGCATCGTTTTTTAACGAAACTCAGTAGAAAATTATACTGTGAAGCTTCTTGTATAATTTCGCTCGGTGAAGTGATGACGCAAAAGCTTATCATGGCAGGTGCCGATCCGAAAAAAATTGAAACGATTCACAACTGGGTACCAGGTGAGGTAATCCACCAAGCTTTGGCAACGTAAAATATCGAACTTTTTAGGAAGCATAAGAGTTCCGTATGTTAACATTGCTCTATGCTGGCAATTTGGGACTTGGCCACGACCTTGATACAATAGTTTTGGCAATTGCCAAAATAAATGGAAAATCAAATTTAAAAGCTGTCTTTGTAGGAGAAGGAAAGGCTAAACGTACATTAGAAAAGCGGGTTGAGCAACTTAAACTTGATAATGTTGAGTTCCGACGACCTGTACCCTTGTACAGGCTTTCCGAACTTATGGCTGAAGGTGATATCCACCTGGTGTCACAGAAAGCTGGTACGCAAGGACTAATCGTACCAAGCAAAATTTATGGCGTCCTCGCTGTGGGTCGGCCAACTCTATTCATCGGTCCATCCGATTGTGAGCCAGCGATAATTGTAAAACAGAGCAGGTCAGGATTTGTAATACCGCCAGGTGATGTCGATGGTGTCGTCGGTGTCCTTAAAAAGTTGATATTCGATCAAGAATTGCGTCTCAAAATGGGTGAACAAGCAAAATCTTATTATAAGGAGCATTTTGGGCGGGATAAAAGCGTATTGCGTATTATCCAAGCTTTAGAGTCTATTGCTCAGCTATAATTCAAATTCATACAGATTAAAAACCGGCATCGTCAGGCGGCTCGGTCCTTTTACGAAGTTCCAACGAGGCTGCCATATTTCAACCAGGCTGGCATGGGAGGGTCGTTAAAACGGCCCTCCCTTTTTTATTATATCAAATTTGCACAATTAAATGTCCAGAAACTTGCATTTTTTAAGAATTTGGCCTCGCTCCTTATGACAATTGTAGAACCGGAAAGGTCAGCCATTCGGCCAACAACCACATATAATCGAAGCCGCGATCGGTCATTATTGTCCCGTACGCTGAACGGCCGTATCGCTCAATAAAAGTTATATCCGTGCACCGAAAATAAGCAAAAAACCAAAATCACAAATCAACCGACCGAAAATTCCTTCTTTCGGCTGAACATTTGGGCTTTTAATCGATCAACAATAGATGAGTGCATCTGGGAAACGCGGGACTCGGACAAATCCAAAGTAGCGCCTATCTCCTTCATCGTCATCTCTTCGTAATAATATAAAACAATAATCAGCCGTTCAGCCCGTGTCAGTCCCTTCGTAAGCAGGTTCTTCAGATCCCGTTTTTGAGCTTCAAGCATGGGGTCTTCACTTTTTTTATCTTTGATTACATCTATTTCACAAACATCTTTCTCGCCATCGCCATCGTTGTATTTATTATTCAATGACACGAGGCTGACCGCGCTTGAATCTCGCTGAAGCCTGTTGAAATCATCGATGTCCATGTTAAGCTCTTCAGCGATTTCTTCCTCGACTGGTTTGCGGCCGAGGTCCATCTCGAGCGAATGTGTTACCTTTGCCAATTGATGTGCGCGGGCACGAACCAGCCGTGGCACCCAATCCATACTCCGCAGCTCATCGAGAATCGACCCTTTTATACGCGGCGCACAGTAAGTCTCAAACTTTACGCCTCTTGAGGGATCAAAAGCATTGATTGCATCCATCAGCCCGAAAATGCCGGCGCTGATAAGGTCGTCCAGCTCAACCTTATCGGGCAATTTGTTGTGCAGCCGCTCAGCACAATATTTTACCAAATCTTTGTAATGCTCCATTAAGAGATTACGGTTATAGTCATCACGTGTCTTATGGAACTGCTCCCATACCTGGTCAATGTTGAGCTGCTGATCAGTCTTCACGAAATTCCTCCATGAAAATGACGCCCGCACCGCGGGAGTCTCAGTTCTACTATTCTAAACAACCTTTCTTTCGACCTTGCTCAAGACAGGTTTGAAAAGCCGGGCTATCCAATCCGCCAACGGCGGGCCAGCACGCTTATCCGCCTTGTTTCTGCAACCATATTTATCCACATTCCTTATCGGCCTTTTGGTTGATAACTTTAGAAGAACAAATGAACAACCTTCCGAGAAAATACTCTGCTTTGTCCCCTAATTATTCGGACCTTTTTCGTTACTCTCATCTTTGTTCCAGGCGATTGTCCGATAACCAATTGTTGTAGTTTCCTGTCTTTGCCTTAGCAGTTCTGCTGCTATTATCTGATTGAGTGAGTTCTCGAAGAGATTGTTTATTTGAACCTTAAGATATTCATCCCGATTTTCTTCAAGCAATTGTTTTGCGCATTCATCAATCACTGATTTGATTTGTAAGCCGTTATTAATATTGAACTTAATATTCTCTGTGTCGCGAAGTACGAACTGCTGGTTCTGGATATGCTCATCGATTGCATTATTCAAAAGACCGCAGAAATCGACTATTTCCAAATCCATTGGGGTAAATCCGGGACTATGGTAGTTTATTATGTTTTTGATAAAGATTTTCTGTCGAGCTTGGGTGAACTCGATTATTTTAATCAGCAGTTCAGATATATCTTCGGCTTTCAATGTCGGCAGATTCATGTGCAATCCTAAAAAGGCCCGTTGTACTTTTTAATAAGTCTATAAAATTATTGAAGTTACAGTTTTAAGTCATAGCTGCTCCGGATAAATTTTGGGGGGTTAGGGGGGTAAAAGCACTATAAAGCACTATAAAGAATGAAAGAATACCCCAGAAGAACAAAGCTATGTTTTTCATCCATGACATTTCAGAATTCTTCTCGTTCAGCAGTTTCAGCTTGTTAAATTCCTTACGATCCTCTGGCATCATTGAATTTAGTAGAGGTTCTGGCACTGAAAAATGATTCTGGCCAGAGAGCTAATATAAAAAGAAACACGTTCAACTATCCAAAAAGCTATCGCTCCAAATGTTATTTATGAGACCTAAATAAATCGTACAAAGTTACTTGTTCAGTTTATCGAACATTTATATTTATATTTTGTAAAATGTAAAAGCTATTTTTTATATGTCAACACTTTTTTGTTTTTTAATTTAGATTTTTTTATTTTTGTAACCGATCAGTTACATCGGGATTATGCCTTTATCGCTTGATAACCAATAACTTGTCCCTTTGGGAGCAGCTCAAAAAAATCATTTTCTTTTTTAGTTTGTTTTTAGTAATCGTTCACGGCCTAAAATGTTGAATTTGGTTTAATCGTTCACGGGAAAACTGTGTTTTTGTCATTGCGAGTGAAGCGAAGCAATCTAAAATCGCTCGTTTTTGAGATTGCTTCGGCCTAAAGGCCTCGCAATGACATAAAAA
>CAZRNB010000061.1:0-17076 GCA_964601355.1 uncultured Pirellulales bacterium
AGTTTATTCTGATGGGCCTGTTGGCGGAGCTTTTGGTCAGGACGTATCACGAATCGCAAAACCGACCGACTTACGTCATCAAAGAGATTCTCCAGGCCTGCTCCGCCGAAGCGGCTGCGAAGGCCGGGTCAGCTTGCCAGGCCGGAGAACAGAAATGACGAAAGAACAAAGACACAAGACTCGAGACCGAGGATTCGGTGGACAGAAAAAATCGAAAATCCCCTGCGTTTTAATTGTAATAGCAATCCTGGCAGCGATACCGTTTTCTTTAGGCAAATACTTTGAATTTAACCAGCCCGATCCCTTTGACGGCGGTGGATACGCCTATTCCGCCTGGCACATCCTCAACGGCGCCAAAATCGGCGTGGATGAAAAACCCAGCGCCCAATTAGGAACTCTGCTGGTCAACATTCTCGGCGTCGCTCTAACGGGTTTCAATGAGACCGGCGCCAAATTGGTGCAGACAATCCTCCAGATTACGGCGCTAATTCTTATGTTCATCGCATTACGAAAAGCTTTTGGCACACTCCCTGCCGCCGTTGGCGTAATTATCACATCTGCATATCTGTCCGCCCCGCTAATCGCCAAATTCGGCAACGTCAAAGAGCAATACATGATTGCTTTTATGGTTATGGGCGTAAGCTGTTTCGTTCTCTATCAGCTTGGCGGCAAATGGTGGTATGCGATTTTGACGGGGGCTTTTATAAGCTGGGCGCCATTATTTAAACAAACCGGCGTATCAGCTATCGGAGCGATCGGACTATTTGTGATCATGCAGCCCATATTCAGGAACAGAACCTTGAAACAAACAGGCATAGACATTTTGCTGCTGTTGGCAGGCGTTGTTATCGCGATTGCGCCACTTTATATTTGGATTTTGGCCTGGAATGTACAGATAGCTCTTCCTTATTCGTTTGTGTGGCAGACGCTCGGCAAATTTATACCTTCTCATCCGGCGCCGGGACAGACCCAGGTAGTATCTGATTATATCGGCGAACATCGTAAGCTCATTCCCTTCTCCCAGCAATGGCCGGTCGTCCTGCGATATTACCTTTTACTTATATTGCCGATAGCGCTGGCTGCAGGAGCCGTAATTGCAAGACTTGTCCGCATGATTTGCTCCGCCGTTTCAGCAGACAAGATAAAGCCGAAATCCTACGACCGCCTGATTTTATTATTTGCCGTCTGGTGGATATTAGATATGGCATTTGTGTGGATTAGTCCCGCTTCTTATGAGCAGTATTATTTGCCGTTGAATGCTTCGGCTGCGATGACAGGCGGATACTTCATAGCTCTTTACTGCGAAAGAAACAAAAGTGCTGTCTTCAAAACTAAATGGATGGCAATAGGCGCTATCGGCCTTTTGCTAATGATAATCTCGTCGTGGCATATTTTTTTCGGTATAAGAACAAGCCCCCACACGGCTGCTATCTACCGCAATCCTTCCACTGGTAATCCGGAAAGACAAAGAGGTTACTTACAAAAATTCAGAGAAATTTCAGGAAAGCCGGTATATGTCTGGGAGATGATTAGTGAACATATTCGCACACATTCGCAGCCGACAGATAAGATTTACGTTTGGGGCTGGTATCCGGGCATATACGTGATGGCCCAGCGGCTTAGCGCTGCTTCAGCGGCGTGCAGTATGCCCCGGCCTGCGCCGCCGGTGCTGTCGCAGTTAGTCGCTACCCTGCTTGAAGAGTTCAATCGGCAAATGCCCAGGTTCATCGTTGATTCCCGCAAGCGTCACGTCCCCACTGAAAGGCCGCCTTATGAGTTATGGCCGATTGTAATGCAGGGCTTCATGGGCGCAGATAAACCTCATTTTGTGCAGCCGGATGAAATAGAAGCTTATGATAAGGCATGGAGTAAATTTCTGCGTGAACGCTTTGATAAGGATGAGGCGATGCGGTACGAGGCGCTTAAGCCCTTTAGAGAGTTTGTTATGAAAAATTACCGAATTGTTAATCTTTTCGGCGAGCACGTTTTGCTTGAATTGAAGAGTCCCACTGCGGGCAAGGAATCGCAATAGTCGTGTCAAAACTGAACCTGTTTATGCTCAACTTTGAATTTCCACCGATCGGCGGCGGGGCAGGTTATGCACTTCTGGCTATCTTGACGCAATATGCCAAATGTGACAATATGAAAGTCGATGTATTGACCTCGGCGCCACAGCCGGGTACTTTCGTCGAAAAATTCTCCGGAAATATTACTATCTATAAAGTCGGCGTGCATAAAAAGAATCTGCACTTCTGGCGCAAGATAGAAGTAATCGAGTGGCTGCTCAAAGCTCAATTCTATTACCGCAAATTGCTGCGGGAAAACGACTACGATTTAGTCCATGCGTTTTTCGGTTTTCCAACAGCTTATCTTTGCTATCGAAGCAAAAAGAAACTGCCTTATATGATTTCGCTGCGCGGCTCAGACGTGCCGGGACGGCACGCGAGATTAAAGCTGGATTATAAAATCCTCGGCCCGCTGCTCTTTAAGCCGATTTGGAGAAATGCCGCCTCTTTGGTTGCCTGTAGTGAAGGATTAAGAAGCCGGGCCCTGCGTTTTCTGCCGTCGGTCTCGATTGATGTTATCCCAAACGGTATTGACCTCGACCGATTCAGCCCCGCTGAAAACGCCGAAAGCTCAAATATATTGAGGCTTTTGACCGTGGGTAGATTATCCGTCACCAAGCGAATAGAAATACTCATCGATGCAGTCCGGATACTCCATAAAGAAGGCTATGGTGTTCATTTTACTATAGCCGGCGGCGGTAAATTAAAAAAGGAGTTCCAGCAAATTGTCAAGAATAGAAACCTTAGTGACATTATTGAAATAGCCGGCAGAATTGATTCTGAAAATATGCCGCAGGTTTATCGTCGGCACGATATTTTCGTAAGCGCCAGCATGCAGGAGGGTATGAGCAATGCCATGCTGGAAGCGATGGCATCGGGTCTGCCAATCGTCACCACTCGCTGCGAGGGTGTCGAAGAATTGATAAAAGATAATGGCTTTATCGTGGAAGAAGCACGGGCGGAAGAAATCGCCGAAGCAGTAAGAAAATTGGCCGATGACCGACAGTGCCATCGACAGATGTCTTGTGCATCACGCAAACGTGCAACTTTATTTAGCTGGTCATCGGTAGCTGACCAATATATCGAGTGTTACAGGAAAGTTTTGACTACCAAAAATTTTAAATCTTAATGTATGTGTGGCATAGCAGGCTTCAACTGGCAGGATAAATCTCTTATAGAAACGATGTCACGGACTATGAAGCATAGAGGTCCGGATGATGAGGGATTCTACGCAGATGAAAACGTTTCGTTAGGGCACAGAAGGCTGTCAGTGATTGATATTTCGCAAAAAGGTCACCAGCCGATGAAGTTCGAGAGCCTCGTCATCATCTATAACGGCGAAATCTATAATTTTCTGCAGATAAAAGAGCATCTCAAAGACAAAGGTTATACTTTTATTTCAGATACCGACACGGAAGTTGTGCTCAAAAGCTATCACCTGTGGGGTCCATCCTGCGTTAATAAATTTAACGGCATGTGGGCCTTCTGCATCTATGACCGGCAAAAAAATCTCTTATTTCTTTCAAGAGACCGGTTCGGCAAAAAGCCTCTTTATTACTATTTCGACGGCAAACAATTTATTTTTGCATCTTCTTTGAAAGCTATCAGCCGGCACAGTTTAAATCCCGGCATCAATACACAAGCCTTAAATTTTTTCTTTTATCAAAAATACATCGGCAGCGACCTTACAATATTTGACAATTGTTACAAGCTAAGGCCTTCTGAAAACCTGATGTTCGACCTGAACAAAAAGAAGCTCACTCTGACAAAATACTATAATCTGGAGGATGATATCCTCAAATGCCATGATGCTCCGTTAGAGCAAAGGCTTGAGTCGATTGAGGACATAATCGCCAGTGCGGTTGAAGACAGGCTAATTGCCGACGTGCCGGTAGGTAGTTTCCTTTCCGGCGGCGTCGATTCATCTTTGATTTCTGCAATTATCAGCAGCAGGCATAAAGACTTCGATACCTTTTCAATCGGCTTTGGAGATAAATCATACAATGAGCTAAAATACTCGAAATTGGTCTCGCAATATTTGCATACCAATCACCACTACGATTATTTACAAATTGATGAAAACCTTATTAAATTTATGGTCGAGAACATGGATGAACCCTTCGGCGATGCCTCGGTGCTGCCGACTTACCTATTGTCGAAAATAACCCGCAGCAAGGTTACTGTTTCTTTATCCGGCGACGCCGGCGACGAAATCTTCGGTGGCTATGATACATATAAGGCATATAAAATCGCCCGATACGTCCCCGCATCGGCTGTCAGACTATCGGCAGGGCTGATCGGCCTGCTGCCGGCTTCTGATAAAAAAGTGACGCTGTCTTTCCGAATGAAAAGATTTGCACGGGACTTTGATACAAACATAAATAGAAGACATCTTAACTGGATGGCTACTTTCACCGACCCGGCCAGAGAGCAGTTGTTGAGTGACAATTTTATAAACGCTCAGGAGATTCTGCCCGACGGCACAGGAAATAGTCTGCTGTCAATCCAGTTGAACGATATTCACAATTATCTGTCCGAGGACATCCTCAAAAAGGTTGACTTTGCCTCGATGCTTAATTCTCTGGAGGTGCGGGTTCCGTTTCTTGACTATCGGCTGGTTCCCTTGGTTTTATCTCTGCCGGAAAAGTATAAGATTAGATATTTTACGACAAAATGGCTCTTAAAAAGAATTGCATCTGATTATATACCTAAAAGCATAGCATACAGGCCAAAAAGAGGATTTACCGTCCCCACTTCAAAATGGATAAAAGAAAGCGATTTAATCCGGGAATATCTGATCGAGCGCAGGTATTACCAGCACAACCTGTTAAATTATGATTTCGTTCAGCAGATGTTTAATGCCCATATTAATAGCAGAGAGGATAACGCCCGGCAGCTTTGGCTTGTTTTTGTGTTTAATTATTGGATATCGGTAAACATTAACAAAAACCCCGCGTGAAACGCGGGGCTAAATATTTATCCGCCGAAGGCGGATTTAGCCCGCGGTTTTACCGCAGGTTATTGACAAAGATTCTCAATGAACATTACGATTAACAATCCCCCGATTCGCGTGTGTTTTATCGCACCGAAGGCTTATCCTCTATTTAACCCCAGCATAAAGTCCGTATTCGGCGGGGCAGAGGTGGACCTGTATTTTTTAGCCACGGAGCTGGCTAAAGATGAGAATTTTGCTGTGAGCTTTATCACCGCAGACTATGGACAAGAGAAAAATGAGACAATTAACGGCGTCAGAATAATTAAAAGCCTGAGCTTAAACAAATGTCCTTTGATTGGCGCTGTCAGAGTTTGGCGTGCTATGAAAGCTGCCTCTGCCCAAATATATTTTCAAAAGGTGGCATCCTGGGGGACATTTTTAGTGGCTTTATTTTGCAGGCTGCATGAAAAAACGTTTATCTATCGTACCGCTCAGCAGATTGAATGTGACGGGACGTACCTGAAGCAGAACTTTGTTGCAGGATGTGCATTTCGCTGGTCGCTCGCAAATGCCGCGCAGGTCATAGTGCAGAACAGAATTGACCAGAAAGGGCTTGAGCAAACGGCAGGTATTCATTCAGCAGTAATACCCAATGCGCACCAGTTACCGATGCCTGGCAGCGCCGAGAGGGACACCATACTGTGGGTCGGCAGAAGCACACAGGTTAAAAGGCCGGAACTTTTTATAGACCTCGCTAAAAAAATGCCTTGCGAGCACTTTATTATGATTTGCCAACGTGGAACAGGCGACAGAAATTATGAAACATTGGCGGATCGAGCAGGAGAAGTCAACAATTTGCAATTTATGCAACGAGTGCCTTTCAGCGAGATTGGCAAATTCTTTCAGAGAGCTAAGGCCTTTGTCAATACAAGTGACGCCGAAGGATTTCCCAATACCTTTATTCAGGCGTGCGAATTTGCTACGCCTATCCTGTCGCTCAACGTCAATCCTGACGGGTTTTTAGATGAGTTTAATTGCGGAATATGCTGTAATGGCGATTTAAACCGTTTTGCCGATTCACTTGCCTTGATGCTTGCCGAAGGCAGATTCATTGAGATGGGCAAAAACGCAAGAAAATACGCAGAGCAAAATCACGATATTCAAAAAACGGTTGAAGAATATAAACAAATATTTCGCCAAGAGTATGGACTCAAGTCTTGAGTATTATGTTTTGTGTCTTGAGTCTGCTCGGCAGAAAAGACTATATGTCATTTCGACCGAAGCCCCCGTGTCTTCTGTCGAAGACAGAAACAGGGGCGGAGTGGAGAAATCTACTCTAAAACAGATTTCTCGACTCGCCTTCGGCTCGCTCGAAATGACATCCTGTGCTCTTTTTCATAAAGCATTTTGAGTCTTATGTCTTGGGTCTGATTCGATGGAAAGATTTGCGTTTGGAAAAAACTGGGATGACTTTAGTAAGAGCCTTCAACATGAGGATTATCTGGCTGCCAAGGAATCCCTAAAAAAACTGGTGCCGGACTTGCACGGCAAAACATTTTTAGACGTCGGATGCGGAAGCGGCCTGTTTTCCATCGCTGCAAATGCTCTCGGTGCAAAGAAAGTTTTGGGTTTTGATTACGACCAGGACAGCATATCTGCATCGAAAAAAACTCTCGAGATAGTATCACAATGGGATGGTGACATTAGAAAAGATACAATTGAGCTCAGAGTTGAATCCATATTAAGTGAAAATCTCAACCTTGAGAAGTACGACGTCGTTTATAGCTGGGGCGTGCTGCATCATACCGGCGATATGTACGCAGCTTTCGACTGCATTAAAAATTTTGTCGCTGAAAGAGGAGCTTTGGTTCTTGCAATCTACAATAAACATTTTACCTCGCCTGTATGGAAGCTAATAAAGCTCGCTTATGTAAAAAGCCCGAGTTTGGTAAAAAAGATTCTGGTTTTCCTAGTTTTAGTTATCAAGTATTTAGGCATCTTAATAATGTCACGGCAGAATCCCCTTAAAAGAGGGCGTGGCATGCGGTTTTACACCGATATCGTTGACTGGGTCGGCGGATACCCTTATGAATATGCGTCCACAAGTGAAGTTATCGATTTCTTCCAGGCCCGTGGATTTAGACTTACCAAGCTGATAAAGACTAAGGGATTTACAGGCTGCAATGAGTTTGTGTTTGAGAAAGTTCAATAGATGTGCGGAATAGTCGGCTTTAACTGGCAGGACGAGAATCTGATAAAGTCTTTGGCGTCGCTGCTTGAGCATCGCGGGCCGGAGCAGGAGGGCTTCTACGTCCGCGACGGCGTTTCAATCGGACATAAGAGGCTGCGAATAATCGACTTATCAGAAAAGGGCAGACAGCCCCTTTTCAATGAAGACCGCACGGTTTGTATATCTTATAACGGCGAAATATTTAACTTCCCAGAGCTTCGGCGGATGCTCGAAGAAGCGGGCCACAAATTTGAATCTGGCACCGACACCGAGGTTTTAGTGCACGGATACGAGCAATGGGGAACAGAGCTTCTTGGAAAAATGAACGGCCAATTTGCTTTTTGCATCTTCGACAGGACAAAAAACATCTTCTTTCTCGCAAGAGACCATCTCGGCATAAAACCGCTTTATTATTATTGTAATGAAAAGAGGTTTATATTCGGCTCAGAGCTTAAGGTCTTTTTGAAAAGTGACATCGAAAAACGGATAAGCCAAAAGGCGATGGATTATTATCTGCTTTTCGGCAATACTCCTTCGGGACAATCCATTTTGGAAAACGTCAAAAAGCTGCTGCCCGGCACATATATAATATACGACCTGGCCACAAAAAAAATAAAAGAGAGCCGGCGATACTGGACACTTATATTTTCGCCGGATGAGTCAATTTCTGAAGGCGAAGTCAAAGAGCAGATAATCCAAAGACTCGACCGCAGCGTTAAGATGCAGATGATTGCAGATGTGCCGTTAGGCGCTTTTCTTTCCGGAGGAGTAGATAGCTCCATTATAGTTGCCCTTATGAGAAAGTACGTCAAAGACCTGAACACATTTTCGATAAAATTCGATATCCCAGGCTACGATGAGTCTAAATATGCAAAGATAATCTCAGACAAGTTTGCGACCACGCATCACGAAATTGAGTTTAATGCTAAAAGCGTTCAGGATTTAATCCATGAGCTTCCCTTTTATTATGACGAGCCTTTCGGCGATCCATCCATGATACCAACGTGTTTGGTCTGTCGCGTAGCCAAACAGCACGTGACCGTTTCTCTTTCAGGCACCGGCGGAGATGAATTGTTTGCGGGTTATCCGCGTTACATTCAGCTTATGCTCCTAAAAAGGCTGAATCATTCACCTGTTATTCCCAAAAAAATATTAAGCTCCAGCCTGCTGGCCCTGAATGTTTTTTTACAGAATGATATGCTCAGCAAGCTTCAAGCTTTTCTTGGTCGGCAGGAAGACACCTGGTCGTTGTATCTAAAATTATTTAGTTACATGTTTCGTGATAAGGATGAACAAACGGCAAAGCCGGCTGAATTCGATAATTTTAAGAAACACTTCACATACAACGATGACGTCACTAACGCCTTGAATTTTGATATAAACGAGTACCTGCCGGATTGTCTGCTCACAAAAGAAGACCGGGCATCGATGGCAGTGACATTGGAGGTGCGGGTTCCTTTCCTGGATCACACATTAGTGGAATTTGCCGCAAAGGTTCCCACGAGCTTGAAAATTAAAGGGATGGATAAAAAACATATTCTAAAAAAGGCCTTCTCGGATATTCTGCCGAGACAAATTTTGTACCGCAGGAAGCAGGGCTTTGGAGTTCCTCTGGCACATTATTTTAGAAACGAGCTGAGAGATTTTGCCTATAAAGAAATCTTTGATTCTCGGGAGTTTGATTATTATGATAAGTCCTTTTTGCGCAGCTTGTGGCACAAGCATCTGAAAGGACATACAGATTATTCCCGCATCTTCTGGAGCATTATTATGTTTAATTTGTGGTACAGGAAATGGATGAGCTAAGTAAAAACCGGAAGCTTAAACAAATATTGAAGTTTATCGGCAAGCTCTCCATCACGGTCGTTTTATTATTTTGGGTCTTCAGCCGAATCGAGCTGGCGCATTTTGGCGAGACGCTAAGAAGCGCTCAATGGCGATTTCTCTGGGTGGTCTGGGGACTAACCATAGTATCATACTGGCTGATGTCCGTCATTATGCGCCTGGTTCTCAAAAAGCTGGATTGTCACGCCGACACCGGCACGCTTTTCGGCGCAAGCGCAATTACGTCACTATATAGTATGCTTTTGCCTGGCGCGCTGGATACGCCGGTTAAATGGTATATCTTAAAGCAGCACACGGGAAAGGGGAGCAACGTCTTTAGCAGCATGGTTTATAACCAGTTCGTTATGACTATTGTTACGTGTGTTTTTGCGCTGATGGCACTTATTGCAACTAATCCTGCCGGCAATCGGATGCTGCTTGTGATTTGCTCGGCACTAATGATTTTTTTAATAGCCGTCTGTCTATTGCTGCTGAACCGCACTATTGGTCCGAAATTCATCAGCCTCCTTTCGCGCATCTTAGAGCCGTTGCCGGAATATTTTCGCAGCACCGGCCGCAAAATCCTTGAGCAGCTTTCGGTATTCCAGACCGCTCCATGGTCGTTTCATCTCAAGATACTGCTGCTGAATTTTGTGTGCATAACAGTCATCGGCACTACCATTTATGTCTTCGCAGCAAAGGCAGCCGGGATAGATGTCCCTGTCGGCGTGCAAATATGGCTGTGCGCCGTGGTCTTCATACTCGGACGACTGCCGATATCTATCGCCGGTCTCGGCGTCAGAGAAGCTACGCTCATCGGGACACTGGCACTATACGGCGTGGACGCATCCTCAGCTTTTTTAATGTCGATGATTATCCTTTCCAACAGAATCCTGATGGCAGTTATAGGCGCAGGGTACCAGTTCTGCATGAGACCACGAAAGTCGGAAAATTGATATAAAACCGGCGGTGAAACCGCCGGCTAAATATTTAGCCCCCGGTTTTACCGGGGGTTTTAAACTTGTAGCGCGACAACGACTATTGTTTTTTCCACGAACTCGAATTGCAATCTTTTGAATAGAAAATTGACGAATCTGCCGAATGGGATCTTTGCCATCGCTCCCAATGTGTAAATCCCTAAAAAGCTTATTTTAAATCCGTGCTTTTCTAATAGCTCACGGATTCTTTTCTCATCGAACGACTGGAGATGGCCGTACCTATGAAACTGGTGCCCGCATTTGGGACAGGCCAGGCTGTTTAGCTTCAAATCTTCATTATAGGGAGTTGTTATTATAAGATGCCCTGTCTTTTGCAAGACCCTCGCAGCTTCCTTCAGGCCTTTATCTATTTGCTCATCCGCCAAATGCTCAATCACGTCACAGCTAAAAACGGTATTGAAACTTGCATCTGAAAACGGCAAATCCGTTATTGTTCCGAGCCTTACATCATCCGACGTTGAATACAAATCAACGCCCTTTGCATTAAATCCCCTGTCCCTTAGCAATCTAATTAATGCACCCGAGCCTGCGCCAATATCCAGAATATCATCAGCAACATACTTTCTAACAATCCTGAATAATATTCCCGAAACCACGTCGCCGATAAACAATCCCTTCTTTTTGATGTGTTTTAAGAATATTTGTTTCTGATAATTCTCACTTTCATTCATGTGTTTTATCTTTCCAATCACTTTTTGAGGCCAATGTAAATTAAATATGGGCTGAAAAGGCTGCTTTCCACACCTTTATTTCCAAGCAGAAGCCGGAAGACTACATTCAATATCAACTGCAAAATCATGCAAAAAGTCAGCACAAAACGCAGCGGCGAGCCTCTCTTAGTGTTGAACAAGCCAAAGCTAAAAGTGCCGTAGTAGTCGCAGAATAAAGTCGATAGACAATCTTTATCGAACATTTTAAAAAATTCTTTCTTCTGCATTATATTAAGGTCAACCATCGACAGAAGTATCTTTTTTTGGAAAATCCATTGCAGAATATAATTAGCTCCTCTTAAGTTTGGAATACTTATAATAAGACAGCCGCCTTTGGCCAGCAGGTTAATATGTCTTTCAATAACGTCCTCAATATCGGTAAAGTGTTCAATGAAGCCTGCTGAGAGAACAATGTCAAAGTATCCCTTGTACTGCTTGTGAAACTCATCGGATAGAAAATCAGCAGCAATGACGTTGTCTGGATTAAGGTTACGTGAAATGAATATTCTTCTATTTAATTCGACGCCGCTATCCGTATATTCAACACCATAAGGGACGAAGCCGAATGTTTGGCTTAGTCTTACCAAATTGGTGCCTGGGGCGCTGCCTACCTCCAGCACTTTTGCCCCTTTGGTTTTTGGCACGTACTTTTTGTAGATAACATCCCATAAAAGATAATCCGCATAAGAACGCGTATATCCATTTTCGAGCAGCTTTCCTTTCCAGCTACGGCACGCTCCGCCGTGACGAGTCAAAGAATTGCGTTTATAACCGGAGGCTTTTGGCTTATATATTGAGTCCCAATACTCTTTCTTGGTTAGTTTAGCCATCAGAATCTTTGCTTGTTTGACACTGAGAGATAATCGCTATTAGCTTTTAACGCAAAGGGAATCTGCTGCACAATTGCCTTACTTTTTCCGCCATCTCGCTGCGGAAAGATTCATCTATTTTGTATTCACTTTCGCTTATTATCTCTATTTTTCTAAGCACGGAGTCTAAAAGAACAGATACGTTCTCCATCTCTTTGGGACCCATTGCGTTTTTTGTAACAATCGGCGTACCTAATCTTAGGCCGCCGACGACAGAGATGTTCTTATTGCAGGGCAGAGACATCTTATCGACAATGATGCCACACTGCTCAAGGCACTTTTGAGCTATAAAACCGGTCAAACCTTCTCTAAAACTTGAGACGTTCAGCAGAATCATGTGGTTGTCAGTGCCGCCGGTTATCAAATTATGTCCTAATTGCAGCAGGCTCTCAGCAAGGCTTTTTGCATTTTCAATGATTTTGAACTGCCTGGCTTTATATTCATCCGACAGGGTTTCTTTTAAGAACACTGCCTTAGCTGCTATATTATTCGGATAAAACGTGCCTTGTACTCCTGGAAACGTGGCTTTTTGAACGCGTTCCCACAATTTCGTCTCTCGTCCCTCGTAGTCTTTGCCCATCAATATTAAACCGCCGCGAGGGCCTCCGGGTTTATACGTGCTTGTTGTGGTAAAGTGCGCATAATCTATCGGAGAAGGATGAGCGCCGGCTATCACCAGGCCGGCTATATGGGAAATATCAGCCAGCAAATAGGCCCCCACCTCGTCCGCGATTTCTCTGAACCTCTTAAAATCTATCGTTCGAGGATAAACGCTGGCGCCGCTTATGATCAGTTTCGGTCTAAATGCCTTTGCCTGCTCGCTGATAGCATCGTAATCCAGGCGGAAATTTTCTCTGTCAACATAGTAATTCTCTACATTAAAAAATCTGCCGGTGAAGGACACCCTTGCTCCGTGTGAGAAGTGTCCGCCGTGTTGTGTTGCGAGACTTAATATCTTATCTCCACGTTCCAATAAAGCGGCAAGGACGATCTGGTTGGCTGCTGAGCCGGAATGCGGCTGCACATTTGCATACTTAGCACCAAAAGCTTCTTTAGCTCTCGCTATAGCCAGCTCTTCTATCTGGTCAATAACGTTGCAGCCTCCGTGCAATCTATCTCCGGGGAAACCCTCGGCAGTTTTATTCTGAAGCACCGAGCCAAGAGCCGCCAGAACAGCCGGCGAGCATTGATTCTCCGCGGCGACAAGCTGCAGCGTATCCTGCCGCCTTTGGTATTCTTTCGTTATCAGGCGATAAACCTCATAGTCCGCCTCTTCGAGGGCGCTGAAAATACTTTTATGATATTCTTCGCTGCTTTGCACCCTTTGGTGTTCTCCATTAACTATCCCAAAAGATCGACCGTCTGTTTTCTTTCGTGTTTCGCTGCTGCGATGATCTACTATCATTTGTAAGGCCCCCAATCCTTTTTCTGGTTAAGGAAAAATCCATATATATCCTTGTTCACAGCTTGGTCGCTCAGCTTAAAAAACTCCGTACAACGTCGTTAAATGTCACATAGAGAAGAAGGGTCCCGATAAGGCCCCAGCCGGCGTAAGCTATAAATCCCTGCGTCCGTTCACTCAATGCAGAACCTTTGATTTTCTCTATCAGCAAAAGGGCGATCATGCCTCCATCAAGGGGCGGCAGCGGCAACAGATTAAAAACCGCGATCGCAGCGCTTATAAGCCCCAGAAGAAAGATGTAGTCAACCAATGGCTGCTCGGCCACAATGCGATAGCTGACCGCTATAATACCGACGGGCCCCATAAGATGTTTGGGACTGACGACCCCGCTGATCAGACGCCTTATCGTCACGTAGGTCTGGGCGATAAACATAATGGTCTTTCTATATCCCATTGCAATTGCCTGTACCGGCCCATCCGCACGGTAGGTTACTTCCAGAGGCTTAAAAGGAATGAATTCGGCAAAATAAGATTTAGCGGTGATAAGCTCTTTAGCGCCGGATACATCCAAATCAACACTTTTTGCCGTGTCACCGTCGAGATAATCAATCCTGATTCGGCGTCCTTCACATTGGCGGATTTGGCTTATAACATCGGAGAAATTTGATACTGCTGCTCCATTCACGGCCGTTATTTTTGCTCCACGAGGAATTTCCAGCTTTGGTGGGCCATCATCCACAGTGATGGTCCTGGCAACGACCGGATGCTCGAGATCAAACATTTGCACAAACGTTATCCCTATCATTACCTCGTTAATATCTGCATATCGCTTTGGTTTAACGCTCATCGTGAGCGGCTTTTCAATCCCGTTGACATCGCTTCGCAGAACCTTTATCTGCAATTGTTTATTCTCACTCTTCTTTACGGTTTCACGGAATTCTTCAACTGTTGGGCATACAATTTCGCCGATGCTCAAAATAATATCGCCGCTTTGCAAAAACGGCTCAGCCCTGGGTTGCTCCATAAGGCCAACCCTGGCCAAAATCTTTCGTACCTCGGCTGAAATTTTCATCCAGGCTGACTCATTAACGTTTACATCCTCCATTCGAAACCGCGGCACCATAGAATATATGTGCCCGGAGCTTCCCAATATCAGCTTTAACTTAACTTTGCTTTCAACCAGTTGTGATTGGCCTGCCCGGTTATTCCGCTCAGCCAATAAAGTTACTTCGGAGCCGAGGGCATTTTCTACAATTTCTGCCAGTTCCCAATAGCTTTTTACATCTATTCCATTAACAGCTTTGATACGGTCGCCCGGGAGCAAGCCTGTCTTTTTTAATAAAGCATTTGCGTCGGAAACCTCGGCTACGGTTAAATCCATCGCCGGCTCAATGCCAAAATCTTTCATTGGTTTTCCCGGCAGGTTCCTTGCCTGAAGTGAAAGCTCTCTTTCTGAGCCGTCCTCGTGCCGAACTCTTATGGGAATTTCCTGGTCCTGGTCAGACAAGGCGGCAGCCATAATGATATTGCTGAAGTCGAGGTCTTTGTTTTTGCCTGCAATTTCAATTACCCTGTCGCCCGGCTTTAGTCCCGCCTGCGCCGCTGGTGAGCCCGGCACGACATCGCCAACCATCGCCGGCGGTAAATTTATCCCTATAAGAAACACTATCATAAAAATAATAACAGCACTAATAACGTTAAAGACAACTCCTGCCGCTATAACCGGGATTCGTGTGCTGACAGGCTTATTAGCGAAAGAACGCGGATCGTCACTGGATTTGACCGAACCGGCGTCTTCCTGACCCAGCATCTTTACAAAACCGCCGAACGGAATAAGGCCGATGCGATATTCAGTTTCATCCACCCTCGTCTCTTGTTGCTCGTCGCTCGTCGCTTGTGACTCATCCGGCTCATCACCTTCTTTAGAGAAAAGCCCCGGCAGGAAACGAAACTGAAAACCATTCTTTGTTTTGCGTATGCCTAATAAAGTAGGCGGCATAAAAATGGAAAAGGCCTCAACTTTTATATCCGACAGCTTGGCAGTTATAAAATGGCCAAATTCATGTACTATAACCACCGCTCCGAATCCGAGCAGCACCAGCAGCACGTTGCCGAAAACATTGATGTGCAGAGCAATCAGATAGATAATCGCAGCAAAAACCAGCACCCACAAAAGTCCTCGCAGATTTTTATTCAATAAATATTTTGATTTAGACATTAAACATCCTCGTTTTAAATTTAGAATTTAGAATGGAGAATGAAGAAAATTTAATTCTCAATATGCTCTGTAGAAAACAGGTCAGAACGTCATTTCGAGCGAGCCGAAGGCGAATCGAGAAATCTACTAAAAAGCAGATTTCTCCACTTCGTCCCGATGAATCGGGACTTCGGTCGAAATGACAGAGGGTCTTTTCTACGGAGCATTCTCAATTCTTAATTCTTAACTCTCAATTCAGATTTATGCACTTTTATTTTGACCTCATTTCTGGCCCATTTATCTATTTCAAGCAACTCTTCCAAGGACACGTTTGTTTTAACGTCGTGTTTATTAAGGCAATGCTCGATCAATTCCACTATATTAACAAATTTGATGCTGCCTGCCAAAAACTCTTTTACCGCAGCTTCGTTGGCCGCGTTGAAAACAACGGCGGCTGTGCCGCCCGTCCGCGCGACCTCGAAACCCAGCGATATTGCGCGAAACGTCTCCAAATTGGGTTTTTCAAATGTCAGTTTTCCAGTCTCCTCCAGCCGCAGATGCTTACAGATGCCGGCAACGCGGGCAGGATATGTTAAAGCATATTGGATCGGCAGGCACATATCCGGCTCGCTTAGCTGCGCTATAATCGAGCCGTCTATAAATTCGACCATTGAGTGGACAATCGATTCAGGATGCACCAGCACCTCGATTTTTTCCACCGGCATATCAAAAAGCCAGTGTGCCTCGATAATCTCAAACGCCTTATTCATCATAGTCGCGGAATCGACGGTTATCTTAGGCCCCATATCCCAAACCGGATGCGAAAGCGCCTGTTCCAGCGTGACGTTCTGTAAATCTTCGCAGGTGAGCTTTCTAAACGGTCCGCCGGAAGTAGTTAAAATAATTCTACCGACCTCTTCATGGCTGCCCGTCAGCAGAGCCTGGCAAATTGCCGAGTGCTCACTGTCTATCGGCAGAATAGTGCCGTTGGTTTCTCCTGCGGTTTTCATAAGCAGCTCGCCCGCAATAACAAGGGGCTCTTTGTTTGCGATGGCAAGTCTTTTGCCGCGTCTGGCCGCTGCAAGAACGCAGGGTAGTCCCGCGGCTCCGACAATAGCGATGAGGACGATATCAACCTCACCCAGCTCCGCCAGATCTATCAAGCTGTCCGGCCCGCTAAGAATATCGGCATCCAAATCGCTGGTCATTTCCTGAAGCTGCTCTGCGTAATTTGTATCCGTAACTGCTATATACTTTGGTTTATACCGCTGTGCCTGTTCAGCCAAAAGCGCGACGTTACTATGTGCGCTTAATGCGAAAATTTGGTACTGCGGCCCAAGAGAATCGATTACCCGCAGCGCATTTTTCCCAATCGATCCCGTTGAGCCTAAAATAGCTATTCTTTTAGTCATTAAAGTTAACATCCTGTTTTCTGCTGGAGCGACAATCCACGAACTTCAAAATCGACATTTGGCAATCGGAAATCGTCAATTTATTCATTTTCGATTTCTGACTTCTGTCTTCTGTCTTCTGTTATCTACGTAGAAGGATATGATAAGCGCCATATACTGTCAAGAAGCAAGCCCCGTTAGAAAACCAAGTTGCATAAAAGAGTCAAATTGGCCGAAGCCAAAGGTCTCTAACGGGGGCAAGCCGGACAACCGAGAATAACGCACTGGCCGAAAGCCGGTTTGATCCAGTCCAGGGCTTCGCCCTGATCCTCTAATATAAAGCCCGATAATTCGATGAAATCGCAGAATTTATTTGACATACGGCTTGCCAAAAAAAATTTTGGTAAGCGTTCACCATATTTCGAGTAATTTGAAGTAAAAGCTTGTCTTTGTC